>NZ_JACJPP010000007.1:317338-634677 GCF_014696135.1 Nodosilinea sp. FACHB-141 | reverse complement strand
TGAGGCCGATGCAGTGGTGTCTGCAGGGCACTCTGGGGCAGCGATGGCTGCCGCCCTGCTGCGTTTGGGGCGATTGAAGGGTATTGACCGACCGGCGATCGGGGCCGTGTTTCCCACCGTAGTCGCCAACAAATCGGTGCTGATTTTAGACGTGGGAGCAAATGTTGACTGCCGCCCCAAGTATCTAGAACAGTTCGCCATCATGGGCACCATCTATTCCCGCTACGTGCTGGGAGTCGATACCCCCCGTGTTGGGCTAATCAACATTGGCGAAGAACCCTGCAAAGGCAACGACTTGGCCTTAAAGGCTCATCAACTGTTTGAAGAAAACCCCAACATTCCCTTCGCGGGAAATGCTGAGGGACGCGATATTCTCTCTGGCCAGTTTGATGTGGTGGTCTGCGACGGTTTTGTGGGCAACGTGCTACTCAAATTTGCCGAAGCGGTGGGTGAGTCGGTGCTGCAAATTTTGCGAGAAGAGCTGCCCCAGGGCGTTCGCGGCAAGATTGGGGCGTCAATCCTCAAACCTAACCTGCGTCGCATTAAGCAGCGGGTCGACCACGCCGAGCACGGCGGTGGCCTATTACTGGGTGTAGCTGGGGTGACGGTGATTAGCCACGGCAGCTCCCAGGCGCCCTCGGTGTTTAACGCTATTCGACTTGCCAAAGAGGCGGTGGACAACCGCGTTCAAGACCGCATTCAGGCCCAGTATCAGCGGGTGGCCATCCCCGCAGCAGACGGAGAATAACCCGTGGAACAGTTTATGCCCGGTGTGTCACTGGTGGGCAGCGGTTCAGCCTGCCTAACCGTACAACTTACCAATGACAATCTAAGCCAGCGCGTTGACACCTCCGATGACTGGATTGCGACCCGTACCGGCATTCGTCAGCGCCATGTAGCAGCTCCTCAAGATTCCCTTGCATCTCTGGCGGCGGAGGCAGCCCGCAATGCGTTAGCCATGGCCGAGGTGAGCGCTGAAGAGGTTGATTTGATTGTGCTGGCCACCTCTACTCCCGACGATTTATTTGGGACGGCCTGTCAGGTACAGAAGGCTTTGGGAGCAACCCGCGCTGTGGCTTTTGACCTCACTGCCGCCTGCTCAGGGTTTGTGTTTGCTCTAGTGACGGCAGCTCAATATATCCGCACTGGGGTGTTCAAGAATGTGGTGGTGATCGGGGCCGACGTACTCTCACGCTGGACGGACTGGGACGATCGCACCACCTGCGTGCTGTTTGGCGACGGGGCAGGAGCCGTGGTTCTACGGGCGGCTGAGCGCGATCGCCTGCTGGGCTTCGAGCTGTGCAGTGATGGCTCCTTAAATCACTGCCTGAACCTAGCTTACCAGCCTGAACCAGAGGTGCTAGTTGGAGACATCACCGTTCAGAAAGGCACCTTCGCCCCCATCACCATGAATGGGCGCGAGGTCTACAAATTTGCCGTCAACCGCGTCCCCGAAGTGATCGAAAAAGCGCTCTTCCGGGCCAACCTCACCACCGCCGATATCGACTGGCTGGTGCTGCATCAAGCCAACCAGCGCATTCTTGACGCAGTAGCCGATCGCCTAAATGTGCCCACTGAGCGCGTAGTCAGCAACATGGCCCGTCACGGCAACACCTCCGCCGCCTCTATCCCCATTGCTCTCGACGAAGCCGTGCGGGCAGGAAAAATCAAGTCTGAAGATGTGATTGCTACCGCCGGTTTTGGGGCTGGGCTAACCTGGGGCTCTGCCATCATTCAATGGGGCTAGGCAATAGCACCTTCAACACCTATGGGTAACAGTCACCCCTCTCTTTTTGCTAAGTCACTGTGGTCAACTTGGGACTTTCCCTCATGATAGCCCTCCTCTCCACAGCGGTTTCAATGGGCATTTTGTGAGACAGTATCTTGTGTAGTTCTGGCAGCGCTGATCACTTTGCAAACCATCCCTGAATCTGGGGAGGAGGTAAGGCAGGTGTTGGGGCTGGTCGCGATCGCCACGCAAGTCGGGAAGGTAGAGGCATGACAAACGCAGCATGGGTGTTTCCTGGGCAAGGCTCCCAGGCGATCGGCATGGGGACAGACCTCGCCACCGTGGCCCTGGCCCAAGGGCGCTTTGCCGAAGCCGAGGCCACCCTGGGTTGGTCAGTGCTCGATGTGGTTCAAGACACTGACGATAAGGTTTCGAACACCCTCTATACCCAGCCCTGTCTGTACGTCATAGAAAGCATTCTGGTCGATTTGCTCAAGGAGCAGGGCCACCAGCCAGCAGTTGTAGCCGGTCACAGCCTGGGAGAATATGTCGCCCTCTACGCTGCTGAAGTCTTTGATTTCGCCACCGGACTCACCCTAGTGCAGCGTCGTGCCGAGTTGATGGCCCAAGCCTCTGACGGCATGATGGCCGCTCTGTTGGGCTTTGACGCCGACGAGCTAGCTGCCAAAATCGAAGCTACTCCTGGAGTAGTGCTGGCCAACGACAACAACCCAGGTCAGGTGGTGATTTCGGGCACCCCAGAGGCCGTGACCACCGTGATGGAAGGCATGAAAGCTAAGCGGGCCGTGAAGCTCAACGTCAGCGGTGCCTTCCACTCGCCGCTGATGGCCGATGCTGCCGCAACATTTCAGGCAGTTTTAGAACCAATTTCCTTTGCCACGGCCCAAGTGCCCGTGCTCTCTAACGTAGACCCTACCCCTGCCACTGACGGGTCGGTGTTGAAGCAGCGTCTAGTCCAGCAGATGACGGGTTCAGTGCGCTGGCGCGAAATCACCCTGGCGTTGCCAGAACTGGGGATTGATACGGTGGTCGAAGTGGGACCGGGCAACGTGCTCACCGGATTGACCAAGCGCACCTGCAAAGAACTCGCGCTGGTAAACGTAGGCAATCTAGAGCAGGTCGCCAGCGCAGGCTGAGCTCCCACGGCAGTCCTAATCTCCTTGGTAAAGGGACTTTGATGGTTTTACAGAATAAGCCCGACATGAGTCGCGATCGCGAACCCCCCGTTAACCTGCTGTGGTACCACCTGTTCAAATGGTCGGTGGTGAGCCCGATGCTGGGCTTATATTTTCGGGGCCGGGTCTACGGTACCGATCAGGTGCCCAAAACCGGAGGACTGGTGGTAGTTGCCAACCACGCCAGCGACTTTGACCCGCCGCTGCTATCCGCCGCCGTGCGCCGTCCCGTCTCTTACATGGCCAAAGAAGAGTTGTTCAAGGTGCCGGTGCTCAGTCAAGCCATTCGCCTCTACGGGGCTTACCCAGTAAAGCGGGGTAGCGCTGATCGCAGCGCCATTCGCGAAGCCCTCAAGCAGCTGGAGCAGGGCTGGGCAGTGGGCATTTTTCTCCAGGGCACTCGCACACCCGATGGCCGCATTCCTGAGCCTAAAATCGGCGCGGCGTTGATTGCGGCCAAAGCCCAGGTACCGCTGCTGCCCGTTAGCCTCTGGGGCACCCAACGCATTTTCACCAAGGGTTCGTCGATACCCCGCCCTACCCCCCTGACCATTCGAATTGGTGCCCCCATAGCCCCGCCCCCCTCCACTGCCCGCGAGGGGTTAGAGGTCATCACCACCCAGTGCGCCACCGAAATCCATCGCCTCCACGACCTTGGCCGTTAGTCACTCCACCTCCTCATCCCCTTACCCCTCTCACCCATCCACTGACTTGCCCATCTACTCTCGCCTCATCTGGTAGCCTGTAAAAGTTCGCGATCGCACCGGCCAAGCCCATGTCCCAAGACCTCAAACAAGAACTTACCGATATGCTTGCCCCTGCCGATTGGGCCTGGATCAGCCCCCACGCCAATCGGGGGGCAGTGGTGGTGGTCGATCGACAGCTAGATTTAGTCGAGGTGGGGATGGCGATTGCCACCGACAATACTGCCGCCGTCAACCGCTGGATTGCCGAAGCTCTAATCACCAAGCCCTCGCCCTTGCAGCTAGAAGTGTGGGATCAAGCGGCCAAAAAGCAGTTTCAGTCGTTGATTGTGCAACCCTTTGTGCTCGTGCAAGAAGCCCCAGTCCATGAAAACTGAGGAACCCCAAGAAGAAATTGCCCCAGGAGCGTCGCCCCAAAGCAAAGCTAGTATCTGGGCTGCTTTGAGCACCAGCACCCTAGTGCGATTCTTGCTGTTGTTTGCCAGCGGTTGGGCCGCAGTTCAGCTGCTAGCCTACTTTGAAGTACTAATAGTGGTGTTTGTCACCGCCACTATTCTGGCGTTTTTGCTCAATCATCCGGTCACCTGGCTCAGCCGGTGGCTACCGCGCGGGGTGGCGGCGATCGCCGTGTTTCTCACCTGCTTAGCCATCATTGTCGGCCTTTCCCTCACCCTGGGCATGGCGGTGTTATCTCAAGGGCAGCAGCTATCCGCCAGCGTACAAAACTTTTCTGACTCAGTGATACCCTGGCTCAGCAGTGTCGAAGATCTATTAGAAACGCTGAATTTGCCCGTCGATTTACAGGGTCTAGAGCCTCAGCTCCAAAACCAGACTGTAGCCATTCTCACAACTGGGCTAGGACTCCTGCAATCAACCCTGGCCAACCTGGTGCTCGCCGTTCTCATCGCGGTCGTAACTCTGTTTATGATGCTGGATGGGGCCAAAATTTGGTGGTGGTTGCTCAACAACCTGCCTATTCGCAACAAAGTGCGATTCAACACCGTCATTCAGCACAACTTGCTGGGCTTCTTTTGGGGTCGCCTGCTGCTGGCTGTGTTTTCTATTACCTCCACCTTTGCAGTCTTTGCCTTTTTAGGCATGCCCTTTCCGCTGGTGCTCGCTGTCATTGCCGGGTTATTCAATCTAATTCCAGGCATTGGAGCCACCCTGGGCATCAGCATTGTATCCCTGCTGCTGCTATCCCAAGGGGTATGGTTAGCCATCCAAGCTGTTGTCGTTTGCATTGCTGTAGAACAGATCGAAGAAAATCTGCTGCTGCCTTACATCATGAAAGACTCTCTAGATATTAATCCTGTAGTCATGTTTTTTGCGTTGATTGTAGGGGCTACGGTAGCCGGAGTTCTAGGGCTTTTTCTAGCGGTGCCAATTGCCGGAGTAATCGTTACCTGTCTGGATATTGAAGCGATGCGGGGCAAGCCCACTCAAGACTAAAAATCTAGTCTGGCCTGGCTAAAGTAGGCCAATAAATAACCATCAGCCGATAAGCTAGAACACTGAACCCCTGGCGATAAGATTTGATTTATGACCAACGCTGCCCCGCCGAACTCCTCTATGCCCCAGGGGAAGCGGCTGCGCTTTACCCAATCTCCCCGCCCCTGGCTTTACGCTCTTTGGAAATTTTGGCGACCTCACACAGTCATTGGTACTAGCCTCAGCGTAATGGGCGTTGCTACCATTGTTTTGGCTGATTTGGAATTCGAAAACCCTGCTCCCTTTGAGTCTTTGCTGGGTTTAGTTGGGATTGCCGTGGTGGCCTGTCTGTTGGGCAATCTTTACATTGTTGGGCTCAATCAGCTTGAAGATATTGCGATCGATCGCATTAACAAGCCCCACTTGCCCCTGGCCGCTGGAGAATTTTCTGTTGCTGATGGCCGCTGGATTGTTGGCTTAGCGGGCCTAGGGGCTATGAGTTTAGCGGTCTTGGGCGGTCCTTGGCTGCTGGTGACCGTGGGCCTGAGCCTGCTGATCGGCACAGCCTATTCACTGCCCCCGGCACGGCTCAAACGGTTTCCATTTTGGGCCTCGGTGTGCATTTTGGCAGTGCGGGGCACCATTGTGAATTTGGGCTTGTTTCTGCACTTTAGCGATCGCCTCAATCTTCCCTTCACTGTTCCTGGACGAGTTTGGGCGCTGACGGCATTTGTTTTACTATTTAGCATTGCCATTGCGCTATTTAAGGATATTCCCGACATTGAGGGCGATCGCCGCTACGGCATCAGCACTCTGTCTCTAAAGCTGGGTCAGCGCACCGTGTTTAAGCTGGCGTTGGGTATTCTGACCGTCTGCTATCTAGGTATGGCGCTAGTTGCCCCCTGGCTAACGGGGGTCAATCGACTTTTCCTAGCCGGATCACACCTGTTGGTGCTAGCTTTCCTATGGTGGATGAGTTTGCGGGTATCTCACAGCGGCCAAAACGCTGCAGCTCAGAGAAACCTAGCCTATCCTGAGTTCTACCAATTCATCTGGAAGCTATTTTTCCTGCAATACCTGATGTTTCCCCTAGCCTGCTGGCTGGCCTAGAGCAAAGCAGCCTAGCGTAAAGGATAGTAAACCTATGTATGACTGCGTCATTGTCGGTGCCGGACCCGCCGGATCCACTGCCGCCTACCACCTCAGCAAAGCGGGCCACCAAGTTCTGCTGCTCGATGCTGCCAAACTTCCTCGCTACAAACCCTGTGGTGGCGGCGTCTCGCCCCAGGTAGCTCAGTGGTTTGACTTTGACTTTGCTCCCGCCATTTCTGTAAAGGTGCGCAAGGTGCGCTACACCTTCAATATGGCCGACCCCATTGAAGCCGAACTGCCCGCCGAAAAAGCTCTATGGATGGTGCGGCGCGACGAGTTTGACTACTTCATCGTGCAACAAGCCCAAAAACAAGGGGCCACCTTGTGGGATGGTACTAAGGCCCAAGGCATCGAAAATCAAGGAGATTTCTGGCAGGTCAATACTACTCAGGGCTCGGTTCAGGGGCGTTTTTTAATTGCGGCAGACGGGGCACGCGGGTCAATGGCCAAATGGTTGGGCTTTTCCCAACGGCGATACAAACTGGCCGCAGCCCTAGAAGCCGAGCCCCGATTGGAGGTTCCCAGTGAACCCGTAGTGCATTTTGACCTGGGCCTTATGCAGCAGGGCTACCTGTGGAACTTTCCCAAAGCCGACGGCTACTCCATTGGTGGGGGTGTGTTTCGCTCCGGAGCCCAGCGCAAGCAAGACCTGCGCACTCCTGTAGGCAACTATGCCGCCGCTTTTGATGTAGATGCCAGCACAGTGAAGCATTTTGGCCACCCCATATTCATCTGGGATGGTCCCCAAGATCTACATACTCACAGAGCCCTGCTGGCAGGGGAAGCCGCCTGCGTAGTTGATCCCTTCACTGCCGAGGGTATTCGCCCCTCCATCTTTAGCGGGCTCAAGGCTGCAGATGCGATCGCCCAGGCTCTTAAAGAAGATAATCAACTCCCAAGATCGAAGGGGCATCGAGCCCTAGCAAACTACAGCCAAATAATGAATACAGAATGGGGCCAAGAAATGCGCTGGGCCAGACGCTTAGCCCGCCTAGTCTACAACGCACCAGCCCTAGCCTATCGGGCCGGAGTGAAGCGGCCTTCTAGCACCCTAACCATGGTAAAAGTATTCTGCGGTGAGACCAGCTATGGAGAGGTAGCTCACAGAGCTATCCAGCGGCTCAGCAAAGGGCTATTGTCTTAGCTCTACTAGCTACTAGACAAAACAACGGCCAAGGCAAAGATGCCTTGGCCGTTGTTTTTAGGAAATTGTCAACAATAGACAATAGGAAGCCCTGGAGCTTAACCAATCGCATCCATAATCTTGAACATTGGCAAGTACATTGACACCAGAATCGACCCTACCATGCCACCCAGTACCACAATCATAATCGGCTCCATGATGCTGGTTAGAGCTTTTACGGCCTGCTCCACCTCATCCTCATAGAAGTCGGCCACCTTCATCAGCATTGCGTCTAGTTCTCCCGTTTCTTCCCCGATGCTGATCATCTGAATCGCCATACCAGGAAACACCGCGTGCTTTTGAAGTGCCAGACTAATCATTCCTCCCCCCTGTACATCCTTACGGGCCTCATCCACAGCCTCAGCAATCACCTGATTACCTGCCGTGTCCCGCACAATTTCCAAGGCTGTTAGAATCGGCACCCCGGATTTCGACAGAGAACCAAAGGTGCGGCAAAAGCGCGCAGTCGCGGTTTTTTGAATCAGATCACCAAACAGAGGCATCTTGAGTGATAAACGGTCAATCACTCGTCGCCCGTTCAAAGTGGCATAATATCGGCGATAGGCAAATGTCAATGCCGATATCGCTGCTATCATAAACACCCAGTTCAAGGGCTGGCGCAAAAACCGGCTGATCATCATCATGATCTGAGTAAAGACCGGCAGTTCAGTGCCTAAGTCCTCAAACATATCGGCAAAGATTGGCAGCAAAAATACTGTCATACCGACAAAGATAATCACGGCTAAGAATCCTACCGTTACTGGATAGGCCATAGCTGACTTAATCTGGTTCTGCAACCGAGCTAAATCTTCCAGTAGCTTAGCCAGACGATTGAGCACTTCATCGAGTACGCCACCTACCTCACCCGCCTGGATCAGCGCCACGTAAAGATTATCGAAACAAGCTGGGTGCTTACGCATGGCGTCAGACAGGTTGGTGCCCTGCTGCACGTCAGCGTTGATAGCCATTAGTGCCTTCTTGAGTTTGGGGTTAGCGCAGTCATCTGCCAGTACCCCTAACCCTCGCACCAGGGCAACACCAGCGTTAACGAGAGCAGCGAACTGACGGGAAAAGATTGCCTTATCCTTAACCGTCACCTTGGTCATGGAGGTTTTGATGCTCTCCAGGTCAATATTGAACCCGGATTCCTCCTTTATATCCATTACATAGAGGCCCTGATCCTTTAGACGATTGCGGGCCTCATTGGGATTCTCGGCGGCGATCCGCTCTTTGCGCTGGGCTCCGCTGGTATCGCGACCAATGGCAACGTAGGTAGGCATAGCTCTGTTAGCTCAACGGCTTAAAAGTACTGCAATTATAGCGACGGGTTCAGCTTGCCGAACCCGCTAAATCTACCTGAACTCGCGTGGGGCGTGCCTTGCTCTCGCGGCATGATCACGTGGACCCTAGGTCTAACCCCAAACCAGTAGCAAGAAAGATAATCTGTGCTCCCTCTCTCTAGGCTAGGGCACTCAGTTTAAATTTTTCCTGAGCGCCCTATTTAGTTATCTAAGGTCTTTTACCTCAGATTTTAGTGGCGTCCGGCGGCTGCCCCTTGGCGAGCAGCCACATTAGGTGCTGGAGCTCCCCCAATTAGCCGTTGCAGTTCATCGGGGCGGGAGGTCTTGGACATGGCCGCCTCAAAGGAAATTGTGCCGGCCTGATAGAGATCAGCCAGAACCTTTTCTAGAGTCTGCATCGCCAGCTTACCCCCGGTCTGGATAGCACCGTAGATTTGAGGAGTTTTACCTTCCCGAATCATGTTAGCGATCGCTGGGGTAATCACCATAATCTCTTGGGCCATAATGCGGCCAAACTCACCGGGTTTGGGGTTAGCCTTAGGCACAAGGGTCTGACTGAGCACCGCCACTAGCGAACCTGACAACTGCACCCGAATCTGCTGCTGCTGCTCAGGCGGAAACACGTCGATCATCCGGTCGACGGTTTGGGCTGCTGAGCTGGTGTGCAGAGTACCGAAGACTAGGTGCCCCGTTTCTGCGGCCGAAATAGCTAGGGAAATGGTTTCTAAGTCCCGCATTTCACCCACCAGAATTACGTCGGGGTCTTCCCGCAAGGCAGCACGTAGGGCATTGGCAAAACTCTTGGTATCTTCCCCAATCTGGCGCTGGTGAATCAGGCTTTTGATAGGCTCATAGACAAATTCAATCGGGTCTTCAACGGTGAGAATGTGCTCAGGCCGCGTGAGGTTGATGTTGTTGATCATCGAAGCCAGGGTGGTCGACTTCCCAGAACCGGTGGGTCCGGTCACCAGAATTAAGCCCCGAGGTTTCTCTGACAGTTCCCGTACAATGTTGGGCAACCCTAGCGCATCCATGCTTGGAATTTTGGAGCTCAGTGCTCGCAAACATGCAGCATAGGTACCGCGATCTTTGTAGACATTGACCCGAAAGCGGGCAAGCCCTTTTACCCCATAGGAGCAATCCAGCTCCCAGGTTTGCTCCAGCTGTTTGCGCTGGGTGTTGTTGAGCATGCTGAAGATTAGCCGCTGACAAGACTCGGCGGTCATTGGCTCGTGCTCGGTAGGAGTGAGTTTGCCGCTAATGCGGATGTAGGGGGGCAAACCTGCAGAGAGGTGTAGGTCAGAGCCACCCCGCTCAATCACCTCTTCCATCAAATCTTCGATCATCAATTCCATAGGGCTACCTCATGGGGTTTGAGAAACGTCGAGAGAATCTAGCGTTAGAAAAGCTTAGGCTAGGCTAATAAAGCAGTTGGTGCCGTAGCGTCCGTTGCTGCTAACAAGATGCCCAGTTCGAGACAAAATGCTGTCAACTAGCCGCTAATCGTGAAAGCGGGGAGTGAGGCAGTAGGGACAGTCGAGCCAATCTTGCTGAAGCTCAGCGGCGCAGCTAGCACAGGTTAGAGAGGCTTTACGCTTCGACTTAAGTTCTGCTTCTAATCCTGTATCGGTAAAGGTTACCCGTTCCACTTCATCCAGGGTGGTGTATCCCTGTCGCACCAAGTCTAAGCTGTAGGAAAGCAGAGTTTGCATACCTTCTTCTACCGCTGCCTCTTTGATCATCTCAGTAGGGGCTCCTTCAGAAATCAGCTTCTGCAACCGTTCGGTAACGCGAAGCACTTCGTATACTCCGACTCGGCCCTTGTAGCCACCACCTTGACACTTGGGGCAAAGGGTATTGTTATCTTTAGCTGCCACAAGTTCTTCTACGGTAAGGGTATTAGCCTTATAGAAGGTGATATCTGATTCAGAGGCAGAGCTCAGACCAAAGTGGGCTAGTTCTTCAGGAGTAGGGCTGTAGGAAATCCGGCAATCAGTACACACTCGCCGCACTAGACGCTGGGCTAGTACCCCAATCAGAGCGCTAGAAACCATGAATGACTCTACTCCCATCTCGTCGAGACGGGCGATCGCCCCAGCAGCGTCATTAGTGTGCAACGTAGTCAGCACCAAGTGCCCCGTCAAAGCAGCTTCAATTGCTGTCTTAGCCGTTTCGCGATCGCGGGTTTCACCCACCAGAATCACATCTGGGTCCTGACGTAAAAAAGCGCGCAGAATTGACGCAAAATCCATGCCCTTTTCGCGAATTACCTGCACCTGGGTTAAACCAGGCAGCGTGTATTCGATCGGGTCTTCGGCAGTGCTGATATTAATGCCAGGGTCGTTCCGCTCTGACAGCACCGAGTAAAGGGTCGTGGTCTTGCCTGAGCCGGTCGGCCCTGTCACCAATAGAAGGCCAAAGGGACGAGAGGCCATCTCCTGCACAATGCGAAGAGAGTCGGGGTCAGTAATTAGCTTATCTAGACCTAGCTGAGTCGCTGAGTTATCTAGAATCCGCAGTACCACCTTCTCGCCGCAACGACTGGGCAGAGTGTTGACTCGAAAGTCAACTTTGCGCCCCTGGAACACTCGCCGAATACGACCATCCTGAGGTGCTCGGCGCTCGGCGATGTCTAGCTCGGCAATGATTTTAAAGCGGGCAGTGACCGCCTGGATAATCTTTTTGGGCATCTTCGGCAGCGCTTCTTTAAGCACCCCATCCTTACGGAAGCGTACCCTCAGATATTCCTCTTGAGGTTCAACGTGGATATCAGAGACGCCCTCTTGTAGAGCTTTGGCTAAGATTTTGTTGACTAGGGCAATGACCGGAGCCGCACCGGCGTCCTTGAGGGCCATGCCCAGGTCAGCTTCTTCGTCGATAACATCTTCTAAACTGCCCGCGCCAAAATCGAGCTCTTCCAGGCTAGTGTTAACGTCAACGGCGGCATCTAGTTCTTCTTTCTTCTGCTTAGCTACTGCATCGTCCAGATAGGTAGACATCAGCCGCTGATAGTCTTCAACGGTAATCACCATGCGCCGAAGAGAGAGGTTTTGAGCCCGCAGAATACGGTTGAGGTCGTCCTGAGCCTCCAAATTCTCTGGATCGACCATGGCAACGAGCACCGAAGGGGTCTCACCTTGATCCTTGGAAAGAGGCACCAAGCGGTGACGTCGGCAGATATCGACCGGCACCAGGGTATCGATTAGCTGCCCAATTTGGGCTGGGGAGATATCGTTAAGTTCGGGATCGAGGGATTCAACCCCGTAAAGAATTTTGAGCTCAAAAAGCTGCTGTTTCTTGTACTGCCGCAGCAGTTCGGGGGAGAGCTGTTGGCCGGTGAGCGACTCAAGCACATCAGTCAGCGACTGCCCACTTTTGCGGCTCTCCGCCAAGGCCTTTTGCATCTGCTCAGAGTCAACATAGCCCGCTTGAATGAGCTTGTTGCCGAAGGGCGAGAAACTCCGCTGAAGTACTAGTGCTCGCCGGGAGGAGGAATTAGTCATACGCTGATGCCAAAGTGCTGGTGTGAAACAGGCTTAAACCCAATTGTATGCAGGCAGTATTCCCTAAACGGGGAGATATACCCCTAAGCTAGCGCGATCGCAAGCCTTTACCCGCGTTGACCCCGTAGTGTCGATAATACCCTTATCTAATTTATCTGCACCACGGCAGGTCAATGGCTCGTCAATCTTTGGGAATAAGGCAGCGCTTCAACCCAGGGCAGTCAAACCCACATTCCACGATAGAATTGAAAGCAGTGCTAAGGGCAAGTCACTGAGATACACTTGGGCCTAAGCAAAGTTGTTGCATTCACCCGCCGAGTTACATATCAGCATGGTTGACGACATTCACCACACGGCCCACGATCCCGCTTCTGACCCTGAAGCTATTGAAGAGATTCTTGAAGAAGACGCTGTGGATATTGACTTTGACGACGTGGTCGAAGCTGCTGCAGCTACAGTTGAAGCCGCTGCAGCAGCACCGCCCTCTAATGGAGGTAGCGTTGATGCGGGTTTAGTGACAGATCTAGAGCGCCAGGTGGCAGGGCTAAAGGCCCAGCTTGAAGATCGGGCAAATCAATCAATGCGAATTGCAGCCGACTTTGAGAACTACCGCAAACGCACCAGCAAAGAAAAAGACGAGTTAGCCACTCAAATTAAGGGCGACACCGTTATTGAGCTGCTGCCAGTGGTTGACAATTTTGAGCGGGCGCGATCGCAGATCAAACCCCAAACCGAAGCCGAGATGACTATTCATAAAAGTTATCAAAGCGTGTACAAGCAGCTAGTGGAAACCCTAAAGCGCTTAGGAGTTTCAGCCATGCGTGCTGAAGGGCAAGAGTTTGACCCGCTACTGCACGAGGCTGTCATGCGCGAACCAACAGCCGACCATGCTGAGGGGGTGGTGATTGAAGAGTTTGTACGGGGCTACCAGCTTGGCGATCGGGTGCTGCGCCACGCTATGGTGAAAGTAGCTGCTCCCCCAGAGGATAGCTCTCAAAACCCAGACATTGAGAGTTCCGGCTCCCTCGAATAATCTACTAACTGGGTGCTTGCTAATTGTGATGAGTAGGAGAGCCCTATCACTGTGCTCTAGGTTCTACAAACACCCGCATTTGAGCAATGCAGTCAAAAGTTACCGTGGCGAACGATAACTTCTTTGGTGTAAGCGGGCAACCTAATCACAATTAGCTCAGACCGTTACAGGCCTGAGCTAATTTCGAAGGTAAAGCGAACGATTAAGTTGAGCACCGTGGGCTATGGGTAAAGTAATCGGCATTGACCTAGGAACAACGAACAGTTGTGTCGCTGTCCTCGAAGGCGGCAAACCAGCTGTAATTTCCAGCACTGAAGGGGGCCGTACGGTACCCAGCATTGTTGGATTTGGCAAAAACGGCGAGCGGTTAGTAGGCCAGTTGGCCAAACGCCAAGCGGTTACAAACGCAGAGAATACGGTCTACAGCATTAAACGATTCATTGGTCGTCGCTGGGAAGACACCGAGGCAGAGCGCAGCCGCGTACCTTACGTCTGCGTTAGCGGTCGTGACAACACCGTAGACGTGCAGATCCGCGGGAAAGCGTTTACGCCCCAAGAAATTTCTGCAATGATCTTGCAAAAGCTCAAGCAGGATGCCGAGACTTACTTGGGAACCGAAGTAACCCAAGCAGTTATTACCGTACCGGCTTACTTTACCGACGCACAGCGCCAGGCAACCAAAGACGCCGGCACCATCGCGGGCCTAGAAGTCCTGCGCATTATCAACGAGCCCACCGCTGCAGCCCTCTCCTACGGGCTCGACAAGCAGGACCAAGACCAAATTGTATTGGTGTTTGATCTGGGGGGCGGTACCTTTGATGTGTCTATTTTACAGCTAGGCGATGGCGTCTTTGAGGTCAAGGCCACCGCTGGCAACAACCATCTAGGCGGTGACGACTTTGACAACTGCATCGTCGAATGGATGACCGCTGCTTTTCGCGAGCAAGAAGGCATTGATCTATCTGCCGATCGCATGGCGCTACAGCGCATTCGTGAAGCAGCTGAAAAAGCCAAGGTTGAGTTGTCGAGCATGCCTTCGACCTCTATCAACCTCCCCTTTATTACCGCCGACGAGTCTGGGCCAAAGCACCTAGAGATGACGCTAACTCGTGCTCAGTTCGAGCAATTTGCGTCAGAACTGGTGCAGGCCACCCTAGATCCGGTTAAGCAAGCCCTTAAAGATGCAGACTTGAGCCCTGATGCGATCGATCGCATCTTACTAGTAGGCGGATCTACCCGCATTCCGGCCGTGCAGCAGGCGGTTAGCGCCTACTTCAATGGCAAAGCTCCCGATCGCTCTGTGAACCCCGATGAAGCTGTGGCCTTAGGGGCATCAATTCAAGCGGGCGTATTAGGGGGGGAAGTCAAAGATTTACTACTGCTCGATATCACCCCCCTCTCCCTAGGTATCGAAACCTTGGGAGAAGTATTTACCAAGATCATTGAGCGCAACACTACTATTCCCACTAGCAAGTCTCAGGTGTTTTCGACCGCCACCGATGGCCAAACCTCTGTAGAAATCCATGTTCTTCAAGGTGAGCGGGCCATGGCCAAGGACAACAAAAGCCTGGGTAAGTTTGAGCTTACTGGTCTTCCCCCTGCTCCGCGGGGAGTGCCGCAAATTGAGGTGTCCTTTGAAATCGACGCCGACGGTATCTTGAAAGTAGCCGCCCTCGACAAGGGTACGGGTCGCGCTCAGAGCATCTGCATCACCAACACGGGTGGCTTAACTGATAGCGAAGTCGATCGCATGCGTCTGGAGGCCGAAACCTATGCTGATGAGGACGGGCGACGACGACAGTTGGCAGAACTGACTAATCGAGCAGACAACCTGTTTTATAGCTACGAAGCCACTCTGCGTGACCATGGCAGTCTGCTAGATGAGGCAACTCGGGCCGATTTGGATGAGAAAGTCAGCCAGCTCCGTGTCGCCACCCACAACCCCAGCATTGATGTCGCTACCTTCCAGGGATGTATTGATGCCCTACAATCGGCCATCTTTGCTGTCGGTACCAACGTTTACCGAGACGTAGACACCGGAGCCGAGGTAGATATGGGCGTTCCAGCAGCAGCCTATGCCGGTGTTGAAGCCGGGAACGACGAGACCTACGATCCTGACTACGACGATGATATGGGGTTAGACGCTACCGTGACCGCCGATTACGAAGCCATAGACTAAGGCTAAGGGGGCGGGTATTCCCACCTAGCCAAGGTGGGCACTCCTTTTAAAATGGTTTAATGTTGATTGTTGCTGGAGTTGTCTAGGTAGCCCCTATGGCCCGTGATTTCTATGAGATTCTCGGTATTTCGCGCAACGCCGATCAGGACGACATTAAGCGAGCCTACCGACGCTTAGCCCGCAAATATCACCCCGACGTCAACAAAGATCCTGGGGCTGAAGACACCTTCAAAGAGATCAACCGAGCCTACGAAGTGCTTTCTGAGCCCGAGGTTCGAGCTCGCTACGATCGCTTTGGAGAAGCTGGGCTCGGTGCTGGTGCCGGTGTTGGCGGCTACCAGGACTTTGGCGACATGGGTGGCTTTGCCGACATCTTCGAGAGCTTCTTTAGCGGCTTTTCGGGAGGTGGGGGCCAGGGCACCCGCCGACGAGGGCCAACCCGAGGCGATGATCTTCGCCTTGACCTCAGGCTTGACTTCAAAGAAGCGGTGTTTGGCGGCGAGAAAGAAATTAAGATCAGCCACTTGGAAACCTGTGGTACCTGCACAGGCAGCGGTGCCAAGCCGGGCACTCGCCCATCCACCTGTGGCACCTGTAGTGGTACTGGCCAAGTTCGCCGGGCTACTCGCACCCCCTTCGGCAGTTTTACCCAAGTATCGGCCTGTCCGACCTGTAGCGGTACAGGTGAGGTGATTGAAGACCGCTGCGACGTGTGTGGTGGTAGCGGTCAGAACCAGGAAACCAAAAAACTCAAGATTACAGTGCCAGCTGGCGTCGACAACGGTACTCGGCTGCGGGTGTCTAATGAAGGGGATGCTGGGTTGCGGGGTGGTCCCGCTGGAGATCTGTATGTCTACCTATTTGTAGCCGAAGATGCTGCCTTCAAGCGGGATGGCATCAATATTCTCTCTGATCTCAAGATTAGCTATCTTCAAGCAATTTTGGGCTGCAAGCTGACTATTGATACTGTCGAAGGTCCCGAAGAGCTTGACGTACCGGCGGGTACACAGCCTGGTACAGTCCTTACCCTCGACAATCGCGGTGTGCCCAAGCTGGGCAATCCCGTTAGCCGTGGCGACCACTTGATCACTGTCCAGGTTGACATTCCCACGCGCCTGAAGCCGGAGGAGCGAGAGCTAGTTGAAAAACTGGCAGAAATTCGTGGTGAGAAGGTCAATCGAGGTGGTATTGAGGGCTTCTTAGGAGGGCTGTTTCGCGGATGAGCTACTCTACGGCTGCCGATGAGCGTTTAGATCTGCGGGGTACCCCCTGCCCAATCAACTTTGTGCGAACTAAGCTCCGACTGGAGAAAATGGCATCTGGAGCTTTGCTAGAGGTATGGCTCGATGCTGGGGAACCCGTTGAGCAGGTACCCGATAGTCTCACCATGGAAGGTTACAAAGTAGAGCATTTAGAGGATTGCGCTGATTACTTTGTTGTCTACGTGCGCTGCCCCAGTTAGGTGATGGCACCTTCTGAGTTTGATGACACAGTACTCGCTGAGCCGAGAGCAAGCCTCTGGGGCCTAGTGGTAGCCATACAAGCCAACTACTATCGGGTGAAACTAGACAAAAACAGTGACCTGCTTAATGACGAGTCAGGTCAGATTTTGCTATGTACTCGCCGGGCTCGACTGAGAAAAACCGGTCAGCAGGTGATGGTGGGCGATCGCGTGCAGGTAGAGGCGGTCGACTGGGCCGGAGGACGGGGCGCAATCGCTGCAGTTGGTCCCCGCCGATCAGTGTTGGACCGTCCACCCGTGGCCAACGCTGATCAAATTTTGCTAGTCTTTGCCCTAGCCGAGCCTGATCTTGATCCCCAGCAGCTTGGGCGGTTCTTAGTCAAAGCCGAATCGACAGGGGTGCCTGTTTATCTCTGTCTCAACAAGCAGGACCTAGTTAGCACCGCCACCCGTCGCTATTGGCAGGAGCAGCTAGACGCCTGGGGCTACCCAGCTACGATGATCAGTCTTCAAGAGGATGAGACCGTACAAACCCTGCTACCTCGGCTACAGGGTCGCACAACCATCATCTCTGGGCCCTCTGGGGTAGGTAAATCAAGCTTAATCAACTGGCTCATTCCTCAGGCTAGCTTGAGAACAGGGGCGGTGTCTGGCAAGCTGGGGCGGGGCCGACATACCACTCGTCATGTAGAGCTATTCGAGCTGCCGGGGGGCGGTTTTTTAGCCGATACCCCTGGCTTTAACCAACCCGATCTAGCACTGACCCCGCTAGTCCTGGGTCAGTGTTTTCCAGAAATTCGGTCACGTCTAGCCGAGGGTGTTTGCCAATTCAACGATTGTCTACACCAGGACGCGCCGGGCTGCGCTGTGGACCCCCACTGGTCTCGCTATGACTTTTACCTCACCCTGCTGAAAGAAGCCCTTGAGTACCAGGAGGGCCAACAGCAGCAGCGTGACCCTGACGCCCCCCTCAAGCTCAGAATGGGAGAGCAGGGACAGCAGCGCCAAGAGCCCAGGCTTCAGACTAAAAAATATCGTCGCCCGTCACGCCGCCACCAGAAACAAAGGCTTGACTATCTACGCCACGACCTAGATGGGTCTGGCGATAGTCTCGATTCGCAGTCTAGTGATGGTGACTGGCCCGAAGACGACGGCTTGAGCTAGTCAAACTGGGCTTGAATTCGGTGCTGGCTAGGCTGCAATCGTTAAGGTTCTGGCCGCTTAGCGCTGATTGATCGCTTGCAGTTAGATGAATAGAGCGCCAGATAATGGCCAGCCCTCAGAGCCTAAGTCTTCAGACCTGCAAAACATGCTGACGCTTTACTTGCCTAAACTATTAAAAATTTGAAACCCTACCGGATTTTATATTTTCTTTTTTTTCTTATGGGGTTTTCCCCAGAGTTTTCCCCAGATTTAACGGAGTTTTCCACAGAAATTAACGGCGGAGTAGTCATTGAGACCAAAACTGAAAATCAGGATTCTTCACAGGTACATCAGATCGCTTGTGTGCTGGCAATTACAAATCGCCTAGACAGGGATCGCTGAAACCCTTGAGACCTCGTTACCAAAAATCGGGGATAGCGGATCAGGGTGTAGTTGGCAAGATTGACATCCCCCTGCCCTCTGGTGACAATGGTGCGACCAGCTTACACAGCGCTTCTGTTCCAGCTCGTCTACAGGCTTTAAGTTCCCTTCCAGCAAGGGATCCAGCCTGTTAAACAGTTGGTGGGGGCTGTATTTTGCTGTCTAATTTCAGATTGGGGAAGTGGAAATGAGTGAGCAATCAATGGCGACTATGGCATCGAGAATCAGCCTCAGCGTAGAGGTGCCGGAGGAGTTGTTTGAGGCCATGCGTGACTATGTAGAGACCCACCCATCGTGGAGCCAACACCGGGTGTTCTGCGCGGCGCTGTCACTATTTTTGATGCAGAACGGCATTAGCGATCGCCGTATCAATCGTCTATACCTAGACGCAGTATTCGACTACGCTGCCTAATCTTGTGGGGGGTTCTGACATTGTGCTTTCAGATAATCCAATTAGGTAACGGTAGATTCATCGGGGTCCGTAAGTTAATGCCTCGCCATAGCCAGTGCCTGGCGATCGCCCAAACCTTGATTTTTGGTTGTTGTAAAAGCTTAAGTACGAATTGGCACCACGCTCAATCAATCGCCAGACCAAGCTTTGTAGCCCTGGCGAGCTAACCGAGAACAAAGCTAACTGATTCGCTGCCAAACCTGGATAGGTGGCCACAATCGCCGAATACTTCTTTGCCACAAGGCTCGGGCGGCAGCTACAAATTTGCGAAAGGGCGCTCCAAGACGGGCGCCCTTTCGCATTTCATGCAGTCTTGGGGTGACTGAGCTACGAAGCTGGCTCTAGACGGACCAAACGACCGTTGGGATCGTCGGTCAGGACGTAGAGAAAGCCGTCGGGACCCTGGCGCACATCGCGCACCCGCTGACCAATGGGAATTGAAACCTGATTGACCACGGCACCATTGGCGTCTACCTCAATGCGGCGCACATCTTGGGAGACTAACCCGCCGGCGAACAGCTGCCCTCGCCACTGGGGATAGCGATCGCCCCGGTATACCGCCAGCCCCGAGGGTGCAATTGAGGGCGTCCAGTAGGTGAGGGGATCGACCATGTCCGGACGCGATCGCTCGGTGGAAACCGGACCGCCCGAATACTCCTCGCTATAGGTCACTACTGGCCAGCCATAGTTTTTGCCAGGCTCCAGGCGGTTGAGTTCATCCCCACCCCGAGAGCCATGCTCTGTAGACCACACCTGGCTGGTTTCAGGATCCAAGGCCAAACCCTGAATATTGCGATGACCGTAGCTCCAAATCAACGGGTTGGCACCCGAATCATTCACAAAGGGATTGTCGGTAGGAGCCTCACCCTCGTCGGTAAGACGCACCACCGAGCCCAGTAGAGTTTGGCGGTTTTGAGCCTGGTTACGAATCAGCTCACCGTCGAGTCGTAAGGGGGGATTACCACCATCGCCCAGGGCTACCAACAGAGTGCCATCGGGCAGCCACAGCAGGCGTGAGCCAAAATGTTGGCCATCTGATTTATCGCGGTTGTTGGTGAAGATTACCGTCCAGTCGGTGAGGGTGTTGCCCTCTAGCCGCGCTCGGGCCACCTGGGTGCGGTTGGCCTGTTGAGTGCCGTCGGCGTAGGCCAGGTAGATAAAACCATTGTTTTCAAACTCGGGGTGCAGGGCAATGTCGAGTAGTCCTCCCTGACGAAAGGCCAATACCTCAGGCACCCCAGCGATGGGAGTAGGGTCTAGGACACCGTTGCTGACCCGGCGCAGACGTCCAGGACGCTCGGTAATTAGCATGTCACCGTCAGGTAGCCAGACCATGCTCCAGGGATGCTCTAGACCCTCTACCACTGTGACCGGCTCGACGTTGTTCACCACTACATCGGCAGGTGGCGACTCAGGGGCGGTGGATTCAACCTGGGCGGTGTCAGTCGCAGGCGGGGCGGTGGGGCTGGGGGCTGAGGCGCAGCTGCCCATGGCAAGCAGAATGAGGCCGGGTACAAGAATAGAAGTAAACCGAGTAGATACCATAAATACCGCAGCGCGTTTGAAACCAGGAGCGATCGCAGTCAGGGCAATCGCACTCCATAAATAATCTCCTTAGGGTCTATAGCCAACGCCATCTACCCACAGACAGAGCTACCAATCTAGGCACGGCCCTTAGCCGTCAGAGCCATTGCCAGCCCAGGGACGCCGCAGGTGCAAAGGCAGGTGGGCGCGGTCGTTCAGCTGGCGCACAAAGGGGCCGTACTCCATCAGCTCCACTAGCGATACGGCGGTGACGGACATGGCCAGGCGATCGCGATATCGCCCGACATCAATCCCCAACAAGGTGCACAACATAATCCGCAGGGTGGCCTTGTGGGACACGATCAGCACATTGCCGTCGGGATAGGCCTCTTCAATTTCGGCCAGCACATCAGAACTGCGGCGGGCCACCTGCATAGCCTTTTCGCCATCGGTGGGCGTATTCCAGGCAGGGTCAGCCAGCCAACGAATGTAATCGTCGTGGAATGCAGTGTTGACCTCGGCGGGACCCATACCTTCCCACTGCCCAAAGGACAGTTCCCGCAAATGCTCGCGACGTTGTACCGTCAGCCCCGTGATTTGGCACAGGGGCTGCACGGTGGCAGCAGCATGGCTAAGCGGGCTACAAAAGACCGCTCTCCAGTCGAGGTGGTGGTAGGCCTTGGCAAAATAGTCGGCCATCTGCTGACCCTGGGCCGTCAGCGCTACCCCATCTTGGCTACAGTAGCGACCTGTACGGCAGTACTCGGTTTCAGCGTTGCGGAGTAGGTAAAGCCTCAGGGGCATAGGGCACTTGACCTCAGGTGGAGGGTAGCGATCGCAGCTGGTCGCTCAGGTGAGAGCGATCGGCAATGGTGTGAAACAGCGGCCCCCGTGAGCCCAGCTCAACTACGCTCACGGCGGCAACCGGCATATCCATGCGATCGCGGTAGCGGCCCACATCAATACCCAGCAAAGTGCAGAGCATAATGCGAATGGTGGCCTTGTGAGACACTAGCAAGATGTGTCCGCTGGGGTGGGTGCGCTCAATTTCGTCGAGCACCTGAGCCGAGCGGCGGGCGATATCTACGGCGCGTTCGCCCCCCACCGGCGCATACCAGGCCGGGTCGGTTAACCAAGCCACATACTCGTCGTGGTGATCGCGGTCAACGGCGGTCGGGTGCATGCCTTCCCAGCGACCATACATCACCTCCCGCAGCCCGTCGCGCAGCCGCATCTCTAAGTTCAGCACATCACACAGCGGACGAGCCGTCTCTACCGCCCGCCGCAGAGGGCTGACGTAGGCGGCGCTCCAGGGTAGATGGGCATAGGTTTCGGCAAACTCCTGGGCCATAGCCATTCCCTCGGAGGTTAGGCCGGGGTCGTTTTCGGGCGTGCCGCAGTAGCCCCCCGTGAGGCTATAGGCCGTTTGGCCATGCCGTAAAAAATAGAGAAAGACTCCCATCGGTGCCTGGCGGTAAACAATCGCGGTAGTGCCCTGGAACCACCTTCGCCCAGCAAGCCCTAAAACACTTAACCCATGGCAAAGGGCTCATCACCCCTAATCTAACCTACGGGCCGAGCAACCCAAAACAGGTTCAGAATTGTATAAGACCTAGCCAAATCTTGGCCTAGTCTAGATCTCGGCGCCCCTCTAGGGCGCGGGCCAAGGTGACCTCGTCGGCATATTCTAAATCGCCCCCCATGGGCAGACCAAAGGCAATGCGAGTTACCCGAGTAAAGGGCTTCAGCAGCTGACCCACATAGAGAGTGGTAGTGTCACCCTCAATACTGGGACTAATGGCCATAATCACCTCCTGAGTGCCTTCTTTGCTGACCCGGTGCACCAGGGGACCAATATTCAACTGTTCGGGGCCAATGCCATCCATCGGTGAGATCAGGCCGCCCAGCACGTGGTAACGGCCTCGATATTCGCGGGTTTTCTCAATGGCGATGACGTCTCGCGAGTCGGCCACGACGCAAAGGGTCTGAAGGTCGCGGTTGGTAGCCCGGCAGATGTCGCACACCGGCTCGGCTGACAGATGAAAGCACACCGAGCACTGCCCCACCTGAGCTTTGGCCTCTAGGAGCGCTTGGGCCAAGGCTTGGACTTCGGTTTGGGGGCGCTTGAGAACGTGTAGCGCTAGACGCTGGGCCGACTTGGGGCCAACCCCCGGCAGCCGCTGGAATTCTTCGATCAGTCGAGCCAGGGGACGGGTGTAAATGGGACAAACTCCTAGGGTTGCTCATTATTTAAATTGTACGTGTAAGGCTGTGAATGAAGGTGGGCAATGGCAGATTTGAGCGGCATGTGGCTAGGCACTTACTGGCAGCGGGATACCCCAACCCGCTTTGAAGCCACCCTGGTGCAGGGGGGCAACACCCTGAGCGGCAGCATTCTCGACAGCGGCTATCTGGGCGAAGCCCAACTCAGTGGCACCGTGGTTGGTCGCCGGGTACAGTTTGTTAAACGCTATTTGGGCCGAGGGCAAGCGGCCATTGACTATATAGGCACAGTGTCTGAAGACGGTGACCATATTACCGGGCAGTGGAGTATTGGCGGTTTCGATGCTGGCCCCTGGGAGGCCCACCGCAGCGAGGACGACTTGAGCGCTAGTTGGCAGGCGCTTTTACAACAAAATTTGGCATCAACCCTCACCTAAAGCCCAGAAACCGAGTTTTTGTGCTTTAGCTGGCTTTTTTCGGCTCAAAAAGGGCTTAAGTTTCGTAATATCTGGTTGCCCCAGGCAATCTCGATACCGTAATGAGGAGCGGGAATCGATGCATTCTGTCTGGTTGCAGGTGTTAAAGCCCACAGTGGTAGTGGGTGTTTTGATGGCCAATGTGGCGCTGCCCAAGTTCCCGGTGGCGGCACCTGAGCAAAACTCTCAGGCTACGGTTGCCGTGCCTAAGGTTGATACCTTAGCGGAGCTGTATCGTCTGCGCGATCGCTTGGGGGTTGAACTCAGCCGTTACCCCACAATTATGGGAGCGGTGGATCCACCGCCTGCCGCTTTTTTAGACCAGCTGGGGGCGATCAACTACCGTCTACGGCAAGAAGAGACAGCCCGACAGCTTCAGCAGCAAGCCGAGCAGGCTGCCGCCGCCGCGATCGCCCTAGGAGATCCTGCCGCCCTGCCCGCCAAGGAGCTAGCCGTCGCCTACAGCCACTGGGACAAAGCCGTAGCGGCGCTGAACCAGATCGCACCCAACACTTTTGGTGAAGCCCAAGCAGCAGCCCAAAAACAGCAGTACGAGCAGCAGCGGGCGACCGCCGCTTACCACTACGACACAGCCCGCTCGGCTTCTCTAAAACCCATTGTCGAGCAGACAGGCCTAGCTTCGCGGGTACGTCTGACCGTGTGCTCGCTGCAGCGAGAGTGTCGGCGCTGGCAGGGCAATCGTCCGCCAGCTAGCTCTGCCAGCTTAATCAAAGTACCAGTGGCGATCGCACTCATGACCAAGCTTCACCAAGAGGGCACTGCCCCCAGCACGCCCATTTGGATTAGTCCCAGCAACTGGACCGAGGACGCCGGATCCCTTTGGGTTAGAACCGCATATCCCCTAGAGCAGATCATGGCCGACATGATTAGCGCCAGCGGCAATATCGCCACCAACCAGCTGATTGACTACATGGGATGGCATAGCATCAATCACAGTCTGCGTAGCCAGGGATACCAAACCACCCGCGTCACCAAAAAGCTGGTCGGGGAAACGACCTACCCTGCCAACGCCGGCAGCGCCCCCAACGTCATCACCACCGACGAGCTAACTGACATGATGGTGGCTATTTACAACCAGGAGTTTGCGGGAGCCCACTTGATAGAAGCAGCTTTGGCCAATCAGCGCGATCGCAATCTAGGCCACGCGGCCGTGCGTTCCCCCGTCGACTGGCTGGGCGAAAAGACTGGACGTAATTCTAAGGTGCTGGGCACCACTACAGCGGTTAGGGTGAGCGGCCAGCGCTATGTCATCACCGCTACCCTCGACCACAGCGGCAACGACACGGCCATGCAAAGGATTGTTGCCGGGGTCATTCAGCACTTGCTCACCCACAACGGCTTTGAGAATGAGTTAGCCAGGGCTGACGATATGGTTACCGATCGCAGAACCTTTTTGCCTTAAAGAAGCGATCGCCTCTGGCCTCGACATAACGCAGACAATTCAAATGCTCCAACCGCTCTGCGCGGCAGGCAAGCTGCCTCAAACATTTAGCTACCGCTCCAACCAATCAATTAAGGCTTGGCGCATCGTGTCTACAGGCACGGGGCAGTTCAACCAAATCTCCAGGGCGGCGGCCCCCTGCTGCACCAGCATTTCTAATCCATCTAAGGTGGACAACCCCCGCTGATCGGCCAGAGCAAGCAAGCGGGTAGGCCTGGGCGTATAGATCAAGTCATAGACTACGGCATGGGACGGAGCTAAAGCCAGAGCCTCTGCGGCCAAGGGCGTTTGCCCAGCGGTTGTGTGCATGCCGAGGGGAGTGGTGTTGACAATTAGATCGGCGGTGGGCAGCAAGGTGGGCAACTCCTCCCAAGCATGAACCGTGAGCGGAGGTTGCAGGGGCGAATTGACCCAGCCCTGCTGAAAGGCAACCAGAGCTTCGGCCCTGCGACCCACCACTTGCACCGCATCGAACCCTAGCTGCGCACAGCCCGCTACTACGGCCCTAGCTGCTCCACCGTTGCCCAAGACTAAGGCCGTGCATCCAGCCCAAGGTCTGAATGCTTTGAGCGGGGCCACAAACCCGGCTACGTCAGTGTTAGTGCCTGCCCAACCCTGCTCGGTGCGCCACACTGTATTCACTGCCCCTACCGCCTGAGCTTCGTCAGTAACCGTTGCCAACAGAGGCAGAATGGCCTGCTTGTGAGGAATGGTGATACTGAACCCCTGCACCCCAGTGGCGGCAAAGCCTGCGATCGCAGCTTCAAGCCCTTCTGCTAGCACCGGAAAGGCCACATAGACGTAGTCGGCCCCGAGTTCTGCCAGCGCGGCATTGTGCATTACCGGCGACAGGGAGTGGGTAACCGGATCGCCGATGACGCCAAGGATTTGAGTGGTTCCAGTGATGGGCATGGGAGTGAGGAGATAAGGACGGTGAGGGGATGAGGAGGTGGAACAATTTGGTTTTGTCTAGAAACGCTGAGGTTACTCCCCTAGCTTCCTCACCTCCCTTATCTTCCTCATCTCCCCGTCTCTCCATCTACTCATCGCTCCACCCTCGATTCAAATAGCTGGACTATTTTGTTCACCACATCTTCGATGGCGAGGCCATCGGTGTTGAGGGCGATCGCATCATCGGCCTGACGCAGGGGCGACACTCGGCGACTGCTGTCCTTGCGATCGCGATCGTCGATGGCTTGCTCCAGGTCGCTAAGGGACACTGCTGGCTGCTCCTGGGCGGCGAGGTCACGCTGGCGGCGGCGAGCCCGTTCACCCACCGACGCGGTGAGAAAAACTTTCAGCTCCGCCTGGGGAAACACTTGGGTGCCAATGTCTCGACCTTCCATGACCACACCGCCGGTAATGCCATACTGCTGCTGCTGGCGCAGGAGAACTTCGCGCACCGTGGGCTGGGCTGACACCGCCGAGACCGCAGCCGTGACGGCCGTGCTGCGAATAGCTTGGGTGACTTCCTGGCCGTTGAGCCAGATGCGGCTGGGGTAAGCAGCAAAGGCAGAGTCATTACCTGAGGCCTCTAGACGGATTTCACAGTCCTGCACGAGTTCTGCGATCGCGACCTCGTCCTGCACGTCAATGCCGCGCTCTAGGACCAGCCAGGTCACCGCCCGGTACATCGCGCCACTGTCGAGGTAAAGCAGGTTTAGCCGTTGGGCTACCTGGCGAGCCACCGTTGACTTACCGGCCCCGGCCGGCCCATCAATGGCCACAATCGGCTGGCGATCGCGCAGCAAAATATTGTCAATGAGCCTCGTAGCACCCAGGTGAGCCGCCACCGCCAGCATCCCCAGCGTCTCCACCCGCTCTAGAGGTTGCAGGGTTTCGGGATGCACCAGTTCTACATATTGAGGATGCAGGGATGGCTCCTGGGCCAGCTCAGCAGCCACAGCCGCTGTTAGGGCCGAACTCAGCCGCTCACCAGCCTGGAAGCACTGTTGGGCTGCCAATAGCCCTCGGTAGATAACTGCCGCCTGCTGACGCTCGACCTCGCTCAAGTAGCTGTTGCGAGAGCTCAAAGCCAAGCCGCTCGCCTCGCGCACCGTAGGGCAACCAACCAGCTGGCTAGGCAAGTTGAGGTCGTGGGCCAGGCGCTTGAGAATGGCCAACTGTTGAGCATCTTTATAGCCAAAGTAGGCGCGATCGGGAGCCACTAAACTCAACAACTTAGTTACCACCGTCGCCACCCCCTCAAAGTGTCCCGGCCGGTGGGAGCCGCACAGCACTGCCACCATCGCCTTTGAAGGCATCACCCGAGTCATAGCGTCGGAATGGGGCTGAGCAGCGCCGTAGAAGGCAGTGACAGTGGGCATAAACACCGCATCGACCCCAGCCTGTTCGCAGAGACGCAGGTCTTGCTCGGGAGTATGGGGGTAACGAGCTAAATCTTCTTGGGGACCAAATTGCAGCGGATTCACAAAAATGCTGACCACAACCACCGAGTTCTCCAACCGAGCCCGTTCAATCAGGCTTAGATGGCCTCGGTGCAGATTACCCATGGTCGGCACCAGCCCTACCGCAACGCCGTCCTCCGCGTTCTGCTGGCGGCGTGCTTGGCCAAGATAGCGTTTTACTCCTTCAACCGTCTTGAGTACTCGCACAATCCCCTACCTTCTACTGCGTGAGTGTGTGACAGCTGAACTTCTGGCCACCTCGCTCCAAAGGTAATACCGTACCAGATTTAAAGTCATGAGCATATCGCCAGTGCCCTGCCTTGCCATGACTTTACTTCAGCTCTTCTGTAGCGCCAAGGCTAGGGCACACCATCAAAAGCCCTCTCCACCAATTCAGCTGGAAAGGGCTAGCTTAAACCCCCAGAGAACCAACCTCCAGAGCAGCAAAGTTGGTCAGATTAACTACTCGGCCGACAATACCTCTAGCTGTACCCGGGCCACTCCACTGGCTCTCAGGCCAATATTATTAGCCGCTGCGGCTGAGAGGTCAATCACCCGACCGTGGCTGAAGGGGCCGCGATCGTTGATGCGCACCACCACAGACTGCCCCGTAGATACATTGGTGACCCGCACTCTAGTGCCGAAGGGCAAAGTGCGGTGGGCAGCCGTCAAGTCGTTTTGGTTAAACACTTCGCCGCTGGCGCTGCGTCGTCCGTGAAACCCAGGCCCATACCAGGAGGCCATGCCGGTGAGGGTAGAGGTTACTATGCCAACTCGGGTGTCGGGAGCCGAAGGTTCAGGTAGGCCCTCAACGCTAGCCAGGGGAGGGGCATCGCCCAGCAGCCGCCGCAGTCGATTGGCGATCTGGAGCGCGTCTTCACCAGGGTTGTCGGTGGTATCAGGCAAAATCGTCTTGCCATCAAGGGTGATTAAGGATTCTTCTCCCCAAGCCACCACAAATGACTCATCATCGCTGTCCCAACGGGCCACGATAGCGTCAGCATTGCCGTTAGCGGTTAGTTCCTGTAGCCGAGACACAACCGTCTCGGCTCGGTGCTGGGGCTCTTGGGCATCTGAGGCGACGGCGACGGTGCCAAGGCCGGCACTCAGAGTTTCTAGCTCGCCGCCCACCAAGGTGACAACCGGAATTGAGCGAATATAGACGGTAGCTGCCTGACGGGAGTCTAGGGCGTGGGAAAAGACAGTAGCTGTCTCGAGCGTATCGCTGGTGGAGCCAGAGGGCTGAAGCGATAGCGCTGAGTCAGGTTGAGCAGAAACGACTGGGCGGGCGTCGAGGGCGTGGGGGAAGACAGTAGCTGTCTCGAGAATGTCGTCGGTGGAATCAGAGGGTTGAAGTAATAACGCTGATTCAGGTTGGCTAGGCTCAAGAGTTGAAGGGTCAGAGTCCGCTGGCGAACCTGCTTCAGGGGGTTGAGGAAGAACGTCAGCATGATGCTTTGATTCTGGCTCCAGAGAGAGACTGTTATCGCCGCTATCCTGGGCTTGAGTGGGCAAGGGTGCTCCGAAGACGGACACAGCGACGGCAACCGTCAGTCCGCCCAATACGCGATGTTTCATTTACACCAAAAGAATTCAGCAGGAAGAGCAGGGGATAGATCCTGGTCACGGAAAATGACTCAGAACAGGCAGCACAGGAATTGCCTTAAATCCCACACTCGTTGCAAATTGGTCTTCGGCTTTTTTTGACGAAATGTAACCTAGCACGTTCGGATGACATTGCGAATCCGGGCATCTACCGGCAGGCGTAGCACTTCGTCACAAAATAAAAAAGTAGCTGACCTGCAGTAACTGGCTCAACCCGCCGTCATACCTGGGTTTTCTGGGCTTGAACCCATCTCGGTCAACTTTCAAATTATTTATCTATGGAGTCAATGAGTTATGTAAGATTAATCAGTCTATTCACCGTTTTGACAGAGTTCCATCAAGAAGACGTGAAGTTGTCAGAACCCTTAACGTGCTTTTGGTCACCGAATGCCTTTGATGACAATGCCCTATTGAGGTCAGAATTAACTCTCTAACGCCTTAGACAGCCGCTCCAAAAATAGAATTTTTTGGATCCAAAAATTAGAACATGAGGGCATTAATTGAGGCGATCGCCGCTGCTGATTTCCTTGCCCATTGACGAAGCTCACCCCCGTTTCTAAGGTAAGAGACTGGCCACACAGGAGATTAACCCATGGACTATCGGGATGCTGGTGTAGATGTAGAGGCAGGGCGTAGCTTTGTGCAGCGCATTCGCACCATGGTAGACAGCACCCGCCGTCCAGAGGTGTTAGGGGGCTTGGGAGGCTTCAGCGGCCTCTGCGAACTGCCCGCCGGCTACCGTGAGCCCGTGCTGGTGTCGGGCACCGATGGAGTGGGCACCAAGCTCAAAATTGCCCAGATCACCCAGCGCCACAGCACCGTCGGCATCGATCTGGTGGCCATGTGCGTCAACGATATTCTTACCAGTGGAGCGGAACCGCTATTTTTTCTCGACTATTTGGCCACAGGCAAGCTTGAGCCTGCGGCCCTAGCGGAGGTGGTAGAGGGTATCGTGACCGGCTGCCGGCTGGCCGGCTGTGCTCTGTTGGGGGGCGAAACTGCCGAGATGCCAGGCTTCTATGGCCCCGGTGAATACGACCTAGCGGGGTTCTGCGTCGGTGTAGTTGAGAAGTCTCAAATTTTAGATGGCAGCCAGGTGCAGGTGGGCGATCGCATCATTGGCTTAGCCAGCAGCGGTGTGCATAGCAACGGCTTTAGCCTAGTGCGCAAGGTAGTGGCCGAGGGCCAGCGAACAGACACCACTAACACTGGCTATAGCTGGAACGAAACTGTACCGGTTCTAGGCGATCACAGCTTAGGGGAAGTCTTTCTCACCCCCACGCGCATCTACGTAGAGCCCGTACTCAAAGCTCGCCGGGAAGGGCTCACTATCCACGGCATGGCCCACATCACTGGTGGTGGGCTGCCCGAAAACCTGCCCCGCTGCTTGGGGCCAGATCAGAGCATTCACATTCAAGAAGGCAGCTGGCCGGTGCCCCCAGTGTTTAGCTGGTTAGCCGAGGCAGGGCAGGTGCCCGCCGCCGATCTCTACAACACGTTTAATATGGGCCTGGGCTTTGCTTTAGTGGTTCCTCCCCAGGAGAGCGATCGCGCCCTCGCATGGTTGGCCGAGCACCAGGTCGAGGCCTATTTAGTGGGCGAGGTGACCACTGGATCAGGCAAAGTCACTGGCCTGCCCGAGTGAGCATGGACTGAGCACCACGGCGGCGTCCAGCAACAGCGCTGATCCGAAGCCTTGCTGAAGAACTACCCCGTTCTGGTTCAATAGCCGATACCGTAGAGGGGCAGCATATTTAGGAACATCCGTTGAAATCTTCGACTCTGAACTGGCCACCGGTGGTGCTGAGCTTTCTCGCGATTGTGGGTTTAGCCCTGGTGACCAGCAGTTTTGTAATTATTAACCCAGGCCAAGCCGGGGTGTTGAGTATTCTCGGCAAGTCTCAGGATGGGGTGTTGCTAGAAGGCATTCATTTGAAGCCACCGCTAGTGTCTACAGTCGATGTGTACGACGTGACAGTGCAAAAGTTTGAGGTGCCAGCCCAAAGCTCTACCAAAGACCTGCAGGATCTTTCCGGCCGCTTTGCCATCAACTTTCGCCTTGACCCCACGGAGGTGGTGAATATTCGCCGCACCCAGGGCACGCTCGAAAACATCGTGTCTAAAATTGTGGCACCTCAGACCCAGGAGTCATTTAAGATCGCTGCTGCCCGTCGCACTGTCGAGGAGGCTATTACCCAACGGGCTGAACTCAAGCAGGACTTTGATGATGCCTTAACCTTTCGTCTCGACAAGTACGGCATTTTGGTGCTGGACACCAGCGTAGTTGATTTGACATTCTCAACTGAGTTTGCCAAGGCCGTCGAAGACAAACAAATTGCCGAGCAGCGTGCCCGCCGGGCCGTCTATATCGCCCAAGAGGCAGAGCAGGAGGCCCAGGCCGAGATCAACCGCGCCAAAGGTCGCGCCGAAGCTCAGCGTCTGATCGCTGAAACCCTGAAGGCTAAGGGCGGTCAGCTCGTTTTGCAAAAGGAGGCGATCGAGGCTTGGAAAGGAGGAGGCGCTCAAGTCCCCCGAGTCTTGGTAATGGGTCAGGGCAGCAACGTACCGCTTCTCTTTGACCTACAGCAGGCCGCCAGTGACGAGGCGGATCAGCCAGGCTAGCCCAAGGCCTCAAAAGTTTGACCCTGTTTGTGCCATTACAACGGCACAAGCAGGGACAGCCTCTGTCAAAGCGAGTTTCTACCAGGCTAGGCTGATAGTTTCAATGGGGGAGTAGGTGATTTCTCGAACCATTCCAGGCTGGCCTAGGGCTTCGGCCTGCTTGTCGTTGTAGCTGACCATCACGGCACCAGCATTGCCTGCTCGCACCGTCAATGCCTGGTCTGCGGTCCACAGACGGGTGTCGCCGGGCTGCAAAATACCTTCGAACTCGGTTTTACCGTCAGAGGTGATGCGTAGCCAAGACTGGGCAGTGAGCGTCATTTTGACTTTAATCGGAGCTTTGGGATCCTCAGGCTCGGCAGCGGCGGGGGCAGGAGTATTATTCGGGCCTGGATTAGCTGGCCCCTCGACTCCTTCTAGGGGATTTAAAGGAGGCAGCACCGTGACCTCTGGGGCCGTCTGACGCAGCACGTAGGACAAGCCGCTAATGGCCGCCACTAGCAGGACAAAGTATGCTCCATAGAGATGCAAAGGGCGGAGTTGCGCTGCTGGAGTCTCTTTCCAAGAGGTCCGCTGAATGCGGGGTGGAGTAAAAAACTGACTGGCGAGGGTCTCGCCGTCGAGTTGGAGAGCATCACCATAGCGGCGCAGAAGGCCACGGATGTATACCGGTTCGGGCAGCCCGTCCAGATCGCCTTGTTCAATGGCGGTCAATAGGCTAGGACGAATCAAAGTTTTTTCAGCCATGACCTCTAGGCTTTGCCCCTGCTGCTGACGAGCCCATTGCAGCATCGCACCAAGCTCCGAGAGCTGTTCTCGGTAGAGAGCATTAGGGTCAACCAACTCTTTTGTCTTCATACAGGGAAAATCTAGCTCAAGACGGCGAACGCTAACTAATAACGGAGGTAGTTTTCTGAGGAGTTGATTGAACCGATGACTCAGCTAATAATGCCTCAATTTCGGCAGATGATAAAGCCCTGTAAGCCCCCACACCTAGATTGCCCAGCGCAACTGAACCTAATGCGGTTCGGTGTAAGTCTATCACCCGATGGCCTAGGGCCATGGCAACCCGGCGGATTTGCCGGTTGCGCCCTTCCTGAAGAATAACCTCAAGTTGGGTATGGTTGGGGTTAGTGGCGATCACTCGAACTTGGGCAGGGCGAGTAAGCTGGCGATCGAGCCAGATACCCTGTCGCCAAGCATCGAGGGCTGAGGGAGACAGCTGGCCCTCAAGGCGCACCCGATAGGTTTTAGAGACGTCGTGGCGGGGATGGGTGAGCCGAAAGGTGAAGTCACCATCGTTGGTAAGCAACAGCGCTCCGGTTGTGTAGGCATCCAGTCGCCCTACGGGGTGAATGCCGACGGTTTGTAGCTCAGGGGGTAGAGCATTGAGCACGGTAGGGCGATCCTGGGGATCGGCACAGGTAGACACCATGCCGAGGGGCTTGTGCAGGAGCAGATAGTGCTGAGTAGGCCGATGATGAGCCTGAAGGGGTTGTTGATTGACTTCTATGCGATCGCAGCTAGGGTCAGCCCGCTGGCCCAAGTAGGCCACGGCTCCGTTGACCTGCACCTGCCCGGCCTCAATCATCTGCTCGGCTTGCCGTCGGGAGGCAACCCCATACTGAGAGAGGATTTTTTGTAACCGTTCTGCCATGACGTGGTAACGCATAGATAGGGTAACCCCGGCAAGGTTTAGTCAACCTGCTTAACAATTATGACAGCAATCCAGGGCATCTGAGTATAAGTTCTTACTAAGATCCCTAAGTAGCGCTGCTTAACTCGGCCAGTGGGCTGGTGGTCAGGGGCGACAAAACGCCTCTCATAACAGGCTATCGGACTGGGTAGCCGGCAGCCGGAGCCGCAGCCAGCCGCCGCCTAGCTCGGGATGATTAGCGGCGGTAATTGTGCCATTGTGGGCCTCTATAATTTGGCTCACAATGGCTAGGCCCAGTCCTGTACCGCGGCCAATTTCTGGAGTGGTCCCGGTATTTATAGGAACTAGGTCAACCAACGGGTCAGTGCGGGTGCGCGAGGGATCGGCCCGGTAAAAGCGGTCGAAAATATAGGGCAAATCTTTAGCGCTGAAGCCTGGACCCATATCCATCACGTCGAGAATGAGCGTATCTGGCTCTGGGTTTTCGGCATCGTGACCTAACGCTGGGGCAGTTCCCGGTTCTAATAACCGAACATAGACGTTGGCGCGACTGGGACTGTGTTTAATGGCATTGTCGATCAGGTTGAGCAGCACCCGATGGAAAAGCGGCTCATCGAGATTGGTTAGACAGTGGGAAGGACCGTCGTAAGCTAGTTTAAGCGCTTTAACCTGCGCCAGAGGCTCCAGGCTAACCCAGGCCCGTTGAACCAGCTGGGGCAGATCGACAGGCTTGAGGCTCAGACCCTGAAACTGATCCCCCTGAAGACGGCTGAGATTCAGCAGGTCTTCAACTAAATTGCTGAGGCGAATGGTTTCGTTGACCAAACGGTCAAGCCAGCGGCGTTGGCTCTCATCGACGCGGGGCTGAAGGGTTTCGGCCACCAGGCGAATGGACGTGAGAGGAGTTTTGAGCTCGTGGGCCACATCAGAGGTCCAGCGATCGCGCTGCTGCACCAACAATGCGGCCTCTTGGCGGTTCTCCAAAAATACGCCGACTTCACCCCCATCTAGGGGAATAGCATAACCCCGCAGAGGAAAGGTAGGCTCTTCTTTAGGATGGAGTGGATCCGGAGAAATTTGATAGAGCATCCATTCGCGCTGACAACACGCTTGCTTCTCTCGGGTTTCTTCGATCAGCGCATCGAGTTCGTAGGAGCGGGCCACCTCTAGCAGCAGCCGGCGGCGTTGCACCGGCCCTGTTAAGGGCTGATTCATCTTGAGCAGGCGATTGGCCTGATCGTTGCACCAGATCAGCTGATTTTCTTCATCGACCTGTAGATAGCCGATGGGAGCCGTCTGTAGAATGCGCTCTAGGGTATCGCGGCTGGTGCCTAGCGATCGCAGTTGCCGCTGTTGCTGAGGCTGGGTTTTCACCAACTGCTCAACTTGTCCTAAAGCTGTGGGCCAATCGGTGGCTTGCAGAGTTGTGATCAAGCGTCGCTCACGGCGCCGCTGGTGCCGCTGCTGCCAAAATAGCAGTAGCGCTCCCGTAGCTAGCCCCAGCAGATATGCAAAAATAACCAAGCTTTTCCCTGGCCGCAGCGATCACGTCTTGTCCAAGCCTATCGCACAAAAAAGCACCCCCACAGAGGTGCCTCAGTAAAATGACGACTCAGGTAGTCTCCTGCCCTAAAAATAGTCAGCGGCGGCCCTAGTCTTGCAACCAGAACCACCGCTTAGCCTAACCGGGCAAACTTGGTCTATCGAACAGTGGCCCCACGATACTTAAGGCCCTGAGGATGAGCGGCATGGGCCTGAGGTGCTACATGGCGGGTAGCAACAGCGCCGCGATAGCGACCAATAACTTCTTCAGAGACATTAACTTGGGCATTAGCCGGTTCGTAATCAACGCCGCGATATTTCAAGGACATCTTTCGCCTCTCCTTAAGTGAATGAAGGTGTATAAACAGAGGCGCGTTCCTTCGAGCTGGAGCTCTACTTCCGTCTCTCACAGAGAGATGAACGATTTGTTTCTGTATTCATTGTTACCGTTTCACCTATAAATGTCAAGTCCTTTTTGCTTTCACAGCTCTGGGTTTCACAGTTAGAACTAAGGCACAAGCAGAGCCCCGCAGTCCGAATGCTAGCTATGTGAGCAGCTCTAAATTCTTTATCCCAAAAAACTATGCACGGCCCCATTCCTCCCCACCGCTACTTTGCTTATCTCACTTGGACTGACATTGCGGCTATGCCCGATCGCGCCGATGCGGTGATTGTGCAGCCGATGGGAGCGATCGAGCAGCATGGTCCGCATTTGCCCCTCGCCGTAGACAGCGCCATCTGCACGACCGTGCTCGGCAACGCCTTGGCTCAGCTAGATGACGCAGTACCGGTCTACAGCTTGCCTCCCCTGTACTACGGCAAATCTAATGAGCACTGGCATTTTCCAGGCACGATTACCCTCTCGGCTGAAACCCTGCTGAAGGTCATCTATGATGTCGCCGAAAGTATCTACCGAGCTGGATTTCGCAAGCTGGTACTGCTCAATGCCCACGGCGGCCAGCCCCAGGTGCTAGAAATTGCCGCGCGAGATCTGCATCAGGTCCACAATGATTTGATGGTGTTTCCTCTATTTGTGTGGGCAGTACCCAACTGCGCCGGCGATCTGCTGACGCCTAAAGAGATGGAGCTGGGCATTCACGCTGGGGATGCCGAAACCAGCTTAATGCTGTCGATCATGCCCGAGCAAGTGCGCATGGCTGAGGCCAAAGCCGAGTTTCCCCAAAATTTGCCGACAGATAGCTGGCTCACTATGGAGGGAGCATTGCCCTTTGCCTGGGTGACCCGCGATCTCAGCGCCAGCGGGGTTTTGGGAGACCCAACTATAGCCACTGGGGAAAAAGGGGAGCAGCTCCTTACCTCTCTGGCTAGTAGCTGGGCGACGGCACTGGAGGATATTTATCGATTTCGCCAGCCCCACACTGACTCGGCCTCCTTGCCCTAGGGCTCTAAGGCACAGGCCCGTCGCGATCGCCCCTTAAAGCTCAGCCGATTTAATCTGTTGGTCTCTGGGCCAAAATGATTTGCCAAAGGCTGCGTGGCGCGATCGCCGGATTGCGCCCTGAGTTTGCTATACTCGAAAACTGATAAGGCGGCGACATAGCCAAGTGGTAAGGCAGAGGTCTGCAAAACCTCCACCCCCGGTTCGAATCCGGGTGTCGCCTTAACGGTAAACCAAGAGCCAAATGGTCTGCAAATGCAGACCATTTTTGATTTTGCAGAGACAACGCCAGTCTAGGTTCCAAAACTATTGGGCAGACAGTTTTGCCTCTATTTTGGCTTGCGACGACACATCGAGCTTACAAAAGATGAGCTTTAGCGCTTACTTTACAGAGCTTTTGGCAATTTAGAGGGTGGCTCCAATCTCTTTATGGTGAGCCCTTGGATGACGAGGTCAGTACTTTCTGCTTCACAAGGGGTTATACCGCTGCATGCAAACCCCATTATTTCAGGATTAGCTCGCAGCGCCACCAGCTTAGGCAATAGGAGCAAACACAATAGCCCCGTCGGCCAGAGTGTGGAAGTATTTTGATCAATAGCCAGCAGCCCGTCTGAAAGGCTCAGCATTTACCGGCGGGCGGCGAGGTACTCGCTTGGGGCAGCCATAAGTGACTGCTTAAGGACAGACTCGGTTTGGGTTTGAGCATCGCACCAAAAAGCGACTGTAGCGAGACCTCCACGGCTCTGCTCACTCGCAATACCTCCAACCGTGAGGGCAAAGTGTACTCATTCGAGGTCTATGCCTGGCTGAGGGCAGAGGCTAAATTGCCATTGATGTCATCGAGCAAAGTTGTAAGTCGCCACGCTCAATACGCCTGCGAGCGAATTACAGGGAGGCTAGCACCAACCGTAAGCTCAACCAACCAATTGATTAGGCATGGAACCATCAACGATGAAACTTTCCGCTGAGCTATCAGATCAAACTGCTGAACATCAGCCTTCAACTCAACCCGTAATGCTGATCTATTACGCGGCTGCAGTCTTCTTTAATCTCTGTTTGACCGCTCAAGTTTTAACGGTAGGACTGGCTTACTTCTATAATCCTACCTGGTGGAATCTCCATGTTTGGCTGGTGCGAGGTTATGGCGGACTGTCCTTGCTGTTGCTAGGCGGAGCCTGGTACTTACCTGTACCGCAGCGCATTAATTCCCTTACCACAGGTTTGCCCGTTCTTATAGGACTGCAATTTCTAACTATTCATATTCAAATGCCGCTTTCAGTGTCAATTCCCCTCGCTGTTTTGCATCCCTTGATTGGATTTTCGCTATTCTCAGCTTCCACTACCTTGGTGCATCGAATGAGACATGTTGTGTGGCCTCAAACAGCAACCTAAACTTCTAATCCTATGGAGAAGAGCGTTACTTTAAAGTATTTTGGCCAGCAGAAATTTCTGCTGGCCAAAATCGATATCCGACTGCGTCTACCAACCGGACTTATTGACAGGATGCTAGTCGCCGCCAACGCTAATTGGGGTGCCTACAATGTCGGCTCCGGTCAAATTGGCATTGAGAAATGACGCTCCAGTCACCTCAGCAAAGTAGAGAGATGCTTCGGTTAAATTAGCTTGGTCAAAGATGGCGTTTTCGAGCAGGGCGTTGGTCAAAAAAGCTCGGGTGAGGTTAGCACCAGTCAAGTCGGCACCGCTTAAGTCAGCCCCTTCTAGGTTGGATTCTAAGAGAGTTGCGCCTTCCAAGTTGGCATCGCGCAGGTCAGCGCCAATTAGGTGAGCCTGGGTTAGATTGGCCCCCGACAGATCGCAGCTCTGGCAAAGGTTGGTTTCAAGTAGCTGCTGTACGTGGGCTGGGTTTTCGGCCTGAGCGGGTAGACCCATTGCTAACGAAATAGCGACTGCGGTCCCAGCGAGTAGAGTAAATTTCATGGAGGCATCCTCCGATATATGGTGGTCAGTGCCAGCGCTACATTGTTGGCCCTAGCTGATGGGAGTAGCTTGCTATTGCCCCTCAAATCTCGCGTGCAGTCTGCTTTAAGCAGAGAGGGGAATTGTGTTGCAGCTATACCCAAACTGTATCGGTGGCCTTGGCCCTTGCCATCGGCAGTAAGATAGGTCTTGCGCCTGTGCTACCCCTCGATCGTAGCCCTTTCTCTAAGCTGCTGGGGCAGGATATCCGTACTGTAAAGATCGCAATTTACCCATGTTTACTGTCATTCACCAGCTCACCTCCGCTCAGGTTGAGCAGCTTCACCAGATGTATTTGCAGGAGTGGTGGAGCAACAAACGAGCCTTGGCCGATGTGTCGCCCCTGCTGGCCAACAGCGACCTACTCTTTGGCCTATGGGACGAGGAGGCGCAGCGGTTGGCAGGCTTTTGTCGAGTCCTGACGGACTGGGTGTATCGGGCGATCGTATTCGATGTAATCGTGGCGGCAGACTATCGTGGGCAGGGCTTGGGAGCTAAGCTGATCGAGCATGTCACCACCCACCCCCGAATTGCCCAGGTGGAGTGCATTCAACTGTTTTGCACCCCCGAGATGCAGCCCTTTTACGAGAAACATGGCTTTGGTCAGGCGGAGCAGCTGTTGATGGTGCGGCCTTGTGAGGTAAGGAGCAGGGAGTAGGGGGTTGGAGTTCGCCGACGTGAATGAGCTTAGCGGCTGGAACTCTGCAAGATGGTGGGGGCAGGGCAGAGAATTTCTAAAGGTTCTTGGGTGCGGGGATGGGGGAGGGTTAGATGGTAGGCGTGCAGATGGTAGCCAACGTCGCCGGGGACGGGGACTCTGCCAGTCTCAGACGGTTTAATCGGTAGCGGTAGGCCGCCGACCCCGTAGAGGGGATCCCCGATGAGCGGAAACCCTGCCGCCGCTAGGTGAATGCGAATCTGGTGGGGTCTCCCAGTGCGAATAGTGACTTCTACCAGGGTGGAATCTACATTGCGCTGGATAACCAGGCCCTCGCTGTAGGAGGGTAGACCGGCGGGCGAGGCTGCGTACACATACCCCAGCGCTGGGTGATCGACTTTGCCGATAGAGGTTGTGAGGATGAACTTGTCGGGTAAGTTGGTGAACCCAATTAGAGCTCGATAGGTCTTGCGAATGGGGTGTGGAGCTTGGGGATCGTGGGCCGTTGCGGTCGAGTCGCGCAGCTGGCGACTGAGCACAGCACGAGCTAGAGGCGATCGCCCCAGTAGCATTACCCCCGACGTTCCCCGCCCCAGCCGATGTACCGGAATGGGCGGGTTGTCGGAATAGCGCAGCCTGAGCTGGTGCAGCAGCGTATGGGTGAGGAAGCCCCCGCCAGGCAGCACCGGCAGACCTGATGGCTTAGCGATCGCCATCAAATCCTCATCCTCATACAGCACCCCAAACTCCAGCGGTGCCTCCGGCTCCTCCCACGGAGGCCGATGGTAGTCCAGCCTGTCCCCCGCACTGAGGCGATCGTCGGAGGCCATGGCAATACCGTTTTGGCGAATTTGGCCAGCTGCGATGCGATCGCGCCATATCACCCGACTAAAGTACCTGTAGCGATTGCTATAGAAGTCGAGGACGGAGAGACCAGCTTCGGCGGGGGTGATGCGATCGGTGTAAACCCATCCTTGATTCATACCAGTTCCGTTGCTACGAATCCCTTAAACGGTGCATCGCTGCGCGGATGCACCCTACGAGACACCTTACACCAACCGCTTCAACCGCTCCTTCGCATCAGCCCGCAGTTGCTTCACCCGCCGAAATAGCTCCGTTCCGGTGTGAATGTAGCTCTCCTCATAGCTCATCGTGAAGCGATCGAGTTCATCCAGCCCATCCTCCAGCAGCCCCAGACAGTGGTAAATATCCGCCGCCACCCCCGCCATACTTGCCGGATTTGCCATCGAGTTAAACTTGCTCTGGGCCTGCTCCAGCCAGGTGCGGCCCTGCTCTAAATACGCCATAAACCCCTCCATCAGCTCATCGTCGAAGGGGTCAGCCGACAGCTTGCGAATCTCTGTTTTTAGGGGCGACATGATTTTGCCCAACAACCTGTCCACTGGGCCGTAAACCAGCTTTAGCCAGGCATCTTCGCGCGCCTCAGACGACTGTGTTGCCTCGCGAGCGTAGCGATACACCGCCTGCATATCCGCCGTGCGCTTCGTCCGATTGGTAGCACTCTCCACTGGGTCAGCGGCTACAAACCCCTGACGCTGCTGGTCATAAACCGTACGCCGCGAGGGGTCGCCAATGACTTCGTAGGCAATGTTGATGCGAGCAATGCGATCGTGGGACGCGCGATCGCTCTTGCTATCAGGATGATACTCCTTAGCCAGACGACGATAGGCGCGCTTAATCTCTGCCTGGGTCGCCGACTCTTGAACCTCAAGGGTTTGGTAGTGGGTCTCGTTTGCCATAGAGACATTTTAGGGGAGGGAGGGGGTGGGGGGTAAGGGGTGAGGGGTGGATGGGTAGGGAGTGATGGGTTGGGGGGGTGATGGGGTTAGGCTAGGGACTGGTCGATGAAGGTTTGCCAGGTGGGGTTAGGGTGCCAGATGCGGTGTAGGTCGGCGATCGCCACAGCGGGATCAATATCCAGACGGAGCACGCGGTAGAGATAGACAAAGGCGGAGACGCGCATGTTGAGAGCGCAGTGAACCAAAACCTTAACGTCGCGGTTGCGATCCATCACTTTAAAGAAGATGGCCAGATCGGTTGGGGTTGGCGCTTCCCACACCACCGGAATGTGAAAGTAGGTCATGCCCAGGCTTTTCAGCACTTCTGCTTCGTTGGCAATGGCGTTGTCGGAGGTGGATAGCGCCAGATTGACCACGACTGTATAACCGGCCTCGGCTACCGCCTTAAACTGCTCGGCGGTGGGCTGCCCGGCGGTGCCTAGGGTGGGCGAAAGGGCCAGGTAATTACGGATAGCCTGCAAAGAATCAGCGGTCATAGCCAGATCCCTCGGTACGATAAAGAAAACTCACCCTGGAGACTTCATCCCATGGCTATGGTGGAATCTACCATGCTGCCCCTGGGCACCGCTGCCCCCCACTTTGAACTCAGAGACGTCGTCAGCGGCCAAACCATCAACCTCGGCACGTTTGCCGATGCTCCAGCTCTGCTGGTGATGTTTATCTGCCGCCACTGCCCTTTCGTTAAGCATGTGGAGCAAGAGCTGGGCCGCCTTGGTCGAGACTATGGTCCCAAGGGCGTGGGCATCGTCGCCATCAGCGCCAACAGCCTACAAACCCACCCTCAGGATGGCCCAGAACACCTCAAAGCCCAGGCCCAGGCTGTGGGCTTCACCTTTCCCTACTGCTTCGACGAAACCCAGGAGATCGCCAAGGCCTACACCGCCGCCTGCACCCCCGACTTTTTTCTGTTTGACGAGGCTAAAACCCTGGCATACCGGGGTCAGCTCGACGATAGCCGCCCGGGCAACAACTTACCGGTTACGGGCGAAGATCTGCGGACGGCGCTAGATGCAGTGCTAGCGGCTGAAGCTATGCCCGGTCACCAAAAACCTAGCATTGGCTGCAATATCAAGTGGACGCCAGGGAATGAGCCGGACTACTTTGGGTAGCGCGATCGCCCCGTAATAGCCCTCCAGCAGACCAAACGTCACAGAATACAAAGAAGATCTGGATTATTAAAGCCGTCGATCTAAGCTGCAAACACTGGCTAGAGTTTCGGGTAGAAATCTCGCTCAACCTGTTTGTGGAGCTTTATGAGTCGTCTGCGTCGTTTCTTTAAATCATGCCTGGTGGGTCTAATGGCGGTGGTGCTGCTCCAGGCGAGCGGCTGCGGCCCAGCCAAAGTATCCGACCAGCCACTGCGACTCACCATAGGGTTGGTGAGCTACGACGACGGCGCTAGCTCGTTAGAAAAATATCAGCGATTCCAGACCTACCTGGCCGAGCAGCTTAAGGCGATCGTCGAGCTAGAGCCAGTGTTTAACGAAATTCGCGCCGTTGAGCAAATTCGTGCGGCCAACTGGTCGCTGATGTTTGCGCCCTCAGGACTAGCGGCGATCGCCATGGCCGAAGCTAACTATCTACCCATCTTCCCCATGCTGGGTGCACCCAACCAAAAGTCGGTGCTGGTGGTGCGCAACGATAGCTCGTTTCAGGCGCTGGGCGACCTGGCAAACCAAACCCTCGCCCTTGGAGAAGCCGGCTCCGCTACGGGCTACTATCTGCCCCTCTACGACCTCTACGGCCTCACCCTCAAGGCCATTGAGTTTGCCTCCACCCCCGCTACAGCGTTGGAGTGGATTGCCAACGGCAGAGTGGCCGCAGGGGCCATGTCAGAAGACGCCTTCCAGCAGTATCGCAGCGCGTTTGAGGGCAATACCTTTCGCATTCTGCACGCCAGTCGCGCCATTCCTCCCGGGGCAGTCTTGATCGGCCCCAACGTCGATCGCAACCAGCAGCAGTACCTTGAGCAGGCCATGCAAAATGCTCCATCCAACCTCACCGCTGATGCGGGCTACGTTCCGAACGTACCCCCACCTGACTTAAGCCAGCTGATCGCCTTGGTCAACAAAGTGCGTCCGTTAGAGTCTCGCGTTAAAGAGCAGCCTGCGGTGCTCACCCTAGGGTCTTAAGGAATAGACAACGCGCCCTCAATCCCTTGCACATCGCCTTTGCCGAGATGTCTAGATCGTGAGTTGTGAGACGGCGAGGAACCTGTTGGTAGGCTAGAATTAGGGCCAAAGCCATTTTCTGAGGGCCATTGTTCACCGCATAGTTTGCCGGTGTTTTGCTGTTAAAACAGCTTTTGAAACAATGAATCTCAGGCTGTAGGGGTGCAGGCCATACCATCATTACCGTCTTGGATGCCTTTAGAAAATTGCGGCGCATTGGGTGAGGTTCACTGTAGTCAGCCGCATCAGTCCGTTAGCTATTAGACGTCTCTAGCAACCCTTGGAGCTGACTCGTGTGACCCACGGACATCGCACCCTAGCCGCTATTATGCTGACCGATGCGGTTGGCTTTAGCGCCCGCATGTCAGTACAGGAAGAATTAACCCTCTCCCAGCTCCAGCGCGACCAAGCACTGATGGAAGCGCTCTGCGAGCAGTTTGAGGGCAAAGTACTGAAATCGACTGGCGATGGCCTGCTGATGTATTTTGCCAGTGCGGTACAGGCCGTCACCTGCGGGCTCGAAATTCAAAAAGAACTGCACCGCATCAATGCCACTGCCGGGGATGAGCCAGCCCTGCTGCACCGCATTGGCATCCATTTAGGGGATGTGTTTTTTAGTCAGTCTGACGTGATGGGCAACGGGGTCAACATTGCCGCCCGCCTCCAGACCGAAGCGCGCCCTAGCGGAATTTGCATTTCTAAAATTGTCTACGACGTGGTCAAGTCGCGCTTAGATTTAGACACCACCTACGCCGGGCCGCTTCAGCTCAAAAACATTCAAGAGCTGGTACCGGCCTACCACGTCCATGCCCTGCCGAGGGGGCCAAACGAGGCCAGCCCCTCGGCAATCACCACCGAAGAAGGGCTTGAGGTAGCTCCTGAAGCATCCATAGACCGCAAGCTCCTGGCCCCCGGCACTAAGGTAGGCGGTCGCTACATCGTTCAGCGAGTGCTAGGGCAGGGCGGCTTCGGCCGGTCCTATTTAGTAGAAGACTCCCAGCGCTTTGGTGAAGCCTGCGTGCTGAAAGAGTTTTTTCCCACCAAAAAGTCTGGGAGCAACCTGCAAAAGGCCCTAGATTTATTCAAGCGAGAGGCCAAAACCCTATACCAGCTCGACCATCCCCAGGTGCCCAAGTTTCTGGCCTGCTTTACTCAGAAAGAGCGCCTGTTTATTGTGCAGGAATATATCGATGGCGTGCCCTATTCTCAGCTGATTAAGCAGCGCCGTCAGCAAAACAGCCAGTTTTCTGAGGCTGAGGTTGTCCAGTGGCTGATGCAGATGCTGCAGGTGCTGGATTACCTCCACGGTCTGAATATTGTGCACCGCGATATTTCGCCAGACAACATTATGTACTGCCGCGATCGCAGCCTGCCGGTGCTGATCGATTTCGGCCTGGTCAGCGACGCCATTAGTACCCTGCTTTCCGACGAGATGACCGCAGCCGACGATGCCCAACCCGCCACTATGGTGGGCAAATTTGGCTACTCACCACCAGAGCAAATTCACTTGGGCCAGAGTTTTCCCTCCAGTGACCTCTATGCGCTGGGGGTGACGGCGATCGTCCTGTTAACCGGCCGCTACCCCCGCGACCTGATCGATCGAGAGTCGCTGGAGTGGCACTGGCAGACCTACACCAGCGTGAGCCCAAGTTTGGCCAACATTCTCACCCAGTTGGTGCAGCAGAAACCAAAAGCCCGGTTTCAAACAGCCCGCGACGTAATGCAGCGCTTAGCGCCCCTAGCCAAGACAATTAAAGCTCCTATCTCTCCCCTCACCGTTGAACCGGCCTGGACTCCAGCTGCCCATCGGCTGGATGCTCCAGGGGCCACATCAAAAACAACCCTTCCCCAGCAGCGCAATCCATCATTCATGGAGGCCTGCCGCCAGGAACTCGCCCGCTGCATTGGCCCCATGGCCAGCGTGATTGTCGAAGATATGATCGAGCAACACCCCCAGGCTACACCGGAGGAATTTGTCGAAATTTTGGCGAGTCAGCTTTCTAACGGACGTCAGGCCACAGACTTTGTCAGTCGCATTCAGGTCGCCGTAGACGAAAATGCTGTCAGCCTAATAGACAGTTCCAAGGAGCTTACGGCGGCCGATCCAGAGTCAATATTGGGTGTTGTCACCCCAGCCGCAGAGCGCCCCAGCCCAGAATTTTTGAACCGCTGTCGGCAAACCCTGACCCGCTGCATTGGCCCCATGGCCAACTACCTAATCGAGGATACCCTGGCCGACTTTCCTCAGCTTTCGCCTCAAGAGCTGATTAACCGCCTCGCCGCTGAAATTCCTGACTCCAAAAAGGCAGAGGAATTTTGCCGACAAATGCAGTAGAACCCAGTAGGCTGAGCCCCGATAAAAAGTACTTGATATTTGATTTAGGCTGACGTCTATCAATATCTATTGTTTACCCGAGAAATCTCCTGAGCTGCGTCGCCCTTCCCGGTAGCGCTCTAGACGCTGCATAGCCATCTGTAAACTCATTTGCATGCGGTTGAAGGCCACTGCTAATTTGCCGACTTCATCGTTAGAGTCTTGGCTAAACTCCGCCATCGGGTCGCCCATGCTGGCCGCTTCCGCCGCCAACGCCATGCGGTTGAGGGGGCGCACCACGTAGCGCTTGAGCCAGAGGTTGACCAGCACGATCGCCAGTGAAAACGCAATCACAAAAATGCCGAGGATCAGCACCAGAGACTGACGGGCACTCTTCAGCACCTTTTCAGCCGGTACGGAGATCATCTGGGCGCCAATAATTTCATCTAGATGCCAGCCAAACCCGTTGTTGGCTCCGTAGCGCTCGATCATGCTGGCTGGGGCAGCGGCCGGGGTGCTGTGGCATTCTAGGCAGCTTGGCTTGCTAATTTTAATCGGGCGAGCAATGTAGTAGAGGTCACCCGCTGGGGTACGGCGAAAACCACTGGTCTCTTGGGCCGTGCTCTGCTGCTTAAATTGTTCGACGAGCTGAGCCTCAAAGCCATCAGCTTTGTCTCTTAAGTTGGTAGGGTTGAGGGTAGCTTCTTTATAGAAAAAGTCAGCATAGATGGGGTTGCCACGAAAGGTTTCAAATACTTCTCGTGCCGAATAAGCAGGCACGGTTTCCGGCAAAAATTCGGTATCTAGCCGCGCCACCAGTTCTGGGTTGACTTGGTTGGTGGTGTAATCTCGCACAGAGTTCATCGTTTCCATCAACATTAGGGCGTTGGTGGTAAGTTGAGCCTGGGCGCTCTTGTTGAGAACCGAAGACAGGGCGATGCTGCTGGCAATGATGCCCCCCAAAAATACGAGCAGCAGCAGCAAGGTGAATTTTTGGCCGAGTTGTAAGTTATTGAGCTTTGGCATGGAGTGGCATGGGTGGATGGTTCCGTCATCAAATACACCTGCACCCGACCTGCTTCCGGAGACACCAGGGGTTTTGCAAAGAAGAGAAATACTCCCTTTACCCTTGCCCTCGTCTGCGACGCAGATGCGGCCGATTGTAGGATGAAATCTGCCCTCTCCAAAGGGGTTAACAACAGTTCAACATCTGCAAAAATTGGCCTTGGGTTGCCGCCTTGTCTGAGACGCAACAACCTTGCTTGAGTCAAGCTTTTTATTCAAGCTGAGCTAGCTTTTGGTTAGCAGATCTGAGCATTTCGCTGGCTCGGGCATGGTTGGTGGTGTTGGGCTGAACTTTTTCTAAGTCATTAATGATGTCTTGGAGCAGGCTGGCGATTTGATTGCGCTCCATGCCCTTTAAGTTTTGGGCCAGCATGTAGGTGCTTTTTTCGGTGGCACTATCAAAGGCTCTAGCTGAGGCTTCTTCTTTGCCAATGTTTTCTTGAACGATGCCCAGATTGGTTTGGTATTGGGCTAGCAGGATCTGGGCTTCGCTATAGCCAGGGTCATCGATGGGAATGTCGTCTAAGCGGGCGATCGCCGTTTCCCAAAGCCCCGCAACGGTTTCCCAACGAGCGGCACTGTGGGGCGGGTTTTGGCCGGCGACAGCCGCTTCATACCCAAAGGCTTTAGCCGCATCGACCAATGTGCCAGAGCGGTTGCCTCCGGCGACGTTGCCTGCCACCTGCTGATAGTCGCGCTGGTAGGCGTCTAGCTTGGTAGCCGACTGCCGCCCCGCCAATGTCTCGGGCGGAATTTCGCTCAGTCGATCCATCCCCTGCTGCCAGGTGGTGAGAGCTGTGGCTCGGTCGGAGCTAGATGCCGCCGTTTGAAAAGCCTGCTGTGCCCCATCGACGGCTGTTGTCCCAGCTGTCAGTAAGGTTTGGGCGTTGCGCTCTTGAAACACTACGGCTTCCATGCGGCCAATCTCGGCGCGGGCGGTCTCAAACTCATCTAGGGTGAACCGCCAGCTACAGCCCACGAAGCCGCAGTAGCCCTGGGGATAGTAGCCCAAAAACCACACTGGCAGCCCGTCTAAATGCGTCTGGGCCTGGGTGACTTTTTCTTCGCCTAGTTCAATATCTTGAGCCGAGGTGGCTTGATTCACCAATTGGTCAGCCTGCTCTACCAGCGACACCGCTTGCCGGTAGTCGTGATCCATCTTGATGTAGCTGGGCAGCAGAATTAGGGGGACCGTTTTGGCTACGGGCCAGCGAATCATGGGGTAGGGCAGGTTGAGTACCCACGTTACCCCAGCTAGCCCCGCCACCGTAACCAGTGCAGAACCCAAACAACCAAATGTACGAGCCACCATAACCGTTGTTTCTCGATCAGCGCAAAAGCTATTTCAGTGTTCCCTGGGGGTTCAGCTCTGTTGCTTTGAGTGGCCATCTAGTTGTGTTGATTCAGCGATCGCTCGAACCGCTTCAGAACTTACAAAACCCCCTGCATCCCGGAACTGGGATACAGGGGGTTCACAATTAAACAGCTAACCGAGGCTACTTGCCGCCATAAAAGTAGGCGATCTCTTTGTCTTTGAGGGGCGCAAAGTCGGCCGCTTGCAGCATGGCGTTGAGCTCATCGACGGCGAAGTGCTTGGCCCCAATGCGCACAATGCGCGATCGCATCGAGTTTGACACCCCACTGCGCTGCCGCCCAGCTTCTTTGGCCATCACGGTGTGGTAGAGGTCGAGCTTAGCGGCGGGAATGGGGGTGCCATCGAGGTCAATGCCCTCGGCGATCGCGGCATCGACGGCATCGGCCCCGGTGGTTGGTGTTTGAGACATAGCGGCTAGTCCTGCTAACGTGAGTAGTCCCAAAATCCTACCAGACCGCGATCCCCGCGTTGCCTGGGCAGAGTCAGCGGTTATAACTTTGCCGCCATCGGCTGGTGGCCCTCAATTTCTTTGACCACGCGGGTCTTGCTAGCGCGCAGGTGTTGGCTAATGGCCGCCACCGCCACATCGGGATCGCGGCTGAGAATGGCCTCGTAGATTTGGCGATGCTCTAGGCGAATGTCGAGCACGTTGGGGTTTTGCTGCAGGGTTTGAATGCGCAGCAGCGCCATGGCGTCAAACAAGCTATCTAACAGCGACACCAGCCGCCGATTGCCCGACCCCTCGGCAATGAGATGGTGAAACTGGTAGTCGACATCGAGCAGGCTCTCGGCCGAGAGGCTACCGTGGCTGTTGGCGACGGCCCCTTCAGCCTTGGCCACGCAGGCTGCGATCGCCTCAAGCTGCTCTTCAGTGGCGTGGGTACAAGCCCCAGCCACCGCCAGCGCCTCTAGGGCCAGACGGCAGTCGTAGAGGTCTTCGGCATCGGCGGCGGTAATGGTGGTCACCCGCAGGCCGCCGCTGACATCGGCGGTTACCAACCCATCTTGCTGGAGCTGGCGCAGGGCCTCCCGCAGGGGGGTGCGGCTGACCTGGAGCCACTCAGCTAGCTGGGTTTCTACTAGGCGATCGCCTGGCGAAAGTGCCCCGGTCAAAATCGCCGATCGCAGCGCGTGGTAAACCTGCTCATACAGAGACTTGCCGCGGTTGATAGTAGGGGGAGACGATAAAATCACGGGGGGCTTAACCTCTGGAGCAGGGCGAATACTGGCCCAATGGACTGCCGCAACGCGGGGTGCGACCACAGCGGCAATACTCCCTAATCATACAAAGTTGACTCGTAATGAGGGCTGAAAAAGTTCTCAAGGTGCAGAAACGCTGCCCTAAACCGGCAATAACGCCATCAGAGTCTAGCTGCCATTGCCTCAGTCCTCCCGACCCATCATCCTATCGTTAGCCTCAGCACCGGGCGGCCAAGCCCTTCAAGAGAATCTCAGCTTGTTGCCGTAAGCTGATAATTGAGATCAACCGTAACGAACGTAACTATGCAAATTGTGCGCAGGCTGCTGTTGGGCCTACTGCTGCTAGCCACCCTAGGGCTGATATGGGACGCCCTACCCTTCTACGCCAATGCCGACTCGATGCCCGAGTCCACTACAGTCTCTGACCCCAGCTTAGCCACCGCCACTTTTGCCGGGGGCTGTTTTTGGTGCATGGAAGGCCCCTTTGACAAGCTAGACGGCGTAGTGTCGACCACCTCTGGCTATACCGGCGGTACCAAGGTTAACCCCACCTACTCCGAAGTTTCCGCTGGGGGCACTGGCCACGTGGAAGCGGTGCAAGTGGTCTACGACCCTGCAAAAGTCAGCTACGACAAGCTGCTTCAGGTGTTTTGGCAGAATGTAGACCCAGTAGATAATCGAGGCCAGTTCTGCGACAAGGGCAGCCAGTATCGGGCCAAAATCTTTGTCCACGACGACGATCAGCAGGCGTTGGCAGAACAGTCTAAACAGGTGCTCAGCGCCGGGCCGAAGTTTCGGAAAACTCCCATCGTGACGGCCATTGAGCCCGCCCAGACCTTTTACCCCGCTGAAGACTACCACCAGGACTATTACCTCAAGCACCCGCTGCGCTACAAGTATTACCGCACGGCATGCGGGCGCGACCAGCGGTTGGCTGAAGTTTGGGGCGCTGACGGGGAGTAGATAGGTGAATGGGTAGGCGGGTGGATGAGCAGGATACAACGTTGTGCAGGGATTTTTGAATTTCTATAAACCCCAGGGCATGAGTTCCCACGATTGTGTGGGGGCGGTGCGGCGGCTGACGGGCATTAGAAAAGTAGGCCACGGAGGTACGTTAGACCCTTTGGCCGAGGGCGTTTTGCCCATAGCTGTGGGCCGGGCCACGCGCCTGCTGCCCTACCTGCCCGAGGGCAAAGCCTATCGTGCAATCATTCGCTTTGGCCTCACCACCACCACCGACGATTTAGAAGGGGAAATGCTGACCCAGCAAGCCGCCGATCGCCTGACAGTGGAGGATATTGCTGCTTGCCTACCCGAGTTCCAAGGGACAATCGATCAGGTGCCTCCGGCCTTTAGCGCCATTCAGGTGCAGGGGCAGCGCCTCTACGATCTGGCGCGCAAGGGTCGAGTCGTCACGCCGCCTTCGCGCGTGGTGACGATCCACAACCTCACAGTGCAGCACTGGCAGCCGGGGGAACAGCCGGAGCTAACACTGGATGTAGACTGCGGCCCTGGCACCTACATTCGCTCGATCGCACGGGATTTGGGCGATCGCCTCGGCACCGGAGCCACCTTGGCCCACTTAATCCGCACTCGCAGCGGCGGCTTTGACTCGTCGCACAGTCTCACGCTGGACGATGTGACGAATTTGCTGGAGAAGCAGACGCTTGAGCTAGTAGATCCAGCGATCGCCTTGGAGCATTTGCCGGCGATCGTCCTCCCCGCCGAGCTTGCCCTGCGCTGGCAGCAGGGGCAAAAGTTTCCACCCACCATGGTGATACCGCCTAACACTCCCTACCGAGTCCTCAACGAGCCAGACGGCACCTTTCTAGGCATCGCCCAGCTCGAAGAACGGGAAGAAGGGCCGATTCTCAAAGCCAAAATGGTGCTCTAGGGACAGGTAGAGTGCTTGCTATATCTCCGTTGGAATCATCTTCTAACCGGACGCTATAGCTGCTGCACTGGGGCGAATGCCATTCGCCCCTATCCATCCACCCGCTACCCATCTACCCCTTCACCCATCTACTCCTTCGGCACCCACACCGAAACTGAACCCGCCTGACAGCTAAACTCAGCCCAGCCCTCGTCGTTGGTGGTGACCGGCTCCTGAATGTGTTCGGTAATATCGTAGTAGACGCAGTTGGCTCGGCCCACCTCCATCCATTTGTGGCCGTCGCCGCCGTTGGTTAGCACCACGGCCATACCGCCGGGGTTGGCCTCGGTGCCAAGCCTGGTCCAGCCAATAGTGCTGGGGTGGTCGAAGTAGTCGTACTGGTCGCCAAAAGCGTAGGTGCTGCGGGCATACAAGAACTTATCGATCAGCCATTTGTGGCTATCGAGCCAGATCTCATATTCGCCGCCGTCATTGCCGGTGTCTTTATAGTGGGCCCCGTAGTAGTCGGCGTAGAAAATGCAGGGGTAGCCATCCTGGCGCAGCAAAATCAGCGCGTAGGCCAGGGGCTTAAACCAGGGCTCTACCACCGATTCAAGCGATTGTAGGGGTTGCGAGTCGTGGTTGTCGACTAGAGTAACGGCGAGAGCGGGCTGCTCTTTGACTAGGGTGTTGTCAAAAATGGTGGTGAGGTCGTAGTCGCCACCGGCTTTGCTGGCCTCGCTGAAGTTGTAGTGCAAGGGTGCATCAAATAGATGCACATCGCCTTCGGTTACTTCAATGAAGTGGTGCAGCGCCTCAATTTCGTAGGACCAATATTCGCCCACTGCAAACAGCCTGCGGCCCGCTTGATATCGGCAGTGCTGTAGCCAGTGGGGAAAGAAGCCGGCTCGCACGTGCTTGACCGCGTCAAAGCGAAAGCCATCGACCTGAGTGGTGTCGGTGTACCAAGTTCCCCACTCCTTGAGGGCGTTGCGCACCTCGTCCGATTCCATGTCGAGGTCGCAGCCCATTAGGTAGTCAAAGGCACCTTTTTCGAGGTCTACATTTTCGTCAAAAGATTTGCCTTTGAAGAGATAAACCGCATCGTAACTGGGATCGTTTTCGTCGTGGTCAACGGCATCAAAATGCCACCAATGCCACTCCATGTCAGAATACTTGCCCTGGCGACCGGGGAATTTGAAGTGTGTCCACACTTTAACCGTGCGATTTTCGTCAATTTGCTCATGACGATTATCGTGGCTCATGGGAGTGGCTTCGACTTCTTCGGCTTCATCGCCGCCCATCATGTGGTTAAATACCACATCGGCGTAGACGCGTATGCCAGCCTCTTTAGCAGTTTTGATGGCCTGGATATACTCGTCTTTGGTGCCGTATTTAGTGCGAACGCTGCCTTTTTGGTCAAATTCGCCGAGATCGTATAAATCGTAGACGCTATAACCTACGTCATAACCACCGGCGCTACCTTTGTAGGCAGGAGGTAGCCAAAGTGAGGTAATGCCTGCTTCTGCCAAATCCTTTGCGTTGTTGGCAAGCTCATTCCAAAGGTTACCATCGGGCTCAATGTACCAATGGAAATACTGCATCATCACGCCATTCGGCTCAGACATAACCCTTGGGCTCCGTTAAACAATAAGAAATGTTAGCTCCGCGATTATGGCAGATGTTTTTGGTTTTCTAGTCTGCCTATTGGAGTATTGCCAAAGGTTCTGATTTCTGCTTAGCTGTTTACTGTTACGCTTTTGGGTAGGAAAGGCATGCTGCTTTATTAGTTTCTAGACATCACTAAATAGGCATCTTCACATGCATTACCTAATACGTAGACGCACTCTTTTTTGTGAATGATAGAACTTAAAGAGCGTTAGTTTCAGCCAGTTCACCTTCAAGGCAGCAGGGAATGCGATCGCACCCCTCCAGCGTCTCAATCGCTGCTCTCAATTCTTTGAATTTACGCGTTGTCACTAGCACCCGGTTCTCCACACAGCCCGTCGTCTGGTTAAAGGCTTTAACCGAACCGCAAACTCGGGAAAATTCTCAAACTGATCCCAGTAGGCCTTGGCTCCGCGATGGATGAGGTGGGTGCGACAAAAATGCGGTGAGTTCTAAGCTCAGTACCAAGCCTAAAATTATGCTGATCGCCGCTGGCACCTCAGTTCTCCTGGGCTAAGCCCCGCCCTACTCATCTCGACCCCCAGACCGCCGGGGTAAGCGTATGCTACACGCAGCCTGGAGGCTTTACCGCTTCGCGGGATATCTCGTTCTGCCATGGCTCTGAGCAGCTTCCCTAAAGGAATGTATTGATCAAATCGTTACCAGCCATCGTTGGCAGGCCTAGCGGTTTACCGGTAAGCCAGTTCATACTGCGATCGCGCCCGACCCCATGTTTCCATCCAGCTTGAATTAGAGCATATGACCTCCACCGCCGATCGCCCGCTTGAGATTCGCCCCGCCACTCCCGCCGATGTGCCAGCCCTAGTGGACTTGATCAAAGCCCTAGCCGATTACGAAAAGCTGGCCCACGAGGTGACCGGCAGCCCCGACGATTTGGCCGCTGCTCTGTTTGGCGATCGCCCCTACGCCGAAGCCCTATTGGCCTGGGTTGACAACCAGCCAGCGGGCATGGCCCTGTTCTTCCACAACTTTTCGACCTTTTTAATGAAGCCCGGCATTTACCTGGAAGACATTTTCGTGTACCCCGACTACCGCCGCCAGGGCATTGGCAAAGCGTTGCTAGTGCATTTGGGCAAGCTGGCCCTTGAGCGCGGCTGCGGTCGCTTTGAGTGGAGCGTGCTCGATTGGAACACCCCCGCGATCGAGTTTTACCAAAGCATGGGGGCCGAGATTAAGCCCGAGTGGCAGACCTGCCGGGTGACGGGGGCAGCGTTGGCGGCGTTTGGGGAGATGTAGAAATTCAAGTTCTCAATTTTGAGTTTTGGGTTTTGAATTCACGCCCAGGATCAGAAATTCAAAACTCAAAACTAAACACTCAAAACTTTCTCTCACTCCCCTTCCCCATTTCATAGGTATGATTCTGGCCAGAGAGTCTCAGAATTCGGTTCTATATGGCACAGATTTTTATCTCGGCGGGCCACGGCGGCTTTGAGAATGGGGTGGTAGACCCCGGTGCCGTGCTGCCCAACACCACCGAAGCGGCGGAGATGATTCAGATTCGCGACTTGGTGGTGGCTGAGCTCAGGTCGCGCCAGCTAGCGGTGCTGTCTGTGCCCGATGACCTCAGCGCCGCCGCAACCCTGGCCTGGATCAACGCCCGCTGTCGCCCTGAAGATGTGGCCATCGAAATCCATGCCGGGGTCTACAGTGACCCAGCAGTGAGGGGTTCGGCGGTATTCTACATTGCTAAAAACGACACGCGCCGCACCCACGCTGAGATTGTGCTGCTGGCCCTGCTGCGCCGCATACCCCAGGTGCCCAGCCGCGGCGTCAAGCCCGACACCGAGTCGCCGACGGGTCTGCTGCCCTTTTGTCGCAACTTGGGCTGCCCTTCGTTGCTGATGGAGGTGGGCTACCTGAGCAATCCCCAAGATTTGGCCGTCATTCAGCGGCAGCGGCGCGATGTGGCCCTGGGTGTTGCCGATGGGCTGGCCTCCTGGAGCCGGGCGGTAGGCAGCGGTACCCCCACTGCGCCGGGGAGCAACCTGCCCGAAATTCGCATTAATCTTAACGGCGGCATTTATCCAGAGACCGGCATTATCGTCAACGGCAATGCCTACGTGCCCATCGACATTGCCGACTTGCTGGGGGTGGACGCGACCAGTTCTCCCAACATCACCCGCATTCGCTACGCCAACGTGGTCTACATCAAAGCGGTGGATCTGCAAAACTACAACGTGACGGTGACCTGGGATGCGGCTAACCGCACGATTCGGCTGCGATCGCGCACGGGCACTCAATTCTGCCCTGGCTCGATGGATCGCATTATGGGCAACGGCAGCACGTCAGATACACAGTTGACCCTGTTTTTGCAGAGCGTTAATCAGGGTGCCGTCAATACCTATCGCGACCTGCCCAAGCTTTACCGAGAAGAAGCGGCGATCGAGGGGGTCAACCACGACATTGCCTTTTGCCAAATGCTGGTCGAAACCAACTCCCTTAACTTTGGCGGCAGCCTCAACCCGGCCCAAAACAACTTTGGCGGCATTGGTTCACCCACGGGCGGGCCAGAGGGATCATCCTTCCCCAGCGCTCGGGTGGGGGTGCGGGCGCAGATTCAGCACCTCAAGGCCTACGCTAGCCTCGACCCCTTGGTGCAGCGCCAGGTCGATCCTCGCTTTTTGTTTGTGGTGCGGGGAGTTGCCCCTCTAGTGGATCAGCTCAGCGGCCGCTGGAGCGCCGACCCAGAATATGGCCGCAAAATTATGGCTTTCCTGAGAAGGCTTTACGAGCCGATCGTGCCGCCCTAAGCAACCAGTTTGATCGCTGTCCCTTTTGGGGCAACTTGTGAGTACCGAGATCGTCACAGGGATGATTGGATCCTAATGTGCCGGGCTGAGCCATCGGTGATACCGTAAAAAGCGCTGTCCGGTGATCCCTACGTTCTCTACGTTCTGCCGCAACCGATGACTTTACTTCGCCAACCCCTGTTTGGGCTGCTGCTCAGCCGCTCCCGAGGCTTTCTTAAGCACGGTCTCAGTCTGTCGGTGCTGTGGTGGCTGGCGACGCTGCCGGTGCAAGCAGCGGTCGAAATGCGGGTGGCCGTGGGCGATCGCCTCAATCAAGCGGTGGTGGGCAGCTCTACTCCAGCGGTGGTCAAAAATGGCACGGGTCAGGGCGTGGGTCAGATTCCCCAGGGGCGATCGGTCACCGTCACTCCTCAGGGAGGCGGGCTGAAGCTAGCCGACTGGCAGGGGCAAGCCTTTTGGGTAGAGCCGACTGGTGGTGGCTACATCTTCATCAACGACAAATGGTATCGGGGTAAGGTGCTGGTGGTGCCCATTGAGGGCAAAGTGACGGCCGTCAACTGGGTGGATCTCGAAGCCTATCTCTACGGCGTTGTTGGCGGCGAAATGCCCGCCAGCTGGCCCCAGGAAGCACTTAAGGCCCAGGCGGTAGCAGCTCGCTCCTATGCCCTTTATCGGCGCGATCGCACCCAGGGCGACCTGTTTGATGTGGGGGGCACCACGGCCCACCAGGTTTATGGAGGGCTGGCTGCCGAAGCTCCCTCTGTACAAGCTGCGGTCAACGCCACCCAGGGCCAGGTGCTGACCTATGGAGGCCGGGTAATTGAAGCTGTATTCCACTCCTCCTCCGGCGGCTATACCGAAAACTCCGAAGATATTTGGCAGCGCGCTACCCCTTACCTGCGCGGCGTGGCCGACTACGACCAAGAGGCCCCGGTATTTCAGTGGTCTGAGACCTTTTCAACCCAGCAGGTTGCGCAGCGCATTACCGGCATTGGCCGCCTGACCGGAGTTGTCACTGAGCGCGCCACTCCCCAGGGGCGCATCACCTCCATTCGGCTCCAGGGAACCCAGGGCAGCCGCACCATGACCGGCACCGAGCTGCGTCAGGCATTAGGGCTGCGCAGCTCACTGTGTTCTCTCACCTTGGCAGGCGACACCCTGCGGGTTGATGGGCGCGGCTATGGCCACGGCCTGGGGATGAGCCAGTGGGGCGCGCGCGGGCTGGCCACCCGAGGCCACAACTACCAGCAAATTTTGGCCCACTACTATCAGGGCACTGCCCTTTCTAATCTGCGAGTAGCCGCTACCCCTAAGCAAGATGGGCCGCTGCTGCTAAATCCTAGAGGGCTTCAACCTGGCTTGGCTCGCTAAATCGGCGGTGGTAGAGGTTGCGATCGCGCCGCTCGATATGCCAACTTCCATGTCTGCCCGGACGTATGGCGTAGTTGATTAGAGCACCACGTTGAAACCGTGGGAATAGTAAGCCCTTAGAACGCTTGAAAATTAGAGCGTTTTATGTTTCATACAGCAACTAGCGTGTCTCAGGTGCATCTCTAAACCACATCTTTCAAAGAAACTTTCAACCCCTGCCTTGTTCGCTTAGTAAGGGTTGAAAAAGTGATGCCAGTGACAGACATACCAGAGCGGAGCGCTTAGGATAGGGGTTCTGTGAGCGAAAGTATTAATTTGATTAAAGATTATTCTTTCTGCTCCAATCCATCGGATTCTTTAGGGAAGACTTGAGAAGCACCTGCTAGGCTCAATATGCTCAAACATTCATTGGTTCTTGGTACGGCTTTAGCCGTTCTTTTCCCCGTAGCCGCCCAAGCGCAGACTATCCCTTATAACAATTTAGAAAGCGTTTGTGAAGGTCGGGTAATTAACTCAAATATCTGCGTAAAATCTGTAGATGATAATGAATTCAGATATCTGATTGTTAATTCTGATCAGGGTCTAGTCACTATAGGCGTAAGCATCATCTCAGAACGCCCTCTCATGTCAATCAAGCTAGAAGGCGAAGAGGATTTACGCTTTGTCCTATTGGATAAAGAGGGCGACCTATACTACGAGTCAGAACAAGGTACCTATGATGCCTTTAATAGATATTATTCAAATGAATTTGTCTATTTGTTTGACTCCTATTAACTTACTGTTGTGAAATAAAGAAATATTAGTGTGGAACCCTCTGGCTGTTGTGAGCTGTCCACAAGCCATCTACAACAACCTTACCTAGCTTCAGTACTGCCATTCACGCCCCTACTAATACTGTCCCTTAGCTATGGCTGAGGGTGTTCTATTTACTGCGCACCTAAATAATGAGTGGCACATTAGTTGTCAGTCACTTCGTCTCCTAAAGTGAAGTTTGTTACCCCCTGCTTGATCAGCCCACTAGCGATCGCAATCACCCACGAAACAATTGCACCGACACCGACCCCTTGCGAGAACCCCCACTAGCTATAAGATATATCTCTTACATATCTCCTATCCTCCTGAAACGTCTATTTCGTGGGTGCCTTAAACAACCGCGCTCCCTCCAGCCTGCTCTGGCTCGTTAGATCGGTGGCGATAGAGGTTGCGGTCGCCCCACCCATTGTGCTAATTTCTATATCTGCCCGGACGTATAGCTCAGTTGGTTAGAGCACCACGTTGACATCGTGGGGGTCACTGGTTCGAGTCCAGTTACGTCCATTCCTTGAAAAGCCGCCATTTCAAGGCCTTTAATGATTGACACTGGGGTGCGATCGCATCTAGAAACGGGTGTGCACTTAACGGATTTAAACGGAACGATCAGGGTTTTAGCGCTTCAATGGGTACAGAATGGGTACCCGAAATGGCTAGAACTCCCAAAGGTGAAGTTTCAATTGGGAACATAGACGGCTGGATTCGCCTGAGGTGGCGGCATCAGGGGCAGCGCAAGACGATGAGGATCGCAGCCTCAAACCCCGCTATCGATGCACCGGGGATGACGGAACTGATTAAGAGCAGAGCGGGAGCTGCTGGCCTACCTGGAGCGCAAATGCCTACCTGCGATCGCACCCTTGGGCCTCGCTGAGTATCAGGCCAGTGCCCTGGACAGCTTCTGCTACAACGTGGGCCCGCACCAGTTTATAGGCAGCGAAACCTACCGCCACGCACAGGCGAGCAACCGCCAAGCCGATGCCCTAATGAGCTGGACAAAGGCCGGGGGCAAGGTGCCACCGGGCCGCCTAGTCAAGCGCCGCGAGAAAGAGCGAGCCGTTTACTTCGGAGGTTAACCACTATTTCGGGCCTTGTTATGAGATATGAGTTTCCTGAGTTTGACGTTGTTATAACGCTGAACGCGACCGACCCCAATCAATCAACGGTGATTGAGCACGAGGGGAGGAAGATGCGGTCTATTTTTACAGAACGCTGATCTCAGAATCTTACGGTATGTTCGGCCATCCTATTGGAGAAAAATCACCCCGATGGATCTGAATTTTGCAATTTAGCAGTTATTTGATGGCATGTATAACTTATTAGATGAAAATGTTTTAGATGCGTATAAGTTGTTAGAAATTACTGAGGAATCTGTCGTTTGGTTGTGCCTCCTCAATAACTAAGAGTGTTACTTCGTATATGGAGAAAACCAACTAACGCAGCATTGAGAGGAATAGCAAATGATGAACAACGAATTTCGAATTTTGATAGAAGCCTACACTCAGGCTTCGAATGACGGGGACACGGCTACTGCTGAAACGCTGATGAAAGAGCTAGATGGCATAGTTGTACTATCCCAGCACGATCGCTTGAACACAGAAAAAAACAAGGGATGGACGGTGGGTAGTACCCGTCGAGATTCGCTACCTCAAAGCAGGCAACCACGCCAGCGAGGCATCAAAGATGAACACTAACATTCAGACCTTAGAACAAATTCTTAACCGCATTTTGCACGCCGAACCCGCCGACAAAGCTTAAGCAGCGCTGTTAGATAAAACCTGCGCAGGCATCGAAAACGTGATCGTAACATTGGAGCAATTGAAGGCAAAATAGGGCCAACGGAACTTCACTTTAGCCTCTGGTCAGCGTTGGGGCTTTTTGCTGCCTACGTCCGCTAGCCCCGCCAGCACAGCAACGCCCATCAGCTAGAGTAGGTCAAAGCCCAGCACGGTATACATTAGCCAATTAGATGGCTATTCCCCAGAAACCATAGCCGCACCCGTCGCATCATATTGCATTTACACAAATAGCGAAGCGATCGCCGCTGTGGAGCGATGGTGCCCTGCTTGCTGGGTGCAGTAGCAGGAGACAAATGCGCTCGGCTAGCTGACTTAGTCGATGGAACGGGTATTTTGCCTGTGCAGGCGAAACGACCTAACTCTACAGCACGGTTTACATAGAGTCGCTATGGACTGACACGATCGCTCTGATGAGGTCTTCTGGGTCCACGGGTTTTGCGAGATGACGCTGAAATCCGGCGGCGATCGCCCGTTGTCGGTCGGCCTCATCCACATAAGCCGTCAGCGCGATGGCTGGAATTTGCCCTCCAGCATCTGCACTCAGCGATCGCACTTGCTGAATCAACCAATAGCCGTCTTGCTCGGGCATGCCAATATCGCAGATCAGCATGTTGTACCGATTGGGATTGTCGTTCAAAGCCGCTAGGGCTTCGCTGGCAGAGGCCACAGTTGCCACGTTAGCCCCATAGTTTCCTAGCACAAATTTGAATAGCTCAAGGGTATCAATTTCGTCATCGACTGCCAAAATTTGCAGGCCGTCTACCGACGCAACTGGAGCGCTTGAACTCTCTAATGCAGGCTCTACACTGAATGGCGGTGCTTGGGAGCGCCCGTCCAGCGGCAACCTGACGATGAATGTCGCGCCTTGTCCTTCACCGGGGCTGGTGGCTTGCAGGGTACCGCCGTGCAGTTCTACCAGCTGCTGGGCGATCGCGAGCCCTAGGCCCAAACCGGGCTTTGCTTTGGTGGTGCTAGAGTCGCCCTGACGGAAGCGCTCAAAAACATGCGGCAATAAATCGGCTGTAATGCCCTGCCCGGTATCAGTAACTCGAATTTGAGCCTGCCCCTGCACCCGCTCTAGGGTAATTTCAATGCGCCCGTTGGGCGGGGTAAATTTAATCGCGTTTGACAGCAAATTCCAAAAGACTTGCTGCAATCGATTGGCATCCCCAACTACCGTTCCAGCATTGAGCTGAGCCACAATTTCAATCTGTTTGGCGTCGGCTGAAAGTTGAACGGTCTCGATCGCCGCCTGCACCACTGAGCGCAGTTCGAGCGGAGCCGGGCGAAGAATGAGCCTGCCGTTAACAATCCGAGAGGTATCTAAAATATCCTCAATCAGTTGGGATTGCATCCTGGCATTGCGCTCAATCGTCTCTAAAGCACGGATAATAGTCGTTTCTTCGAGGGCGCGCGCACGGAGCTGCTGCGCCCAGCCGAGTATGGCGTTGAGGGGATTGCGGAGTTCGTGGGAGAGGTTGGAGAGAAACTCATCTTTGGCGAGGTTGGCTGTTTCGGCCTGCTGACGGGCGACCTGTTCTTGGGCGAGGAGTTGGGAGCGCTCGCTTTCAGAACGCTGGCGCTCGGTAATGTCTTCGATCGCAAGCAAAACCATCGCCGTCTCATCGTCGCGCTGTAGCTTGCAGGCATTGAACAGCAGCGTTTTTTGCCCAGTTTGCTCAGACCAATAGTCCATCTCAAAATTTTGCAGCCGACTGTCATGGCTGAGCACGTCTGCTAAGCGCGATCGCAGTTGGTGACTATTCCACTGTCCGTTGCTGAGGTCAAACAGGGACGAGCGCACAAACGTTGATGCTGACGTCTGAAACATGTCGCGGAACGCGCGATTGACCATGTCCACTCGCAGAGTGGCATCCAGCACAACTAAGGGGGTGGGCACCGTCTCAATGATCGCTTCTGCATAGTCACGAGCCGCCTCCAAGATGGCAGCATGGCGTTTGAGCGCGTCGATGTCGAGAAAAACTATGGTTACGCCGTCAATCAGGTTTTCTGTCGTCCGGTAAGGACGAATCCGCAGGGAGTACCAATAGCCGGTTCGAGTTTGAATTTCCTGTTCTTTGGTGTTGAGCGTCTCTAGCACTTCTAACGCCATAGACTCTAGGCTGGAAACGTCAAAATCGGTGCGAAGGTCGCTAAACGGTCTGCCGACATCGCTAGGAATGAAGTTGAACAGACGCTGCGCTGTGGACGTAAGCCGACGAATTTCCAACTTATTGTTGAGCATTAGGATCGGCACACTGATGCTATCAACCAGGTTGTTGAGATCACTATTGTCTCGAATTTGTTGCAGGTGGCGGCTGCGCAGTTCGTCGTTGGTGGTGGAGAGTTCTTCGTTAGTAGCCTGAATCTCTTCTTTGGCCGTCTGGAGCTCTTCGTTGGTGCTTTGTAACTCCTCATTGCTCGACAGGATTTCTTCATTGGCCACTCGCAGATTTTGGTTGAGGTGGCTGTGTTCCTCAATCACCGCCTGCAAATGCGCCTGCGCCGAAAGTTCTCGCTGAATCGCAGCGGATAGAGCTTGACGAAGCTGCAATATTTCACGCGCTAGGTCTTCCGGTTCCTGATGCTCAGCTAATGTAGCCGGGGAGGGCGTGACCGGCAGCAAAACTGCTTCAAAGATCACCAAAAAATAAACTGTGGATGCAGTGGTCGGCTGAAATGGAATCACTTCTAGATTGAGGTACGCTGAGTCCTCACCCGATTCCAGCTGAATCTGTTCTTGTCGCACCACAATGTTTTGAGTTTGAGCTTGATAGATAGCGGTGCGCAGGGGCAGTATTAACCCTTCTCGGGCCATCATCAACACGTTGAGGTCAGTGGTGCCGGTGGGTAGCTTCAGATAGGGGTCGGTGTCGCCGCGCAGGTGGAGAATCTGCATTTGGTCGTTGATAATTACAGACACCGGGGCGTAGCGAGCGGCGATTAGCTGGTCAACTTCTCGCACTACATCAAAATTGTTGCTGGTGGTTTCAATCACTCGCGGCGGGCGCTCGCCACCGACAGCGGGGTGAACCCTGGTGGTGAATGAAAACAGGGGACGAGTCAAGGTCAGCTTGCGCGCATAAATTTTGGCGGGCTCGTGAACCGACGCAAATAGGTCTGAGGCGGTTTTGACGCTTTCAGACATGCCCAGCATGAGAAAGCCGTTGAGGTTGAGACTATAGTGAAAAATAGCGATGATGCGCTCTTGCAACGCACTCGATAGATAAATCAGCACGTTGCGACAGCTAATCAGGTCAAGATTAGAGAACGGCGGATCGCTGCCTAAATCGTGCCGCGCAAAGATACAGAGTTCTCGGACAGCGCTGCTAATTTGGTAGCCTCCGGCGGCCACCGGAAAGAAAAAGCGGCTGAGCCGCTCGGGCGAGACGCCCCCCATCTGGCTTTCTAAGTAAACGCCTGCCCTCGCTTTGGCGATCGCGGCTTCGCTGATGTCGGTGGCAAAAATTTGAATCGGCGGAACAGTGGCGCGATCGCTAAAAAACTCTAGTAGGCAAATGGCGATCGAGTAGACTTCTTCCCCCGTCGAGCACCCCGCCACCCAGATTCGAATGGGCGTGTCTACGGCTTTGTTTTGGTTAATTGTCGAAAAAACTTTTGTTTTTAGCTGCTCAAAGGTATCTGGGTCCCGGAAGAAACTCGTGACGTGGATCAGAATCTCATCATGTAGGGCTTGCACCTCAGCCGGGTGCTCTTGCAGGTATTGAGCATAGTCCTGCAAGGTGTCGAGCTTATACAGCAGCATCCGGCGCTGCATGCGGCGATCGATCGTCTTAGATTTGTAATGCGTGAAGTCAACGCCCTTCGTCTTTCGCAGCAGCGCAAAAATAGTAGTTAGGGCATCGTCCGCCTTCACGCCCTGAAGCGGCTCTGAGACGGTCAACAACGGGCTGCGGCTGATGTTGACCAACTCTGCGGCGATCGCCTCGGGCGGCAGCACAAAATCAACGTCTCCGGTAGCAACCGCCGTATTCGGCATACTGTCATACCTGGCGCTGTCTTCGCACTGGGCAAAGGTCACACCGCCCGCCACCTTAATCGCTTTTAACCCCTGCGAACCGTCGCCATCCATGCCCGACAGCACGACTGCGATCGCTTTATTGCCCCAATCCGCGGCCAACGACTCAAAAAACGCATCCCCCGGCATATATTTGCCCTGAGTTTTTTGGCGCGCCGCCAGACAAAAGGCCCCATCTATCAATGTCATTTGGGTGTTGGGCGGAATCACGTAAATCTGGTTGGGCGCGATCGCCATCTGGTCTTGCACCTGCTGCACCACCATTGGGGTGACTCTGCCCAAGATTTCAGCCAGCTGGCTCTCATGGTCAGGCGCTAGATGCTGAATCAGCACAAATGCCATGCCCGTGTCGGCTGGCAAGTTAGAGATCAGATCTATGAACGCTTCCAGGCCACCCGCAGAAGCCGCCATCCCCACAACCGGAAACGGCGCATCGGTTCTAACTGAAGGATTTAAATCCATGGAAGCAAAAATGATGCACTAAGTAATTTGTTAAAAGAAGTGACGAACAATACAAGCACGCTGAGTTTCAGAACTAAAAATGTTCTGAAACGTTATATCTACCATTGTGCTCTTCTGGAACAACTATATAGATCGAGAAGTTTCAGCACATCTTCCTCTTGAGGTGAAAGTATCCGGGCCTCAGCCGTGCCCTTGACGACATAGGAAAAAGCTGATGCCAACCTTCAAGATCATGGTGAAGTGTTTTTTCCTTAAGACTTCAGAGCCTGGGAGTGACCCCGGAGCAGGCCATAGAGTGGCCCAGAGTAGTTGCCCCGCGCCACAGAGCAGCAACACAATCTCTCTCAGCAGCTCTTTCGTGAAACGTTCCAAAATTTGTCCACCACTGTGCTCGACAGTAGGAACAAAGCTAAGCAAACCAGCACATAGACAATGCCGCTGATTTGGGCAAGCAGACAAACGCTCCTAGTGACTCTTTTTTAGACAGAACAAGATAGGACAGGGTAAGTGCTAAAAAGACCCGCGATCGCCCTTTCTCAGAGCCGTACTAGAAGACGAAACGGCGATCGCAGTGAATCGAGCCGCTCAACCAGCACCAGCAGGGCTGCTAGGAGGAAAAATGGCTAAGCATCAATTTGGTTACGCGTCATGAGAAAACCTAATCCAATCAACACAAAGCCAATTAGAAAAAAGGCCGCGTCATAGACCAAATAATTAGGTCCTGGCCGGATGTGGTGCAGGCCCAGCAGAGCGTGAAAAAAGACGCTGTCGAAGAGCTGGAATCCGCCCCACCCCATCAAAATCCATCCCACAAAAGCTGAGGTGGTGAGAGGCACAATGGGGACCTGCTGCATACCGCGCCACAGCACAGCCAGCCCAACCACGATGACCAACCACATACCAGCGCTCAAAACTCCATCCCAAAAAACGTTGCGCTGCAAACCTACCAAAGTGTTCATTGGTACCCGGCCCGAAACCAGGTGGTGCCACTGCAACAGCATGTGCAAAACAATGGCGTCAATAAAGCCGCCCAGACCAAACCCGATCAAAAACCCGGCCACCTTAAACGGCCTAACGTTGATCGGAAAAGCACTGGGCTTTTCTGCCGTACCTGAGGAAGGAGAGTCGATCATGGCTAATAGTGGTGGCTCTAGCTTGCAAAACAGCCTCGCCAACACCTCAGCGCGCACCTGCTGCGATCACGGCTTTGGTCTCAGTCACGACTTGTCGAGGAAGACTAAGATCGCGTTAGAAAGGCTTTATCTAGGTCGTCGTTTTCAGTCTAGAAATGGGAGTCTAGGACATCCTCATTAGAAAGGAATAGATTGACGTTTAGGCGATCGCCCAACCAATCTAAAAGCTCCCAATTGGCCCTGACGCAATCGTTCTTTCCAATTAGAATCGACTACTTAGAACCGACTTCAGACTGCGGCGTCGGATAGACATCCCAGACTTGAATGCTATGGCCAGCTAAAACCGATTCAGCCTGGCTCACTTCCTCCTGGCTGCCATCGACAATCACCATAAACTCTGCGCCAATTAAGCGATCGCTAAAGACTCCAGCCTGGTCTTCAGGAACGCCCAGGGAACGCAACCCAGCCTTGAGGTTTGACGTCGCCAAGGCCCCTGCCCCTTGTCCAGCAGCTAACGTAGCCAAAGCCGCACCAACGGAGCCTGCCGCTATCACCGCGCCCGCCCCAGGAATCATTGCCAAACCGGTCAGGCCGCCTAGCAAACCACCCCAAAATCCTCCTGCTAGAGCATTTTGCGGCAATCGTTTAGAGTCGTTGATATCTTGCCCTTCGACCTCAGAGCCTGTCTTAGCGCCCCCCGCCACTACATCGTCTGCCAATTGCTTGGCCAAAATTGAGATCTGGCCCATCGGAAAGTCGGATGATTGTAAGGCTCGAATAGCTTGCTCGGCCTGCTCCTCCTTAGGGAAAAAACCGATGCCTCTGTGGGTATATTGCTCTGTCATGGTGTCTCCTAGTTAGCCCCGTTTAAGGCTGTTGCAGTAATGCTTTTATCCATGCTTTACCTTTCCAGAGCAATCCTCAACGGTCAAAGGTCGTAACCTAATTTTTGACACCATAAAAAAGCGCAGTTAGTCCCTTCTAACTGCGCGGCTTCTCACGACTAAGCTTTATGATTCATAACAACTTCACGTGAGAAAGACTTAGATTTTTTGAGCCCCTTGTCAGCCAAATCGCCCAGCTGTAGTGCCAATCAAAAAGGCTGCGTAGGTGAGGGTATAACCTAGAGTAAAGTGGGCTACACCGACTAACTAACCCTGGACAATCGACATGGCAATGGGTTTGTCTTTCCAACGCACTAGGTTGGCCAACTAGTCTTCTACACCGTTTACAGAGACGTTCTATCTTGGCTACGAAGCTTAGACAGAGATCGCCGTCTTGTTCATGACAATGCTGTCAGCCCTGTGTAGAGATTAGGGCTAAGCTGCACCGGCGTGTTGGCAGCGGCAGGCTCATGTTGTTAGCAATGAGGTCATAAAGCTAACCAGAATTTCTCGCAATGCTGAAACCCTACCTAAATATCGTGGGGATCGTCGGTTCGAGTTCAATTACGTCAACCTTCTAAAAATGCTTGAGCAAGCTAACCTTGCTTAACCAAACAGAACCTAAGAGCGGTGGGCTTAGAAGGCCAAGCCTACCACTCCTAGATCATTAAACGCTGAGGCTGGTTTCTTTGTCGGGTGCAACAAACCCAAAATAGCCCGCTATCAACGCTGTAACGGCGTTGAACCAAACGTTGTTGCCAAAAATCGGCATCAAGCCAAACGTGGTATGAGCCACGGGTACCAAACCCATAACGGCAATCAACAGATAAGAAATTGCAAAGAACCGATTGTACAGACGAGCACCGCCCACCGTGGTAGAAGCCGAGATACCAAAGATGCCAACCGCTAGGTGAACTAGGTTGTGCATCAAGTTAATCGGGAAAAGGCCAAAAAGATAGCCAAAACCCTGCACATAGGTGTCTCCCAAATCAATTGGCAGGGGGGCCGCACCAGCCACCTCCGGTGAGGGAAGCGATACAAGAGCTGGGACAAATCCAGCCAGACCCAAGGCCGTAAATAAAATACCTAAAATTAGTGCACAGTTGCGTTCTCTCATCATTAAGCTCCTTTAGTTGATTTTGCCGCTCTCAATTAGGAGTGTTCCGCTAAATACTTATTCAAGGTTCTGCAACGACTAGACTCAAAGGCCAAGTCCGTGTGCTTAACCAGAATACTTTTTAGGTGGAATACTTCAAAACGCTTGCCCACAAGGATAAAGCACCCTGTGAGCAACGTTCTGACTTCAAAGTAAATAAACCCGTCGAGCAGGCAATCAACCAGAATGTAGAGATGCCACACGGCATGAAGTCGTTACCTGACAAGGCTTTATGCTGCATCCTGGCTCAATCTGGCTATGGTGTAGATAGCGTCCTCAATTTTTCATGCTGCAAATTACCAACCGCACCGCCATTCCGCTGAGCGAGATTGAGCTGAGCGCCGTCCGCTCTCAGGGGGCGGGGGGCCAAAACGTCAACAAAGTTGCCACTGCCATTCACCTGCGGTTTGACATCAATGCATCTTCTCTATCGCCCCTCTACAAAGAACGTCTGCTCAACCTCAACGACAGCCGCATCACCAAAGAGGGAATTGTCATCATTAAAGCCCAGCAGCATCGCACCCAAGAGCAAAACAGAGAAGATGCCCTCGATCGCCTCAAGGGTTTAGTTCAAAGCGTTACTATTACGCCTAAAAAGCGCAAACCCACCAAACCCTCAAAAACTGCCAAGAGAAAACGCCTCGACAGCAAAGCTAAGCGTGGGCAGATTAAATCTCTGCGGGGGAATGTGCGCGACTGAGATGCCTTTGTCGCTGCCTAATAGTGGGCAAAAATCTTTCTGTTAACCCGTGCCCAGTCTGACAAACCCTGCTAATGTGAATGTCTGAATTCTGCCGCCAACGGGTGAAGACATCGCCAGTGCTAGCACCATTCGAACTACTGTGGGCTCTGATTGGGTTGGTTCTCACCATTGTAGCCACCTGGATGGAAGCGTTTACCCTCAACGCTCCCTGGACTTGGGGGCAGTCTGGTATGGCGCTGCTGTCGCTGGGGGTGAGCTTTCAAGTAGGGGCTGTGCTGCTGACCGGCTGCGTGGGAGGCAAAAACGCGGCGGCGCTGTCGCAGGTTGCTTACCTAGTGCTGGGACTGGCGCTGTTTCGGGTGTTTGAGTTTCCGGTATTTACCCAGGGGGGTGGTCTGAGCTACGTGCGTGAGCCGGGCTTTGGCTACCTAATTGGCTTTGTGCCCGCTGGATGGGTGTGCGGCTACCTGGCCTTTCAAAACCCGCCCAAGCTGGAGACCTTGGCACTGAGCTGCCTCAGCGGGTTGGGCATCATCCACGGGCTAGGCATTATTTACCTGACTCTTGCCTCCCTGCTAGGCTGGTTGCAGACTGTATCGGCCTCCTACTGGGAGCTGCTGGTGGGATACTCTATTTTGCCGATACCGGGCCATCTGGTGATAGTGTGTGCGGTGGCAGTGCTGTCGCTGGTGCTGCGACAGCTGTTGTTTTACTAGGCCCATGAGAGTGCGCAATCGTTGGTTTTGGATCGCCGCTGGGGTTGGGCTGGCCCTCGATCAGCTGACTAAGTTTTGGGTAGCTCAAACTTTTGAACTCACCACTCCACCCGACTCGCTGCCAATCTGGCCAGGGGTGTTTTACTTTACCTATGTAACCAACAGCGGGGCTGCCTTCAGCCTGTTTAGCAACAACGGTGAATGGCTTAAGTGGCTATCGCTAGCCGTCAGTCTGGGGCTGATTGCTTTGGGTTTAAAAGCACGATTGCCCAACCGCTGGGAGCAGGTGGGCTACGGGCTGATTCTCAGCGGGGCGTTAGGCAACGGCATCGATCGCCTCCTGTCTGGCGAAGTCATTGACTTCCTAGACTTTCGGCTAATTCGCTTCCCGATCTTTAACGTAGCCGACGTGTGTATCAACATCGGCATTGTCTGCCTGCTCGTGGCGGCGCTCAAGGAACCGCCGAAGCGAGGAGAGGGGTAAATGGGTAGGGGGTAAATGGGTAGGGGGTAGATGGGTAGGGAATTAGGATCAACGGAATCGCTCATCCACCCGACTACTCATCCACCCATCCACGCTCCTACTCTCCAGCCACCGGCACCGCCTTCACCTTCCAGATCTCGCGGGCATAGTCAGCGATCGTGCGATCGGCGGAGAATTTACCGATGCGGGCGGTGTTGAGAATGGCCATGCGCACCCAGCGATCGCGGTCTTCATAGGTGCGGCTGACATGCTCTTGGCACTGCACGTAGGCGGCAAAGTCGGCCATCACCATGTAGGGATCATCCACCAGCAGCGAGTCAAGGATGGGCAAGAACAGGTCTGGCTCACCGGGCGAAAACAGGCCTGAGGCGATCACATCCAAGGTGCGCTTTAGCTCGGGGTTGGTGTCGTAGTAGCACCAGGGGTTGTGGCCCACGGCCTTGCAGGCGGCGACCTGCTCAGTGGTCAGACCAAACAGGAAGAAGTTGTCGGCTCCCACCTCTTCGCGGATTTCCACATTGGCGCCGTCGAGGGTGCCGATGGTGAGTGCGCCGTTAAGGGCAAACTTCATGTTGCCAGTGCCCGAGGCCTCCATGCCAGCGGTTGAGATCTGCTCTGACAGGTCAGAGGCTGGGAACAGACGCTGGGCCTGGGAGACGTTGTAGTTGGGCAAAAACACCACTTTCAGCCGCCCGGCCACAATCGGGTCGTTGTTGACCACATCGGCGACAGCGTTAACCAGCTTCACCACCAGCTTGGCCATGGCGTAGCCGGGGGCCGCCTTGCCACCAAAGATCACCGTGCGGGGCACGACGTGATCCCCAGGGTTTTGCACCATGCGGTTGTAGAGGGTAATCACGTGCAGCACGTTCATCAGCTGCCGCTTGTACTCGTGGATGCGCTTAATCTGCACATCAAACATCGAGTCGGGGTTGACCTTTATACCCACGGTGTCGTGGATGTAGCGGGCCAGGCTCCACTTGTTCTCTTGCTTGATGGCCTGCCAGGCGTGGCGAAATACCTCGTTGTCTAGGTGAGCTTCTAGCTGCTTGAGATCGTCGAGGTTGGTGATCCAGCTGTCGCCGATGGTTTCAGAAATCAACTGCGCCAGGCGGGGGTTGCACTGCAACAGCCAGCGGCGGGGGGTAATGCCGTTGGTTTTGTTGCTGAACTTGTCGGGCCACAGCTCGTAGAAATCTTGCAGCACCTCCTGCTTGAGCAGCTCGGTGTGCAGGGCGGCGACGCCGTTGATGGCGTGACTGCCGACGCAGGCTAGGTTGGCCATCCGCACCCGGCGCTCGCCGCCTTCTTCAATGAGAGAAAGGCGCTCGAGGCGATCGGGATCGTTGGGGTAGCGCAGCTTGACTTGGGCCAGGAAGCGGTGGTTGATTTCGTAGATGATTTCGAGATGGCGGGGCAGCAGCTTGCCAAACAAGTCCACCGACCACTTCTCCAGCGCCTCGGGCATGAGAGTGTGGTTGGTGTAGCCAAAGGTGCGCTGGGTGATTTGCCAGGCGGCGGCCCACTCAAAGTTATATTCGTCGATCAGCAGGCGCATGAGCTCGGCGACACCAATAGCCGGGTGAGTGTCGTTGAGCTGAATAGCGGCAAACTCGGCCAAATTCTCTAGGCTGCCGTGGTCGCGCAGGTGCAGACGAATGATGTCTTGCAGCGAGCAGGCGACGAAGAAGTACTGCTGTTGCAGCCGCAGCTCTTTGCCCTGGCGGGTCTCGTCGTTGGGGTAGAGCACCTTGGTGATGTTCTCGGAGATCATCTTGTTGGCCACGGCCCCAAAATAATCGCCAGCGTTAAAGGCATCGAGGTCAAAGGCTTCGCCGGCCTCGGCCTTCCACAGGCGCAGCAGGTTGACGTTCTCGGTGCCATAGCCCGGCACTGGCACGTCGTGGGGAATGCCAATCACAGTCTGAGCTGGGATCCATCGCACCTGATAGTCGTCGTCGCCGTCTTTTTTGTAGACCTCGGTGTGACCGCCAAACTTGATTTCGACCCGATAGTCGGGGCGGGCAATTTCCCAGGGGTTGCCGTAGCTGAGCCATTTGTCGGGCGCTTCAACCTGGTGGCCCTGGCGAATCAGCTGGGTAAAGATGCCAAACTCATAGCGAATGCCGTAGCCCACCGCTGGCAGGTTGAGGGTGGTGAGCGAATCCATGAAGCAGGCGGCGAGTCGACCCAGTCCACCGTTGCCCAGGCCAGGCTCAGCCTCGCGCTCTAACAGTTCGTCAAGGTCGAGGCCGCAGTCGGCTAGGGCGTGGCGCATGGTGTCGTAGAGGCCCAGGTTGATGAGGCCATTGCCGAGCTGACGCCCCATCAAAAATTCGGCCGACATGTAGTAGACCGTCTTCGCCCGCTCTTGAGCGTAGGTTTTGGCGGTGCGAATGCGCTTTTGCAAAAGCTGATTACGCACGCTGTGGGCCAGCGCTGTGTAGTAGTCGTGGGCGTTGGCAAACTGTTCATCTTTGCCCTGTACCCAGTACAAGTTGTTGACCAACGCCTGCTGAATTTGGCTCACCTGCGCTTCGGCATCGAGCGCAACACCTGCCGACTCTAACGACAGTGGCACTTCTGTCGTTGTGTTTGATTCGGGCAGACGAATAGATTGCTTAGCCATAAGAACCCTTAATACTGTAGTAATCACACAAGAATTCGCTGGCAGCCCGTAGGCTCGAAGCAGATGCCGCGATGGTCAGACTGCCTGTAGGGGCGATCGCATTACCCAAGACAAATTACAGGGCAATTCACCATTCGCGTTGACAACTTGGTCTCAATGACTTGAGACTTTTACACCAACAAACCCAATTATGGATTGGTTCTCTCGCCCAGCATGAATCAAAGGCCTGTCTTGAGCCTTAGGCTTTTAGCGAGATTGACCTCATTTTAACTGGCTGCGAATAAAACTCTGTCGTCTAGCCAACCGACAAAACTGCTGAACGAAAGAAAAAGACCTGTTAACCGGCTCTAAAAACTCCTCAGCCCGTTGCTCAGCTCGCCTCAAAAAATGCTGACAAACGCTGCAAATGCCCCAATTAGCTCACTTTTAGAGTCCTTAAAAGAATATGAAGGACAATATTATGAGCCGCTGATTTAGAAGTATGAAGTTAAGTGAATTAGTACATCGAGGAACGAATTTTTCTGGCGTCAAGCTCTGTAACCCTTATCTCTAAAGCCTTTTTGATGTAACAAAAGCGTCATGAATAATTCTAAATATTGCTAGAAGCCGCTTTACATAGCTTTACGCGATACCTTGCTACTTCCGGATAACGTGCTTAGGTAAAAACTAACTGTTCTCAATTATCTTAATCAATTTGTTGACTACATGAATTCTAGATTAAAAAATAGTTCCATCTGTTGTGTCACGACTTAAAGATAATAAATGCTGATTTCCTTAAGACTAAGGCTATTTATAAGTCTGCGTCAGCCACCCAAATTTATGAAGCTAGTGTAGGCCAACGTTTTGTTTTCATGCTTTTGCGATCGCAAAAGCATGAAAACAGAAGAGCGAGAAATTAAGAAAAGCTCAATAGTCTTAAGTTGTGGCATTTTGGCTTTCCTACTCAAACTTCATCTGCTACAGGTCAATTGGCTGAGAGAATTTAGCGCCACTCAACTCTGACCAGGAGCTTGAGCCGCCGCATCTCATAGGAGCGTCTACGGGTCTAGGGCAACCGTTTAGTTGAACATTCAAACGTTAGGAACAAGGCTGATCAAGCGTGAATGAGGTTTGGCGTTGCTACTTAGTGCCAAACAGGCGATCGCCTGCATCCCCCAGGCCGGGCAAGATGTAGCCGCGCTCGTCCAGTTTTTCATCTACGGCGGCAGCGTAGAGGGGCACGTCGGGGTGTTCGCGGTGAAAGTGGGCAATGCCCTCGGGGGCGGCGAGCAGGCAGAGAAAGCGGAGCGATCGCGGCTGAGCCTGTTTTAACGGGTACAGTGCCGCCACCGCCGTATTGCCCGTAGCGATCATCGGGTCAACGACGAGAACGTCGCGATCGCTCAAATCCTCCGGCACCTTGAAGAAGTACTCAATCACCCGCAGGGTTTGGGGATCGCGGTAGAGGCCAATGTGCCCCACCCGCGCCGAGGGCATCAGCTCCAAGATGCCGTCGAGAATGCCCTGCCCCGCCCGCATGATCGAAACGACGACTAGCTTTTTCTCCGGAGCCAGCACCGGAGCTTCCATCGTGGCCATGGGTGTCTGGATGGTTTCTAGCTTCAGCGGCAGATCGCGCGTCACTTCGTAGGCCATCAGCAGGCTGATTTCCTTTAGCAGCGTGCGAAACTTTGCCGTGCTGGTCTCGGCCCGCCGCATCAGGGTGAGCTTGTGCTGGATGAGGGGATGGTCGATGAGGTGGAGATCAGGCATAGGTTAGTAGAGAGGAGGATGGGTGGGTGAGGGAAGGGGAAAATGCAAAACTCAAAGTTTCTCCTGCAAAGACGCTGCACGTAGGCAAAGCCAGTCCGAAGGATTTACAAAGTTTTGAATTCTCCATTTTGAATTTTTGAACTCTAAAACACCGTGCCATCGCTGGCCAATTGAATCGGCGGTTCTCCCCCCGATCGCCTCTCCGCAGCGATCTGTCGCCCCGCCGTCCAGGTGCCTCCCTGGAGAATTTTTACCAGGGGAAGCGTTTCGGCATCCAGGTTTAACGACTGGCGAATGTGGGTGGCGAGGTCGTCTAGCAAACAGAGGGTGAGGGCGCGCCATTCAACTATCAGTGAAGAATTGGGCGGATGGGCGACCTCAAAATCAGCAGAATTTTTGAGGCTGAGGACACCCATATCCACAAACAGCCCCCCGTTGCGGTATTCGGCTAAGCCGGTGAGCTGATCGAGATCGGTGATGGTGAGGCCGAGGTCTTGCAGGGGTTCCAGCAGCGAATAGGTGAGCCACTGGGAGAGCTTGTGGAAGGGGACAAGGTTGCTGCCGGAGCCAGTATCGGGCAGTTGAGGATGGGGCCATACGTCGCCGAGATTGGTGCCCGCCAGTTCTACCCGTCCGGGCCAGATCGGCCCCAGGCCTAGCAGAATGGTTTGCAAAACGGTCGTTGCTGATAGCTGACTCTGGAAGGCAATTTGTAGCCAGTAGTCCACCAAGTGACCTGGTCGGGGAAGGTCAGACCCAAAGAATTGGGGCCACTGGCGCAGGGTGTGGCCGAGTTTTTGCAGCAGCGCTACTCGTCCTTCGAGTCCCAATAGTGGATTGTCGTTGTTAACCTGGAAGGCTTGGGCAAGTTGGTTAGCAGTGAGTTGCGTGAGCCCATGGGCGTCTGCTTGCCAGGGATGGTCGGGTTGGCTAGAGAAAAGTCCCGCAGTGAAGCTGTGGAAGCTGGCGATCGCCAACCCCTCCGACCGTTGAAACTCAATTCCCGTCCCTGGCTCCACGTACCGCCACCGACTCCCGGCTCCAGCGTCCAGCAGCACGCTGGTGATCGCCAAATCCACCTTCAGCCTTGCCTGCTCTAGTAGATCCAGTCTCGATAACTCTGGCTCTAGAAGGTCTAGGCGCGATCGCCCCTGCACCTCAAAATGCCGCCAGCGAGAGTGAAAAGGAATCTCGCCATCGGGATACTGCTGCTGCATGACGTCGAGAACGTAGGCAGCGGTAGCAGGCAGTGCTTCGGGATGGTAGCGAAAATGCTGGAGCTGATCCTGCTCGGCCAGGGTGAAGAGAACGCGGGTGCGATCGCGAATGGCCTGCGGACTTTGCAGGTAAGCGATCGCTGCCTCTGCTGCTGTCGGGTGGGCACCGCCCACCATCCCATCGCTGTCTGCTACCATTCCTACTCCAAACCCCGCCCCTTTACCTGGGCCAGATCTTCCTCGGTGGGCGCTACTTTGTCGGTGTAGTAGCCCGCCGCCTTCTTGGCCTCAATCTCTACCCGCGCATCGGGGGGCACCAGGTCGTCGGGGATCGGCACCCGCTCAACAATCTCAATACCCGATCGCACTAGGGCGTTGTATTTCATGTCGCTCATCGACACGAAGCGATCGATGCGGGTCACCCCTAGCCAGTGCAGCACGTCGGGCATCAGCTCCTGAAAGCGCACATCCTGCACCCCAGCGACGCACTCGGTGCGGGCAAAGTAGGCATCGGCGCGATCGCCTCCTTCCTGCCGCTTGCGGGCGTTATATACCAAGAATTTTGTTACTTCCCCTAGAGCGCGCCCTTCCTTACGGAAGTAGATGATCAGCCCCGCGCCCCCTTGCTGAGCCGTAGCAATACATTCTTCCAAGCCGTGCACTAGGTAGGGGCGACAGGTGCAAATGTCAGAACCAAACACATCCGAGCCATTGCATTCATCGTGAACCCGTACCGCTAGGGGGCGAGCCGGATCAGTAATCGCGTCAGGATCGCCCACGATATACACCGTGATGCCACCGATGGGGGGCAAAAACACCTTCACATCAAACCGCGTCACCAGCTCAGGGAACATGCCGCCGGTTTGCTCAAACAGGGCGTAGCGCAGCTCGTCTTCGCTGACGCCCAGGCGCTGGGCTACCCCCGGCAGATACCACACCGGCTCCACGGCTGCCTTAGTGACCACTAGGTCGCCACCAGGTTTGACGATTTCGCCGTCTTCTTTAATTCGCCCCTGGCGCACCGCCTCTAGCAGCTCCGGCATTTGAATGTGGGCGCGGGTGACAGCGATCGTGGGGCGAATGTCGAGGCCTTCGGCAATCTTGTCGCGATAGACATCGCCAACCAAAGCCCCAAAGGGGTCTAGGGAGACAATTTTTTCAGGGTCAGCCCAGCTAGGGTGAGGGCCAATAGGGATCGCAGGGGAGGTATTGGTAAAGTCAGGCCTATGATCCGGATCCAGCACTCCACTGGCCACTGCCAGAGCGCGGTACACAGCATAGGAACCGGAATGAGTACCAATGGCGTTGCGGTGGTTTGGATCGGTGACCGTCGCCACGATCGCCCCGCGCTGCAGAGGATCCCCATGGCCCCACTGCACCGGATTCCCTTTGAGCCCCGACCGATTAGAGTGAGAGGTCAGCACAATATGGCGGCGCTTGGGCAAAGCTCCGGTCTCGGGTAGACCGGGTTGGGTCAGGTTTCCCGCTGCCGAACCGTTACCATCGCTCATAGGTGCCTCGTGGAACAGAAACCACTAATCTGCCACACTTTCCCCCCTACAAACCGCTCACAAGTGACAGACAGCAGTACCGTCCGTCCCGCAGGGCTCGCCGCTCTACTTTGCTAGCGGAGATTTGGGTAGAGTCGCATCCACCACCGCTAGCGGCTCCTGGGGAGAGGTCGTAGCTGGGGCTAGCTCGGGCTTAGACAGCTGGTCTTTAAAGTCGATCCCCAGCATTTCGCTGTAGAGCTTGACGTAATCGATCGCCGATTTGTCCCAGCTAAAGTCTTGCTCCATGGCCCGCCGCTGTAGCGCCCGCCAGGCATCCTTAAAGCGGTAGCCCTCCCAGGCGCGAATCAGGCAGGTAAACAGGTCCAGCGGCTCGTAGCGGTCAAAGCAGTAGCCCGTGCCCGTGTGGTGCTCGGGGTCGTGGTGCTGCACCGTATCCACCAAACCACCCGTGCGCCGCACCACCGGAATGCAGCCGTAGCGCATGGCAATCATCTGGCTGATGCCGCAGGGCTCAAACCGCGACGGCATTAGAAACGCGTCGGCTCCAGCATAAATGCGGCGGCCTAGCCCCTCGCTGTAGAGGAGGTAGGTGGCCATGCGACCCCGGTAGCGGCTAGCCATCTGCCAGAGCTGGGTTTCGTAGTAGCGATCGCCCGTGCCCAGCAGAATAAACTGCGCGTCGGTGTAGGAGAGAAAGCGGTCCAAAATTTGCAGAATCAGATCCAGCCCTTTCTGCTCCACCAGGCGACCCACTAGGCCTACCAAAAAGGCTTTTGAGTTGACCTCTAGGCCCAGTTCTTCTTGAATCGCTATCTTGTTGGCGCGGCGATTTTCGAGGCTGTCAGGGGTAAAGTTTTTAACGATATATCTGTCAGTGGCCGGGTCGTAGGACTCGTCATCGATGCCATTAAGAATGCCGCCTAGCTTGCCGCTGATAAACGACAGCAACCCCTCTAGCTCTTCGCCATAGTCGGGAGTTTTGATCTGCTGGGCGTAGGTGGGCGACACCGTGTTGACGCGATCGGCAGCCTGCACCGCCGCCGCCATAGTGTTGTGCCCCTGCATGTACCACGGGCACCAGGTAATGCGCTCTAGCTCCCACCGCCACGGCCCTTGGTAAGCCAGGTTGTGGATGGTAAACACCGTGCTAATGTCGGGCGACTGCTGCATCCACACTGGAATCATGCCCGTGTGCCAGTCGTGGCAGTGAATAATCTGAGGCTTCCAGTAGTTCCAGGCAAACTCAGCCGCGCCGTTGGCAAAAAAGGTAAACCGCCAGGCTTCATCATCGCCACCATAAACCTTACGGGGGTCAAAGGCGGGGTGACCAAACAGATACACCGGCACGTCAGACTCAGGCAGAGTAGTCTCGTACACCGCAAAGTCGTTAAACATGGCGGTGCCTTTCCACACCGGCTCTTCAGGAATATCGACCTTGTCAGGCAAAAAGCCGTAGTAGGGCATGAAGATGCGCACGTCGTGCCCCATTTTGCGCAGCACTTTAGGCAGGGAACCCACGACGTCACCCATACCGCCGACCTTAGCCAGGGGTGCCGCTTCCGCTGCTACAAAAAGAATTTCCATATCGCCCGCCCTGCTGTTGGATCAATCGGTTGTCCTCAGTCTACGGGGGTGTGGACGTTATGCCTAGATCTGCCCTTAACCCTCGATCGCAGCTTGGCCAGTTGCTCTATCCACGAGCGGTTTGGTCAACTGGCCCTAAACCATCGCGACCTGCGCCTACAACGTTGGCGACTAAAGAGATTGGGCGGAGGCAAATGCCCTAGCTCAGGTACTTACTTAGGGTCTCACTATATTCGTCATACTTTTTCGCCCCCACTAAGGTTTCCGCTACGTCTCCCTGCTGAAAGAACATCACGGCGGGAATGCTGCGAATGCCGTAGCGCTTGGCCACAGCCTGATTGGCATCTAAATCAAGCTTGAGGACTTTGACGCGATCGCCGTATTCGTCGGCCAGCTGATCCATCAGCGGGGCCACCAACTTGCAGGGGCCACACCAGGCCGCTGTGCAATCGACCACAAATAACGACTCTGCACTTAGAAGCGCATCAAACTCGGTTTCGTTTTCAATGTATGCAGCAGGCATAGGTGAAATCTCAGTTAAATGCCCATTCTCCCACGGGGATGGTTCAGGAAACCGGGCGTCACCTGCTGCCCTTTCCCCTCGAACAGGTTGGTAAGGCGGCTAAAAACTGATCTGGAGCAAGTAATTTGTCCAAAAGTTGGCACCATCAAAACATACAAAACTTTACAATTAAAACGCTAGATATACGGTTGCACGGGGTTTGTCACTCCATAACTAGTTTTTATTGAGCGATTTGACCCTCTAGGGTTCCACCAGCTTTTCAAACGTGCTAGGGTGTCTCCAGAGATATAGAGATCGGTTAGCAGCATTTGTTTCTAGTACTAACGAATTTTTCCGTTTTTCCATTGACAGACTTCTCTCCGAAATTTTGCTCTGCACATCCTTTAATTTTTGGAGAAAAGATATGTCAATCTACGTAGGCAACCTGTCCTATGACGCTACCAGCGAAGACCTAACCTCTGTGTTTGCAGAGTACGGGTCTGTTAAGCGGGTACAACTTCCCACCGATCGTGAAACCGGGCGTATGCGCGGCTTCGCCTTCGTCGAGATGTCTGCCGATTCTGAAGAGAACGCAGCTATCGAAGCCCTAGACGGCGCTGAGTGGATGGGCCGTGACCTCAAAGTTAACAAAGCTAAGCCCCGTGAAGATCGCGGTGGCGGCGGTGGTAACTTCGGTGGTGGCGGCGGCGGTCGTCGTGGCGGTGGCGACAGCTTCTCCCGCGGCGGTTACTAAGCCTCTACTCCTAGATTTGCTCGTAAAGACCAAACCTAGATAAATAGCAAACAGGGTTCAGGCAGAGATGTCTGAACCCTGTTTGCTATGTGCCAACCCATCGACCAATAGGGATGGCGCTAAGCCGAATTGACGCGTTATAGCGCGTTCCCACACCAGCACCAATGCTGTGCTTTGGCCAGAGTGCTGACCATGGCATTAGCGCTCTACCGATCCACAGACCCCATGACCACGTCAATGCTGCCGAGAATAACGAAAATATCAGCCACCTTTTGGCCCTTGAGCAGGTAGGGCAGTAGCTGCAAATTGTTGAAGTCAGCAGGGCGAATCTTCCACCGCCACGGCATGGGAGTCTCGTTACCGATCAGAAAAATGCCCAGTTCACCTCGCCCTGACTCGACCCGCACATAGTGCTCCCCAGCAGGAATTTTGAAGGTGGGGGCAATTTTTCTCGCAATGAATTGGTAGTCAAAGCTATCCCACGGCGACTTTGGCCCTTCGGCCAAGCGCTTGGCCTCAAGGGTTTCCCAGGGACCGCCTGGTAGCCCATCAAGAGCCTGCTGAATAATCTTGAGTGACTGGCGCATTTCATCTAGACGCACCCGGTAGCGGGCTAGGCAGTCGCCCTCGGTCTGCCAGGCTACCTGCCAGTCAAAGTCGTCATAGCATTCGTAATGATCGACTTTGCGCAGATCCCACTGGACGCCAGAAGCCCGCAGCATGGGGCCAGAGCAGCCCCAGCCTATAGCCTCATCGCGGGTGACGACGCCCAGCCCTTCGCAGCGACGGCGAAACACTGGGTTGTCGGTGACCAAGCGCTCGTACTCGTCGAGCTTGGGGGCCAGGTAATCCACAAAGTCTTGGCATTTCTCCGTCCAGCCGTAGGGCAGGTCAGCAGCCACACCCCCCACCCGGAAATAGTTGTGGTTGACCATGCGGTAGCCGCTCACCGCCTCAAACAAATCGAGAATGGGTTCGCGATCGCGCAGCGCATAGAAAAACAGCGTCTGCGCCCCCATATCCATCACAAAGGGGCCGATCCACAGCAGGTGATTGACCAGGCGGGTCAGCTCTAGCAAAATCACGCGAATGTAGCTGGCCCGCTTGGGCACCTCAATATCCGCCAGCTTTTCTACGGCGTTGACGGTGACGGCCTCATTGAACAAGCCACCGTAGTAGTCCCACCGGCTGGTGTAGGGGATGAACATGGTGGAAGTGCGGCTCTCGGCAATTTTCTCCATGCCGCGATGCAGGTAGCCGATCACGGGTTCGCAGTCGATCACATCTTCGCCGTCGAGGGTGACCATAATCCGAAAGCAACCGTGCATGGAGGGATGATGAGGGCCGAAGTTAATCACCATAGGTTCGGTTCGAGTTTCAAGCAGCACCATGGGCGTTTCTCCAGTCAGAGCGCATGGTTTTAGTATCGCCAGGGCGATCGCGCTCTGTCTTGCAAGTTCTTCCGCTGGTTTGCACAAACTTCCGATCGCCGCGCCTAACCTCTACCCTCACGGCAAGAGGCTATGCAAAGCTCTTGGCTCACTGTTCGATGCAGGTATTACCCAAACGCCAAAGCCAACCCTAATGACGACAACAGAGCGGCCCTAGAAACGGTTTGCCTGCCGCCATTGGCCAGGGGTCGTGCCCACCAGCCGCCTAAAGTGACGGTTGAGGTGGCTCTGGTGGGCAAAGCCTACCCGGCAGGCAATATCGGCAATGGGGAGGTCGGGCTGAGCCAGCAGCGTTTTGGCCTGCTGTACCCGGCAGCGAATGACGTACTGGTGGGGCGCGACCCCAGTGGACTGCTTAAACAGTTGGGCAAAGTAGTGGGCGCTCATCCCCACCAGGGTGGACAGGGTCTCTAGGCTCAAGTCAGCATCTAAGTGGCTGTGAATGTAGTCCATCACCCGCTCTAGCTGAGGCTTAGCCAGACCGTTGCCATAGGTTTTGAGCTGTGGCTTGCGAGTGGCATAGGTTTGCAGCAGATGCACGGCCAGGGCCGTGGTGAGCGCTTCGGCGTAGAGACGCTCACCACCACTTTGGAGCACCCGCCTGAGACACAGCCCTAGCTGTAACACCAAGAGGTCTTGAGTAGCAAAGTGAGGTATGAGCTCAAAGGTGGTGCCGTCGGCAGCTTCGTCGAGCGATCGCCCTAGGGCAGCAGTCTCAAAGACTAGGTTCATAAATTCGCCGGGGACATTCCAGCGCGATCGCTGCCCCACCCCAGCGGGCAGCACCAAAATGTCCCCCGGATGCACCCGCTCTGATTTGAATCGTCCATCGATCGAGCGTTCTGCCCAGACCGGTTCTGATTCAGGGAACTGAGTAAATAACACAACGCTGTGCCAGGGCGTAGACACCTCTTCCTCAATGGCTCCAGGCGGTTCCCAGCGACAGTCTACGTGAGCACCATGCCAGCAAAAGCCCTGGGTAGACAACAGCGGCGGGGCCGTAAACAGGCTCTGCACTTGGCTAGCCGTAGATAGAAGTCGAGGTGGCATACCCTAGCCCCGCTGCTTAAACGGTGTTGCGAACCTATTGCTCCAGCCCCAGCAGCATTGCCAGAAATGCGACCAAAACCGGTGCAACCTTAGTTTAGAACAGGCCTGTTAAGACAGCGAGCCCCTCTCAGCCAACTCCCTAGTGGGTAGGGGGCTGACGGGCGGCACTTGCAGCATGTCGGTCAGCAGCGTGGAGGGGGGCTGGCTGTGAGGCCAGGCGAAGGCGTGGCGAAAGGCCGCTTCCTGGCAAGCTTGCAGCTCCTCAAAGCCGATGACGTCGTGGGTGAGCAGGTTTTCGTACTCAAAGGGCAGGCGCACGTTGTGCAGCCCGGCGTTGTCGGTGCAGATAGCAATATCGACCCCGGCCTCAAAGCAGCGATCGAACACGACTTTGAGCTGGCTGATTTCGTCTAGGGTGCCGGTCTTGAGGTAGGTGGTGGGGCACACCTCCAGGCACTGCCCCCGCGCCGCTACCTCAGGCAGTAGCTCCGGGTGCCGCAGCGGAATTTGAATGCCGTGGCCAATGCGCATCAGGTAGGGCAGCAATTTGGGATGGTCGCCATCGACGGTTTCGTAGAGGTGGCCGGTGGTTTTGAGGCCTAGATCCTGGGCGCGCTGGTAGAGCTGGGTAAACTCGTCGATGCGATCGCCGTACTTCGCGTCACCGCCCGCCACATCGACCGCACACACATATTCGGGATATTGCCCCGCCAGTTCCACAATTGCCTGGTTCACCTCGTGGGGCAGCCGCGAGTGCATACAGAGAATCTGCTTGGTCACAATGGGATACTCAGGCTGCTGGCTGGCTCGCCCGACAATTTCTACAATCTCGGCCATCGCCTCAATGCGCTGGTTCTGGGTCAAATGCTCAGGGGTGCGCAGGTAGGGGGTATAGCGCAGCTCTAAGTAGGCCAGGTTTTCAAAAATGTAGGCACCCCGAATCAGGCGATAGATGAAGTAGGGTAAGGCCTCGTAGGTTTGCACACTCTCGACGAGGGTATGCAGCTCTAGATACTCCGCAAGAGTATTCCGGGGACGGGTGTAAAACTGCTCAAACGCTGGGTAATCAGCAAACTGGCCCGACAGATCGGGGCGATTGCGCTCAAAATAGCGCCACAGGACTCGGGGTACAACAGAACCGCCTAGATGACGGTGTAGTTCAGCATATAGACTCACGGCAACCTCCGCCTTAATGAAGCTTTTGTAGTGCAGCTTTTATAGATGGGCTGGGCTCGCAATGGCCTCTCAGAGCCGACTTAACCCCTGCAGAGAGGCTGTGCCAATACCATCGCGAGTCTTTGAAAAATCTAAAGAAATGTAAACTAGATATTCCCCTGTTCTATCGCATATTTCACTCATTGGGTATAAGGTTAAACACATTTAATTTGCTAAGGGTTCGGGCTCTAGGTAGCGTTACCTTTAGTCAGAGTCACAAGATCTTGAAGTTGACACAATTACATTTACCTAGTGATAATGGGAATTTGTGTGAACTTTAGAGCCTGAATTCCCTTGGCAAACGTTGTAGTAATTGGGGCCCAGTGGGGCGACGAAGGTAAGGGCAAGATTACCGATTTGCTGAGTCGTTCGGCAGACGTAGTTGTGCGCTACCAGGGTGGGGTCAACGCCGGTCACACCGTCGTTGTTAAAGATCAAACCTTCAAGCTGCACCTGATTCCCTCCGGTATTCTCTACCCCGATACTGAGTGCGTTATCGGCAGCGGCACCGTTATTGACCCTAAGGCTCTAATTGGCGAACTCGACAAGCTGGTCGAGCTAGGAATTTCCACTAAAAACCTCTTCATTTCCAACGCGGCCCACGTCACCATGCCCTATCACCGCCTGATCGATCAGGCGTCGGAGGAGCGCCGGGGCAACCATAAGATCGGCACCACCAAGCGCGGCATTGGCCCTACTTACGCCGACAAGTCTGAGCGCATTGGCATCCGCGTCATTGACCTGATGGACTACGCCCGCCTCCGCAAGCAGCTGGAGTGGACGATTCAGTACAAAAACGGCATTCTCGAAAAGTTGTACGATCTCGCCCCCCTCGATCCAGCGGCGGTGATTGACGAATACATTGAGTATGCTGAGCGGCTGCGGCCCCACATTATTGACAGTTCCCTCCATGTCTATCAAGCCATTCGCCAGCGCAAAAACGTGCTGTTTGAAGGGGCCCAGGGCACTTTACTCGACCTCGACCACGGCACTTATCCCTACGTTACCTCCTCTAACCCGGTGGCGGGGGGGGCCTGCATTGGCACCGGCATTGGCCCCACGGTGATTGACCGGGTGATTGGGGTGGCTAAGGCCTACACCACTCGCGTTGGGGAAGGCCCCTTCCCCACCGAGCTGACCGGTGACATGGGTGAGTTGCTCTGCGATCGCGGTGCCGAGTTTGGCACCACCACCGGTCGTCGCCGCCGCTGCGGCTGGTTTGATGCCGTGATTGGTCGTTATGCGGTGCGCATCAACGGCCTCGACTGCCTCGCTGTCACCAAGCTCGATGTGCTCGACGATGTGGATGAGATTGAGGTGTGCGTGGCCTACGAACTGGACGGCGAGCGCTGCGAAGAGCTGCCGGCCAGTGCCGAGGCCTTTGGCCGCTGCAAGCCCATCTACAAAACCATGCCCGGCTGGAAACAGCCCACTGACCACTGCCGATCGCTGAGCGACCTGCCCAAAGCTGCCCTAGACTATCTCAAGTTTTTGGCGGAGTTGATGGAGGTCCCGATCGCGATCGTGTCGCTTGGGGCCAGCCGCGACCAGACTATCATCGTAGAGGACCCCATTCACGGGCCGAAACGGGCGCTGCTCTACGAGAATGGCGAGTCCCAGGTAGCCTAGGGCTTGGCAAGTTTGTTTTTTGAATTTATTTTTAACGGGGGGATTTTCCATGGAACTGACTATTGAGTGCAAATCGCGCGATGCAAAGGCCAAGCCTAACGCCCTGCGCCGTGAAGGGCTGCTGCCGGTAGTCCTTTACGGCCACCAGGGCACTGAGTCGGTGTCGCTGACTGTCAACCAAAAAGATGCTGACCTGCTGCTGCGCAAGGCTGCGGTCAACAACACCATGATTGACCTCAAAATTCCAGATATGCCCTGGAATGGCAAGGCTCTGCTGCGGGAAGTTCAGGCTCACCCCTGGAAGAAAATCGTGTACCACCTCAGCTTTTTTGCCGTTAAGGCCCAGGATTTTGTGGAAGTGGGCGTAGCGCTCAACTTTGTGGGGGAGCCCACAGGTGTGAAAGACGAGGGCGGTGTGCTCAACACTGAGATCAACGAAGTTACGGTCAAGTGCAAGGCTATCGACATCCCCGAGGTAATTGAGGTGGATGTGTCTGGGCTGGCTGTGGGTGACTCACTCACCGTGGCTGACCTGGTGCTCCCCGAGGGCGCTGTGGTAGCTGGCGACCAAACTCAAACCATTGCTACAGTGCTTCAGGGCCGCATGGCTGACGGCGAAACCGAGGACGAAGCGGCGGCAGAATAGACTTGCTAATACGGCAGGTTTTAATCCCTAGGGGCTAGGAAACACATTCCTGGCCCCTTTGTAGCGTTAGGCAGTTTTTGGCAGGTAGAGTATGGCCGATTTTGCACTTCCCGAGTTGATTCAGCAGATGAGTCAGCCGGAGTTTTATCCCCACCCGGTAGTTGAGCCCATTCGGCTGCTGCAAACCCACGTGTCCTATGTGCTGCTGACTGGTGACTACGCCTACAAGGTGAAAAAGCCGGTAAATTTTGGCTTTCTAGACTATTCCACCCTGGAAAAGCGGCATCACTTTTGCCAAGAAGAGCTGCGGCTTAACCAGCGGGGGGCCGGGGCGCTTTACTTAGAAGTAGTCGCTCTGGGCCAAACCGGAGAGACCTATCACCTCGGCAGCGGCACGACCGTGGAGTATGCCGTCAAAATGGTGCAGTTCCCGCAGGATACGCTGCTGAGCGCCCTGTTCGATCGCGGCGAACTCACCGAATCCCTGATGGCAGAGCTAGCAACGGCCGTGGCTGACTTTCACCTGGGGGCCGAAACCAATGACCACATTCGCACCTTTGGTGCGGTAGAGCAGATTCGCCAGGCCTTTGACGAAAACTACCAGCAAACCACTGGCTTTATCGGCGGCCCTCAGACCCAAACCCAGTTCGATGAGACCAAGACCTACACCGACTCTTTCTTCGCGGCCCATGGCGATCTGTTTGAACGGCGGGTTGAACAAAACTGGATTCGCGCCTGCCACGGCGACCTGCACCTCAATAATCTGTGTCGCTGGCAAGGGCAGCTCTATCTCTTTGACTGCATTGAGTTTAACGAGCCCTTTCGCTACGTCGATGTGATGTACGACGTCGGCTTTGTGGTGATGGATTTGCTATCTAAGGACTGCGCCACACTGGCCACGGTGTTTTTGAATCACTACGTAGAGCGCACCGGCGACTGGGAAGGGGTGCAGCTGCTGCCCCTGTACATTAGCCGCCAGGCCTACGTGCGAGCCAAGGTGACCTCATTTTTGCTCGGCGATCCGTCAGTGGATGAAGCGACCAAGCAGCAAGCGGCTGAGACGGCGGCTGGCTACTACCGCCTCGCCTGGTCGGTGTGCCAACCCCGCAGCGGTGCAATCTACATAATGGCCGGGCTGTCTGGCTCGGGCAAGTCCACCACCGCTCGGCAGTTGGCTAGTCACATCAATGCCATTCACCTGCGCAGCGATGCGGTGCGCAAGCACCTGGCCGGGGTGCCCTTAGACCAGCGGGGCGATGACAGCCTCTACACCCCAGAGATGACGGAGAAGACTTACGATCGCCTCCTCACCCTTGGCATTGCCCTGGCTCAGACCGGCTACCCAGTGATTCTCGACGCCAAGTACGATCGCCAAGCTTTGCGCCAAACCGCAATTGAGACCATTCAGCAGGCGGAACTGCCGGTGAGCATTCTGCACTGCACGGCTCCCCTTGAGGTATTGGAGCAGCGGGTGCGCGATCGCGCGGGGGATATTGCTGATGCGACTGTAGCGGTGCTTCAACGCCAGCACATGGAGCCCTTTACTGAGGTCGAGCAGCCGCTGGTGCAGGCGATCGATACGACCCAAGCGGTGCCCCAGCAAATAGCCGCTATAGTAGGGGCATAGGCACTTGCCTAGCCTCACTAGCGCCCCAAAGAGGATGTACCGGTGGCCGACAAAATTATTCCACCAGCGCTAAAAATTTGGCTGGCCTTTCTATTTATATTCTTGCTGCTGGGCTATGGCGTGGTGCCCAGCATTTTGCTGGGGGCAGTGGCCGGTTTTGCCGGAGGCACCATCAACGCATGGTGGATGACGCCTGGGGGTGAGCCCACCACCACCTTAGAACTGCCGGCACCCCTGCGACAGCTCAACCCGAGACGGCTGCCCCTGGGCAGTCTCTTTAGGCGCAGCGGCACCCAGCGTTTACCCAGGGCGCGTCGGTAGGGCTTGCAGCACGATGCGGGCATACTGAGCGGGAGATTTTAACCCCCGTCCAGCATGGCAGAACGAGCGTATTGGCTAGCCTGGGCCCAGGCTCATGGCCTGGGCCCAATTTTGTTGAAGCGACTGTGCAGCCACTTTGGCACCCTATCTGCCGCCTGGCATGCTGAGGGAGCAGCTCTGCTGGAAGTGGAAGGCATTGGCCTAGGGACGGGATCCAAACTGGTGGAGTATCGGCAGACGGTTTCTCCGCTAGAGCTACTAGCCAGCTACGAACAACAGCATCCCAATTTTTGGACTCCAGCAGATGCAGAGTACCCGGCCCTGCTCTACGAAATTACTGATCCGCCGCCGCTGCTGTTTTATCGGGGGCAGCCGGAGCTGGCGGGTGCTCTGCACTTGGTGCCATCGGTTGGGGTGGTGGGCACTCGCAACCCCTCAGACTACGGTCAGCGCTGGACCCGCCGCCTGACCCAGCAACTGGTGGCCCACGATGTGATCGTAGTCTCGGGGTTGGCTAAGGGGGTCGATCGCTACGCCCACCAGCAGACCCTAGACAGCCATGGTCTCACCATTGCGGTGCTGGGAACGGGGGTTGATCAGGTTTACCCCCTGGGCAACCGCGATCTGCACGATCGCATTGCCCGCCATGGTCTGCTGCTCAGTGAGCACCCCAACGGCACACCCCCCGATCGCGCCCACTTTCCCCGCCGCAACCGCATCATTGCCGGGCTCAGTCGAGCGGTGGTAGTGACCGAGGCTCCGGCGCGATCGGGAGCACTGATTACGGCGCAGTTGGCCAATGACTATGGCCGCGATGTGTTTGCGGTGCCGGGGTCGCTAGATAACCTCAACAGCGAGGGCTGCTTGGGGCTGATCAATCAGGGCGCCCAGATGATTTTGAACGACATGACGCTGATCGCCGCTCTCGGACAGATGCCCCAAATTAGCAATGGTGAATCGGCGGGCAGCGCTTTGACTGGAAAGGGCGATCGCCCGCCGGTAAGTCCTCCGGTGACACCGCCCCTATCCCCCACCATGGCCCAGGTACTGGCCACCATTACTAGCGAACCCATTTCCCTCGACGGCCTGGTGCAGCAACTGGCCCAGCCCACTGGGGAGGTGCTGGCCACCCTCGTGCAGCTAGAGCTGATGGGTCTAGTCACCCAGCTGCCGGGCATGCGCTACCAGCGCTATTAAGCGTCGTACCACACCGATTGGTCGCAGCGCTGCTGCAAAAACTCAAACCGCAGACTGCCCAACTTCACCAAGTCGCCGTCTTGCAGGTAGTGGCGCTGGGCCGGGGCCAGGCGGCGTCCGTTCACCCAGGTGCCCCCATCGCTGCCCAGGTCGGTGAGAAAGAAGCCTCGCAGGGAGTCAAAGTTGAGCGCCGCATGGCAGTCGGCAATTCCCGGCCGGGACATGGCCACGGCGCAGCAACGGCCCTGCCCCAGCAACCAGCGGGTGCCACACGGGGTGACCTCAATGGCGCGCTCGGCGTTGATGTTGGTGCTGAGAAAGGCGCGATCGTCGGCCACAATGCCCTGCACATACCAATCGGTGCGGTAGCAGTGGTTTTGGGCTGTCAGAATGGGGTCGATAATATCGGCCACTTGCTCAAGGTCATAGCTCATGTTGCGAAAGAGCGTATCTAGCAGCCAGGGGGGTGAGGCGATTCCCGTTGGGGTCGCTTCGCGAATCGCGCCACCACTTGAACCTTTGGGTGTAGTGCTAGATCGCTGATCTGAGTTGGCAGAAAAGAAGGGGGAGGAAACCATAACAAACCGTCGTTTTACCGCTAACTACGTCTCTAGAACAGGTCATCCACCAACCGCAGCCTGGGCCGTAGCCTTGTTTGGAAGGGACATGGTTGTGGTGTACCTGGCTTATGCACCGGCCCAAAGTTCAACAGGTAACGTTGGGCGTTGTAGAGAAACTCCTTAGGGACTGTGATAACCACACGTGACGATTTTCCTCAAGCGCCTCGCCCGGTCGGGTTTGGCTCTTGCCATTAAACTGGGTTTCTACGGTAGGCACAATGCCAGGGCTAGGGTTGCTTATAAAAGCTTTATAGTTTCTCCGCAATTCCACTGATGAGCTTTAATCCGCTACCAGCACCAACGGAGTTTGGCGCTGCTCTGCTATATCATCGGGGTATTCATTAATGCTCTGGCCGGGGGCTAAACCCGTGAACCCCTCCACCCGTGCTCAGCCGCCGTTGAGCTTTATTCCCCCCGCGCTGGATACTCGGGTGCTAGCCCTGGTGCGCCTGGGGCTGCCCTACTGGATGCGCTGGCGAGAACAAGTTCAGCACGTAGAGGTGGTCAACGCCGAAGGGCTGGTGCAGTTGTACAAAGCATTTGATGCCGGAGAAACCCGGTTTCTACTGGCCTTTCGCCATCCCAGCCCGCTCGACTCATTTTGCATAGGCCATTTGCTGTGGTACACGGTACCCCAGCGAGCCCGAGAATTAGGTGTCGAGCTCAAGCGCCCGGTTCACGTGCACTTCATCTACGATCGTGGCATTCCCCTTTGGGCTGGTGCTTGGGTCGGCAAGCTCTACGCCAAATTGGGCGGCACCCCCATCCAACGGGGCAAGGTCGATCGCCAGGGGCTGCGATCGGCTCGCCAGCTGCTGGCCAATGGTCAGTTTCCCCTCGCCGCTGCCCCCGAGGGCGGCAACAATGGCCACACCGAAATTGTCAGCCCTCTAGAGCCGGGGGTAGCCCAGATGGCCTTTTGGTGCGTAGATGATCTGCACAACCAGGGACGAGCGGAGCAGATGGCGATCGCCCCCCTGGGCATCTCCTATCGCTACATCACACCGCCCTGGCGCGAACTTGATCGCTGGCTCGATCGCCTAGAACAGGAGACTAGTCTGGCTCCCCGACAGCATCTCTACCCGCCCGGCGACACCTCTAAAACCGCCATCGAGCAGCGCTATCGTCGGCTCTCTAATCTGGGGGAGCGTCTGCTCACCCTCTTAGAAAATTATTACCGCCGGGTGTATCGTGTGGCGATTCCTGCGGTTGACTCCAGCAATCGCCCCGATGCCGTGCCCCCAACTAACGCCCTGAGCAGTCGCCTCGAAGCCCTAATGAATGCGGCCCTACAGGTGGCCGAAACCTACTTTCAGCTCCTGCCCAAAGGCAGCACCATTGACCGCTGTCGCCGCATTGAGCAAGCCGGGTGGGAGCATATCTTTCGCCAAGACGTTGTGGGCAACCCGCGACTTTCAGCAGTGGAGATGGGGCTAGCCAATCGCGAGGCCGAAGAAGCCTCCCTCCGCATGTGGCACATGCGCTTGGTGGAGAGCTTTATCGCTGTTACGGGCCAATACGTGCGCCAGCGACCCTCCGCCGAGCGCTTTGCCGAAACGGTGATGATTTTGCGCGACACGGTGTGCTTAATTCAAGGCAAAAACTCCTTTCCACGGCCCAAGCTGGGGCCACAGCGAGCGGTGCTCACGGTGGGGGAGCCGATCTCGGTGAGCGATCGCTGGCCCGACTACAAAACCAATCGCAAACAGGCCGTTGCCCAGCTCACTGCCGACCTGCAAAGCGCTCTAGAAGCCATGATTACGCCTATTCTGCCAGGCTCGGAGTTATCGCAGGCAGATGCGCCAAAATAGCCTCAACCTGCTGCTGATAATCTGCCTCCGCAAGAGCTGGAGTGCTATTCTCCACTCCCACCTCCTGGCCGACCTCCACCCAGGAGCGGCAGCCGCTGTAGCCCTTGTGACGAGGCAGCAGCAACGGCTGCTGAAAACGGTAGGCCCTTAGCAACAGCCCGTAGAGCGGGCGATCGGGCTGCCAGTTGAGCCGCTCTGCCACAAATTGCTCGTTCCATACCAGGTAGGGTAGCAGAGCCGCCACCTCTGCTTCAGCAGTGAGGGGCAGGGCGTGGGTAATGGTCGCCCACCCGTCAAACCGAACCTGGTCGTCGTGATCGGCTTCCTCTGTCATCAGGGGCCGAAAGGCATCCTTCAGCAGGGCCGCTTTTTGATGCTCGACGGTGGGCAGCAGCAGCACCTGCCGGGCCGCCAGCGAAAACTGTCCTTTAGCCTCGCGAATGCCACCCTTGCGCAGCAGCAGAATGGTTTCGCCTTGTAGCAGTGCCGTCACAGCCACCTGCCATTCCTTTAAAACCCACGACACCATCGTTTTTGCCTCCATTTTGCAAGGTCAAGGCATTGTTAAATTTCGAAATCTGGGGAACCAACAGCTAGCACGGCCAAATCATCCCAGTGCGCTAATACCAGGCTAGCTCCTACAACGGGCGATCGCCCCCAGGGTTCTGAGACAGAAATGAATCCTGCTGCTTGAGCCTGTTCTGCCAATGCTAGATCGGCCCAGCTATCGCCAACGACCAGGGTGTGCGCGACTGAGACTTGAAGGCGATCGCACACTACCCCCAGCAGCGTTGGATCGGGCTTAGGCGGATCCTCTGGCCTAGTACCCTGCCACGCATCTACCCAGGGCAGCAGCTCATAATGGGTCAAAAATTCTTCGACAAAGGCTGGGCTATCGGATGACAACACCCCGATTTTTAAGGGACTGTGGTGCATTCGCTCTAGCATTGCGGCGGTGCCTTCAAAGGGTGGGGTGTAGGCGGCCTTGCCCTTGCGCTTGGCGTTAACCGCCGCGAAGCATTCTGCCACTAGCTCCGTCGCCTTCTGTGGAGGATAGCCAGCCTGCGCTAACACAGCTACGGCCCCCTGCTTGTTGGCCTCGCGGGTGCCCGCCGCCATTAGCCCATCGGGGTCGATGCCGCTGGCAGACACGCCAAAACAGTCTAAAAGAGCCGGAATTAACGCATCTCCAAATCCTGCGGCCCTAGCACAGGTCTCTGCCCGCGCCAGGGCAGTGTGGTGCAACAGCTTCAGGGAGTCGGCCAGGGTGCCGTCTTTATCAAATACGATCGCCTCCACATCGGCAATGCTTTGCTGCCCGCATCGCACCCAGACCATAGCTTTACGCTCCTGATAACAACAGCGACCCCGGCTCCAAATTGTCGGTGCAGCGGCCTCAATAGGGCTAGGGGTGCAGATGAGAATTTTGTCAGGAATTGGTTGAAAAAAATAGCTTTCAAGCTCACCCACTATCCTAGATAATGGGAAGGTTTTGAAATTTGAAATATAAGCAGTTCACTATGCGCACCCACTACTGCGGCACCCTGCGGGCCAGCGACATTGGCAGCACCGTTACCCTGTTCGGCTGGGTCGATCGCCGCCGCGACCATGGGGGCGTTATTTTTATTGATCTGCGCGATCGCACTGGCGTCGTGCAAATTGTCAGCGATCCAGAACGTACTCCGGCTTCCTATCCCCAAGCTGACCCGCTGCGCAACGAGTATGTGGTCAAAATTCAGGGGCGGGTCAGCCAGCGCCAGGAGGGCTCTGTGAACCCCAAGCTGCCCACGGGTGAAATTGAGATCTACGCCGACACCATCGAGCTACTGAACGCGGTGCGCAAACCGCTGCCGTTTCAGGTCTCCACCGCCGATTCGGAAACCGTGCGCGAAGACCTGCGGCTGCGCTATCGGTATTTAGATTTGCGGCGCGATCGCATGGCCCAGAACCTGCGCATTCGCCACGAAGTCACCAAAGCCATTCGCCGATTTCTCGAAGACCAGGAGGGCTTCTACGAAGTCGAAACCCCCATTCTCACCCGCTCCACTCCAGAAGGGGCGCGCGATTACCTGGTGCCCTCGCGGGTCAACCCTGGCGAGTTTTACGCCTTGCCCCAGTCGCCCCAGCTCTTCAAGCAGCTGCTGATGGTGTCGGGAGTCGATCGCTACTACCAGATCGCTCGTTGCTTCCGCGACGAAGACCTGCGCGCCGATCGCCAGCCCGAGTTCACCCAGCTCGATATGGAAATGAGCTTCATGACCCAGGACGAGATTCTAGCGCTGAATGAAGCTCTGGTAGCCCATATTTTTAAGGCTGTAAAAGGCGTTGAAATTCCCCGCCCCTTCCCGAGGCTCACCTATGCCGAGGCGATGGATCGCTACGGCAGCGACAAGCCCGACACCCGCTACGGCCTGGAGCTGGTAGATGTGTCTGACCTGGTGAAAGACTGCGGCTTTAAAGTATTTTCTGGCGCGGTAGCCGACGGCGGCATCGTCAAGGTGCTACCCATCCCCAACGGCAACGACCAGATCTCCAACGTGCGCATTAAGCCCGGTGGCGACCTGTTTAAGATCGCTGCCGATGCTGGGGCCAAGGGCCTAGCTTATGTGCGGGTAAGGGCCGACGGTGCGGTGGACACCATTGGGGCGATTAAAGACAACCTCGGCCCTGAGCAAATGGCAGAACTGCTGCGCCGCACCGGAGCCACCGAAGGCACGCTGCTTCTGTTTGGGGCGGGGCCAACCGCGATGGTGAATGCCACCCTGGATCGATTGCGCCAGGCGATCGCCCGCGAGATGGATCTAATTCCCACAGATAGCCTCAACCTGTTGTGGGTCACCGACTTTCCTATGTTTGAGTGGAACGCCGACCAGCAGCGGCTAGAGGCTCTGCACCACCCCTTCACCGCTCCCCACCCCGACGACGTGGGCGACCTCAAATCTGCTCGCGCCGTGGCCTACGACATGGTGCTCAACGGCTATGAAATTGGCGGCGGCAGCCTGCGCATCTACCAGCCCGAGGTGCAGAGCCAAGTGTTTGAAACAATTGGCCTGACTACCGAAGAAGCCCACGACAAGTTTGGCTTTTTGCTCGAAGCCTTTGAGTATGGCACCCCGCCCCACGGCGGCATTGCTTACGGGCTCGATCGCATCGTCATGCTGATGGCGGGCGAGGAGTCGATCCGCGATGCGATCGCCTTCCCCAAGACCCAGCAGGCCCGCTGTCTGCTCACCCAGGCTCCCTCTGGTGTAGACGAATCGCAGCTCAAGGAACTCGCGATCGCCTCCACCTACGAGCCAGAGGCAGACGAGTAAAATTGGAGGTAAGGGGATGGGGCACAAACTAATCCCCTATTGGTGGGCAGTGCTCACCCTACGGTTGCCCGGAGTTATTGATGGTTGCCACTAAGCTCTCTCTGGCCGATTTCTTCAGTCTGGAAACAGACTCAGATTCTCTCTGTGAGTTTGTGGATGGGGAAGTGATTGAGATGCCACCAGAGAGTCCGCGAAATGTGCTGATCTCGTTGTTTTTATTACAACGGTTTTTGCAAATCGTGCCCTTCCACTGGTTGCGCCGCATGGATACCGAAGTCGTGGTATCCGGACGAGTGCGGATTCCGGATTTGCTGGTGTTGGGCGTAGACTTGGCGGCGCTGTTAGAAGACACGGGCCGCAGCACCATCACTGAAGACATGCCTGCCCCTTTGCTGGTGGTTGAGGTAGTTTCGCCGGGCAAAGCCAATGAAGACCGCGACTACCGCTACAAGCGATCGGAGTATGCGGTCCGAGGCATTCCAGAATACTGGATTGTAGACCCAGCGAAGGCAAAGGTGACTGTACTCACTCTAGTAGACGGGTTGTATGAAGCTCAGGTGCTACAGGGAGAGGCCATTTTACAGTCACCCCAGTTTCCAGAGCTGAGTTTAGCCCTGGCTAAGGTGCTGTCGCCCACAGGCTGATATAGCACCTGCTTGTGGGCTAACCAAGCAGCAGTCCGGTTTCTAGACTTAGTGCAGCAATAGCGTTCTACCAATCAGGCTTTTTCAGAAGCCTCGGCTAGATCCTCTCTTTTGCGCTTGCGTAACTCCACCAAAAAATCAAGGCTTCTACGGGATTTCACTTAAACTATGCAGAGAGGGTATGTAGCACCACATAACGATTGAGACTCGCCGCAGATAAAGGCGATCGCCCCATGGCTTGCCCTCAGGAAGTATAAAAACTTGCACCATGAACTGTAATTCGTGGCAACCTATGGGCTTATTAGCAGAGAGCCGATTGGGAGACACGTGATCGTTATGTTGCAGCAACCACAACGAGCCTTGAAGCAACCTTTGCACCCGTTGAGCAGGCCAGGGGGACGGTGGCGCTATATACCCTGGGTGGCTCTAGGGAGCTTGCTGATTTTCTGTCCGGCTGCTTTTGCCCAAAGCGCTACTACGGCCGACCTCAAGGTGGCGCTAGACACAGCCTGGGTGCTGTTGACCAGCTTTTTAATCTTCTTTATGAACGCCGGGTTTTGCATGCTCGAAACCGGCTTTTGCCGCAGCAAAAACGCCGTCAACCTGTTGGCCAAAAATCTGATTGTGTTCGGTCTTTCAACCCTGGCCTTTTGGGTGGTCGGCTTTGGACTCATGTTTGGTGACGGCAACCCTCTATTTGGCACGTCTGGTTTTTTGCTGCAAGGAGCCGACAACAGCCCCGCTGTTGGCGATGCCTACCGAGGCACCTATAGTGCCTTGGCCTGGGCTGGGGTACCGCTAAATGCCAAATTTTTCTTTCAGCTAGCCTTTGCGGGTACAGCGGCCACTATTGTGTCTGGGGCCGTGGCGGAGCGCATCAAATTCTTAGCCTTCTTTATTTTTAGCCTGCTGCTGGTGGGGTTGTTGTACCCAATCACCGGCCACTGGGTGTGGGGCGACGGCATGCTCGCTAATTTGGGCTTTTACGATTTTGCCGGCTCTACCGTGGTGCACACAGTTGGTGGCTGGGCCGCGCTGATTGGAGCTATTTTGCTGGGGCCACGGCTGGGGCGCTTTCAGGCTCGTCCGGTTGCCATGCCGGGGCACAATCTGAGCATTTCTGCTCTGGGTTGCCTGATTTTGTGGCTGGGTTGGTTTGGCTTCAACCCCGGCTCCACCATGGCTGCCGACCCCTTACCCATCAGCCATATTGTCGTGACCACCAACATCGCTGGTGCCCTGGGGGGATTAGCTGCTACCGTCACCTCGTGGATTTACCTCAGCAAGCCCGACCTATCAATGATCATCAATGGGGTGCTGGCGGGTCTAGTGTCTGTTACCGCCTCCTGCGCCTACGTTAACCTGGGCAGTGCAGCACTCATTGGTCTGGTGGGAGGGGTGATTGTTGTCTTTTCAGTGACATTGCTGGACAGCTTGAAAATTGATGACCCAGTAGGCGCTGTGTCGGTGCATCTAGTCTGTGGCACGTGGGGTACCGTTGCGCTGGGGCTGTTTAGCGTTGGCCCTGGTAGCTACTCTTGGTATGGCGGTGATGGGCCCTTAGCCGGCTTGTTTATGGGAGGCGGCATTCAGCAATTGCTGGTGCAGCTGTTGGGGATTGCGGCGGTGGGGGCGTTTACCGTCACGTTTAGCCTCCTGTGTTGGCTGACGTTGCGGGCCACTGTGGGCATTCGCGTATCTGAAGCCGAGGAAATTCAAGGCCTTGATCTGGGCGAGCACGCGATGGAGGCCTATCCAGAGTTTCAGGTCGGGCCGTAAGGGATCAGGTGAATGGGTAGGACGAGTTAAGGAGATTTCCTAGACGAAGTGGTAGGGGGGTAGAGGGTCGCTGAGCATGAGAGTCCAGTGGTTGGTCTGCGATCGCCACTCCTCTACCCGCTGCTCTAGGCTCTCGGCATCGGCGCGATCGATCAGCAGATACACTCGCGCTTCTCCAGCGGGGCTTTCGGCCTCAATGTAGTTGTCGTAGGTGGCATGAAGGTCGTTGAGCACCTGGTCAAGCTCATAGTGTTGCTGCTCTTGGGCGGCGGTTTGATCCTGGAGGCGCTGCTTTTTCGCCAGAAAGTAGTCGCGCCCGGTGAGCCCTTCAGCTAGGGGCGGCAGTTCAGCGGGTTGGGCGATCAGCTTGAGCTGGTATTCAACTTGGTGACCTAGGATAGCGAGCTTGGCGGCATAGTCGGCGCCCTGGCTGGCCAGGTGAACTTTGAGATGCTCAATGGAAGCAATCTGAGTGCCAAACCGCAGGGGCAGCAGGGGCGTGTGTTGAAACAGCTCACAGATGACGCGATCGTGGCTGAGCACCGCGTTGAGCAGCCGCGGTTCGTCGGTCTGCAGGGTCTCTAGATCAACGCCGGTTTCAACTATGGCGGCAACATTATCTACGGCAATCAACCGGGTGGGTGCAGCCAGTCCGAGGGGTAAGGGCAGAGGCTGCAAGGGGCGAGGGCAAATGCTGTAGAGGTAGATGGGCTCTTGAATTAGCCCTGGAGTTAGCTCTGGAGACACGATATCTAAAGCCTTTGGGATGCGCCACAGTTCGATCTCACTCTAGGCGATTTGCCCCCTGGCTCGGGATGTCTCTGGCACAAACATTTACGGCTTTTGCCATCGTTGGAACAGAGAACAACCGTCCTGAGAATCTGTTGCTACAGCGTAGTTTGCAGAGTAAAGCACCAGTCGAGGGTGAGCTGCCCTGCCTGGCAGCCAGCCTCGCCATCGAGCCGGTGCAGATGAATTGGGGTGCCCTGGCGCAGAGCCGCGATCGCAGGTGTATGCGCTCCCAGATCGTGATCCACAAGCGCGGTTAGATCGGCCACCGTGAGCGGCGGTCCCCACGGGTCATCGGCCACATCGACGGCAGCCTCACCAGGTAGCGCCTGAGGCGCAGTGGGCAAAAGTCGGCCTCGGCCTAAGTCCACAATCCAGCTGCGGTTAGAGGTAGTAAGCTGCATCAGCGGGCGCAGGTAGAGGCTGCCCTGCTGCCAGCTCAGTCCTGGAGGCAGCACCTGGGCCGATACGCCTCCCATCAGCTGCATCACCCGTTCTGAGCTTTGGGCTAAGTGCCAGCGCAGCCGGGGCCACAGGTCCGCTACCAACACCGGCTCATGGACAAAGGTGTGCTTAAATAGGCCGCTGGCTCCCTGCACCAGATCGGTAGCGGCGTAGGTGACGCGGTTGCAAAGATCTTCCCGGTCACCCTCTGAACCCAGCAGCATTTGGGGTAGATGCTGCGCCACAACCTGCTCGGCGTAGGCACTCAGAAAAGTTTGAATCCAGCGTTCATCGGTAAAGGTGAGCCAGTCGCCCAGCACGCCAGCGGTAGCATCGTCTGGGCCATCGACCAGGGTGCTGGCAAAGTCATCTAGGGTAAAGCCCGATACAGCTGTCCCAGCGCTCTGCTTACCCCCCGGCGGCAGATACAGCGCGTCGGGCATTGCCTCGCCATGGCTACTATAGGGCTGAGATGGACCTTGAGTCTCCATTTCGGCCAGGTGCAGGCGAAGGTGCAAAATGCCGTTCTGCCAAGGTTGAAAGGGACGGAGGGCATCAACTTCGCAGCCGTCAACGAGTAAAGCGCCCAAGCCAGGCTGGGTGTAGCCTACTACTTGCTGAGCCACCTGAGCCAACAGGTCACCACAGGACAGGAGCTGGCCGTCCAGGTCATTCTCCAACAGTTGAATTTCGACATCTTTAGCCAGATATAGCGCCGACACCGGATCTGTTTGAGTTACCAGATCGAGGGCGTAGCCGGTCTTTTCCGAGGTGAGGGTGAGCACCGGCATCAGGCGCACAATGCGGATTGCCCCCTGCGCCTGAGGACTAAAGATGCGGGCCTGCACACCCTCAATGAGGCGCATCACTTCGTAGCCACTGCTGGCAAGCATCCACAGCAGGTGGGGCACCAGGTGGGGCACCGGTACCAGGACGCTGGCGGAAGGCACTGGTAGGGTTGACGCCGTTAATAGGTCCAACAACTCCCCAGTTTCTTCGCTTAGGTAGGGGGCCAGGTTGTCAGGGGTTTGGGGCAGGTCGGCGGGCCAGCCGCCCAGAGGCGATCGCAGCCTCATGCTCTGGGCTACCAACTGCTTCACCGCTGCCGCGATCGCCGGCACGCGACCCAAGGTGGGGCGCTCGATGGCTAAGGGAGCCATGCGGCACACCGTATTGCCCAGGGTTGCAGCTGTAGCACCCGGCAGGGCCAAATCGGCTTGCAGCCAGGGGGTCAGCGATCGCACAGCAGAAGAAACCATAGCAAAGCCCGCATGGGGGGTGAGGGATCTCCCTAGAGAGTGCCTATTTCTGCGGCAAAATCCACAGGGCGTTGCAAATCTATGGGTGGAGACACGGAAGCCGTGAGCTTACCAGGCTACGTAGGGCAGCGTTGCCGCCGTGGCTCGAATGGCGTCGGCATTGGCTACCAACTGACCGCAAGCATCCCAGGTGCCCGCCAAGAACGCTTGACGCACGCCCTCGGGCATAGACACAGCTCCGGCCTCGGCCCCAACGGTCACGGTTTGAGTTGCCAGGTCGAGCGTCACCACCGTCGTAGGATCAGCGTCTAGCGCGGCCTGCACCTGACCTACCACCTCGGCAGTGGCCGTCAGACAAGGGATGCCGATCGCGACGCAGTTGCCAAAGAAAATTTCTGCAAAGCTCTCGCCCAGCACAGCTTTAATACCCCAGCGGGCGATTGCCTGGGGAGCGTGCTCCCGCGACGAGCCGCAGCCAAAGTTGCGGTTGACCACCAAAATTGTCGCCCCCTGGTACTGGGGCTGGTCAAAGGGATGGCGACCTTCTAGAGCGGCGCGATCGTCGGCAAACACCTGCTCGCCCAGCCCGTCAAAGGTCACGCACTTGAGAAACCGAGCCGGGATGATGCGATCGGTGTCGATGTCGTTGCCTGTAAGGGGAATGCCGGTACCGGTAATTTGTTCTATCTGCGTCACTGCGATCGCTCCTTGCCCTTGCGCCTCTGGCTGAAATCAGTGGGTCACCTCTATAAAGGCAACCGCCTACTAATAGTAGCCTCTGGATGCCCCCACCATAGCTCCGACATCCCAGCCCAAGGGCGCTTCTGCCGCTTTAAGCCTAAGTTAAAATCTGAGCTTTTCAACAGAATGATAGCGGCTGTTAACCCAACCATAAACTTTGGTATCATCCCTAGCCATGGGCAAATGAGGAGAGTATCTTAGTGAATAAGGAAGCAAATCACCTGACTCAAAAAAACGATTTCTTCCCCGACAGATCGAATAGTTCAGTCTTGTTAAATAGGAGGTACGTTATCGATTTAACGTCTGAATCTATCTCGTCAAATACCAGCAGCACTTTACTCGGTTGTTGATATTTCCTCGCTGTAACTGATGAGAGCTCTGCAAGAAATGCCTAGAGACGCTATAAACCCCACGCGATGGTTTCTTTACGACGGCATTTAAACATCTCTATTTAATCGGAACTTTCTTGAGGAAAACTCTCAAGTTAATCAGTCTAAGTGCTGCTGTCTCCGAATTGCTTCAACGACATCCTGTCTGGAGGAAAATAATCCAGTCCATTGTGTCTAGTTACAGGCTATAAGGTTTAAATTTAGAAACCCCCGGCAGACGCTCTGTCGGGGGTTTCCATTATTAGTAATTTGCTTTAAGTGAATGGTTTAAAGCTGAGCTTATCCCTCAACCCGCATGCTCTGAGGCCCGTGGATGAGTTCCGACAGTTCAGGCATCATTAGATCGGCCTGGGCCGTAGGCATCAGCCCCATCGCCGATATCGGCTCTTCGATCGGGGCAGGAGCCATCATATCGCTGGGCAAAAAGATGCGGGCGCTCACTGCCAGCATTGCCACCGCAAAAATCAGCACAATCAGCAGGGGCGCAATGTAAGACCGAAAAAACGACATAGGGCCGACGCGTGTAAAGGGATGTAACTCATGCTCTCATCTTACACGGAAGGCGGGATAGAGGGGATAAGGAAGAAGGAGGATATAAGGGCAACTGAGTGGATAAAAAGAAGGAATTCAACCGTCAGTGAGGTCCACCATTTAGGACACAAAGGCTCGCAAGGTACAGCAGAGCGATCGCCCGCCCCGCCACAAAAAATTTCCTAGCCCACCTAAGGCCCAGCAAGAGCAGCAAAGGCCTTGGAACTAAAGAACCAAGTCGGCTGCCATCACAGCCCAATAAAGGAATAGGATTTGTGCCTAAGAGCCAGCTCTTTCAAGCTGTGTGACCCGAGTTTCAAGCTGCCTGACCTGCTGCTTGAGTTCGATCGCTAACGTGGCCAGGTTGTCGAACTGCTCGTCAAGGGAAGGCTCGACCCCGGGTGAAGTAATTGTGGGCAGGCTAGGGGCGGGACGGTTGGGAATGGAGAGCTGAGATTCTATCTGTCTGACCTGGGATCTCAGTCGACCGAGTTCAGACTCCAGACTACTTAATCGCATATCTATGCGGGCTTCGCTTTGGGCCTTGGCATAGTGCCCTAGCCCCAGCCACAGCAAGACCCCCAGCAGCAGACCAATGGACCAACGTGCGATCGCCATGTTATCTCCTTGCCACCGCCGCTGCTATGAAGGCAAAAAGCTGACAGCGGGTACTTACAATTCTAGAAAAAACTCTTTAAACCCGTCTCTCAACCAAATAAGCTGACCTATCATTAGCGCCAGGGGCGTGGGTGGGTATGCTGACAAAACAGTCTGCTTAGGGGCAGCACCAGCCTACTGAATCTGCAAAAACCGTCGGTTGAGGGGAAGCCATGAAACTGCATTACGCCATTTTGCTATTGGGTCTGGGCCTAATGATTGGGGCCACCCCTGGGAGGGGCTATGCCCAAGCTCCCGCTGAACCTGAAGTCATGGAACCTGAGGCAGCTGGCCCCGAGGAGATGGACCTCGAAGGCCTTGAGCCTACCCCAGCTGAGCTTGAAGCGCCCGAACCGGAGGCAGCTGAGCCCGGTCTATCGGCTATTGGTGCCTACAACCAGGGGGTGGAACGCTACAACAGCGGTGACTATGACGCTGCCCTCGAATCCTTTGACCTAGCGATCGAAAAGGATCCTAGTCTGGCCAACGCCTACCTCTACCGGGGCCTAATCTACTCTGAGCAGGGCGACTACGATCGCGCCCTCATCGACCTCAACCAGGCCCTCGACCTTGACCCTAGCAACGCTAACGCCCTCTTTGCCCGAGGCAGCATTTACTATCGCCAAGGAGAGTCTAGCCAGGCTCAGGCCGATTTCAACACCGCTCTAGAGCTCAACCCAGATTCTGTAGAAGCTTATCTCTACCGCGGTCTCATCGACAGCGAACAGGGTCGTTACGATCTCGCCATCGAAGATTTTTCCACCGCTATTGAGCTGACTCCCGACAATCCGACAGCCTACGTACTGCGGGGCTTTGCCCTAGAGCAGGAAAACAACTACACCGCAGCCGTTGCTGACTTTAGCAAGGCCATTGAGCTGAACGGCGATCTGCCGCGAGCCTATATGGGGCGCGGTGTGTCCTATTACCACCTAGGATTGTTTGACGCGGCCTTGAGCGACCTCAACGAGGCCGTCAACCGCGACCCTGAACTGGCCCGGGCCTACCTCAACCGTGGCCACGTCTATTTCCGCCAGGGCCGACCTGGGCGGGCTTTACAAGATTTGGATCGTGCCCTTGAGCTCAACCCCGAGCTGACTGAAGCCTACATGAGTCGGGGCACTGTTCGAGCCAGCCAGGGCGACTTGGGCGGAGCCCAGCAAGACTTTGCGCAGGTGCTACAGCTCAATCCTGACTCGGCCATGGCCTACAAACAAAAGGGCGATGCGCTACTACAAGCGGGGGATGCGACCGCCGCGATCGCCGACTATACCGAAGCGCTGTTCCTCGACCCCGCCTACGCGGAAGCTTTTAAGGCTCGGGGCGACGCTCGCCTGTCTACGGGGGATGTTTTTGGTGCGATCGACGATTACAGTCAGGCCCTTGCAGCGCAACCCAGCTACCTAGAGGCCTACTCGGCTCGCGGCTCGGCTTACCTCCAGGTGAACCAGCCCCAGGATGCCTATCAAGATCTCACTCAGGCTATTGTGAGCGCCTCCAACAGCGCCGACCCAAGGCTGTTTTACAACCGAGGGGTGGTACGCGCCCGCTTGGGGGATGATGCCGGTGCTCGCCGCGACTTTGAGCAAGCCGCCCAGCTCTTTTTACAGCAGGGAGAAGCTGCAGGCTATCGACAAACGCTCAACCAGATGAGCCAGTTGTAGAAGGTGAGGATATGAGGAAGGTGAGGATATGGAGGAGATAATAGGCATAGCAGCCGAAGCCGTGGCTGACTTTCCCACCGTCTTCATCTCCTCATCTTCCCTATCTCCCTCATCTCCCCATGCATCACCTCTGGCGTGCCCTGCGGCTGACAGTTCTGGCCCTCCTGCTAGGCTGTTTGCTGCTGCTGGCGTTGGCTGAGCCAGCCCTAGCCTCTATTCACACCTATCACGAGCAGCCTGGGCAAACGACGTACCGTTCGCGCCAGAGCTTGCGTGACCAGAACGACCTAGCTTGGCAGGCTACGGTGTTCAAGCGTTACATCGAAGGTACTCTTCAAGGTACCTACCTACGTTTGGTGGGATTTCCGGGACGGGGAATCACGGATCACAACCGTGACCTAGCCATTGAAACCGGTACTAGTGCCCAATGGCAAGTGCCGCACCAGCTCGACCCTCAAACCCAAGCGCTGCCCGATAGCGTTGCCCAATACAGCATAGATGCCGTGTTGGCCGACCTTCAGCGCCCGATTCCGTTAACGCTGCGGGTGCCACTGCGGGGTGGAGGCACTGCCCAACTAGTTGCGGCTCCCTATGTGGTGGAAGAATGGCTGCAAGTCTACGCCATGGCTGAAGCTGTCAGTATGGCGGATTAGCCAAAAGTGGAGCGCTATGGGATCGAACAGCTTGGCAAAGGGGTTGGGCAAAACCGCTGCGATCGCCGCGTCCATCAGCTATAGCAAAAGAACGAAAAGAACACCCATCTGGCTTTAATCCTTACCTTTTGAGTTCTTCTGACCTAGACCTTACCCGCTATAGCTACTACTTCTGCCACGTCTACAGGCTTGTAGGTAGGAGCTATCGTCTTCAACTCCTCAGGGCTAGGCTATCTAAGGGGAGGTGAGCACCAGAGGGCAGTCTAGCGGAACTGAGATTCCAATATTTGGGTTTTAAAAGTAAAAAGCCGGGAAAGGCGCTATCACTGAGGAGCGAACCTCCACAATGTCCTGTGGCCCTACCCGGTCTTAGCTTTGGAGCACACGCGAGTCTACAGGATGTTTTGATAATCGGCTATATATCAAGATCCGCCAATACATGAAAGTTCTGGAAAGTTCAGGATCTTATTCAGGTGATAGGAAAACAAGGCGATTTTGAGAGAGAACTGGGTCAAAAAGCGTTCCTACCCAAAGTCTAACTATAAATTTACTAAAACAATATCTATAGTCGGGAACTTTCTGGGCGCAAAGGCGTCACCTCTCGCTACATATACATGTAGCCACGACTGGTAGCGACTTCACCTCTGATTTAGCGTAGAAGAGAGGGGCGGCCTTTGTTGGTTTATGTTGCGAAAGACTAAGTAACGCAACGGTACGTACCAATCCCTACCGGCATTGGGCTGGTCTGCCAATTCATCGCGTTAGGATGACCTTGCTAGTTTCGGACGATAGGTTCATGCTCGTCATCATTTTGATTTTCGTTGTCGGTCTTACCCCAGCCCTGGTGTCAGCTTACTTAAGCGTGCGGGCTGACCGAGATGAAAAGTGCGGCAGCAACACTTCAGCTATGCCGACGGCCTTGGGCCAGAGCATGCTCAAGCTGCTCGATGGCAACACCGATATGCACTATGTCGATGGCCTGGGCTATATGATTGGCGACATCACTTGCGATCTAAATGCGCGATCGCCCTACCTGCGATGCGCTATGAATCCTATGGGTCCCTGCGACGGGTGCAGTGCCTATGCGCCTAAGGTTTTCGATCGCCAGTTCTAGGCGTAAGTAATGAGGGTTCCACTAGAGTTTCCCCACTGTGGGGTCGAGCAACGATTTTGAGGCACCTGGGGCATGTCCCTAGGTGTTTCTGTTGTGGGCGCTCAGGAGGTAATCGGGCGATCGCACGTAGCACAAGCGCCTACGCTACAATCCTTAAGATAATCCTCTAAACCCCGACCGGAATACCGGGGTTTGTGGGAGAATAGCGAACGTGAACGCTGAGCAACTTTATTTGCACCCTGTCGAGATTAAACGGAGATTTGAGATGGCGCTTCAACTTGGCGATCAGGTACCTAACTTCACCCAGCAGACCAGCGAGGGTGAGATTGACTTTTATAGCTGGGCTGGTGATAGCTGGGTAGTGCTATTTTCGCACCCCGCTGACTACACCCCCGTCTGCACCACTGAGTTGGGCAGCGTGGCTAGGCTCAAGCCCGAGTTTGACAAGCGCAACGCCAAAGTCATTGCCCTCAGCGTAGACAGCGCTGATTCCCACCAAGGCTGGATTGGCGACATTAACGAAACCCAGGGCGTAAATGTCAACTACCCCATCATTGCCGACGACGATAAAAAGGTCTCCGACCTTTACGGCATGATCCACCCCAACGCCAACGCAAAGGTGACCGTGCGCAGCGTGTTTGTCATTGACCCCAGCAAAAAGCTGCGACTGACCATTACCTATCCGCCGAGCACCGGACGCAACTTTGCTGAAATTTTGCGGGTGATTGACTCGCTACAGCTTACCGACAACTACAGCGTGGCCACTCCCGTCGACTGGAAAGACGGCGACGACGTAGTGGTATCTCCCACCATTCCCACCGAGGAAGCTAAGCAGCGCTTCCCCAAAGGCGTAACCGAAATTAAGCCCTACTTGCGCATGACTCCCCAACCCAACAAATAGGGTTAGGGCATCACACACCACACTAGGCGCACTGCGGTGCGCCTTTTTTATGACCAATTGGGTAGAGTCGGGGGCAAAAGCTGTATTACACTGCCCCTAAAGCTGCATTCTGTAGGTGTCCTGTGCTAGACGAGCAAGCCAAGAAAACCATTTTGCGCAAGATTCCCCATGGACTCTACATCTGTGGCGTTAAAGATGGAGATGATCTCAACGGCTTCACGGCGAGCTGGGTGATGCAGGCCTCCTTCCAGCCCCCCCTGGTGGTAAACTGCGTCAAAAACGACTCCACCTCCCACGCCATGGTGAAATCCAGCGGCGTATTTGCCCTCAGCTTTCTAGAAGCTGGGCAGAAAGAGCTGGCCCAAAACTTCTTTAAGCCCCTGCGCCGGGTGGGCAACAAGTTTGAAGATGTCGAGTTTTACCCCGGTCCTGAAACCGGCTGCCCCATCATCAAAGACACCTTGGGCTACGTGGAATGTCGGGTGGTGGGCGCTGTAGAGCATGGCGACCACACGGTCTTTGTGGGCGAAGTAGTCGGTGCCGCAATTCACCGCGAAGGCGACCCCCTCCTGCTCGAAAGCACCGGCTGGAACTACGGCGGCTAAATGGATAGATGAGTTTTAAGTTCTCAGTTTTGAGTGTTGAGTTTGGGCCTTACTGGTACAACTCAACATTCAAAATTAAGAACTCTTCTCATTCCCCATCTCCCCCACCCTGCCCACCGCCCTCACTCCCCACACCACACCCATGCCTCTAATCAAAGTCCAGACATCCGTCTCCTCTCCCGACCGAGCCGAGGTTGAAGGGCTACTCAAGGAGCTTTCCGCCAGTCTGGCTAACCACCTGGGCAAGCCAGAATCTTACGTAATGACAGCTTTTGAAGCTGACATACCCATGACCTTTGGTGGCACCACAGACCCCGTGTGCTATGTCGAGATCAAAAGCGTGGGCACCATGGGCGGTGCCAAAACCCATGCTATGAGCCAGGAGTTTTGCACCCAGCTAGAGACTGCCCTGGGAGTGCCCAAAAATCGTACCTATATCGAGTTTGCTGATGCCCCCGGTGCCATGTGGGGCTGGAATGGCGGCACCTTTGGCTAAACGAGACCGGCTGATACCGGATCCTGTTTAACTCTGAGTTGAGATTTTAGACGTAGTACTCGATCGCCCTAAAACGGCACGTCTTTGTCGGCATGGGAGGGCTGCTTAGCCGCCGCCTCAGAGGGCTTCAGCAGCGTTGTATCGAGTCCAGGGCTCAGATCTTCGTCCAAATCGACCACCTGCCCATTAAAGAAATGGGCAAAGTTTTTCACGGCTCGGTCAAAGTCACTGGCAATGGCAGGCAGTGATGATGGCGCAGGAGCAGCGGGACTAGTGTCTGCCGCGAGAGCAGGTTCAGGAGTTGCGGCCAATTCTACTGACGCTTCTGCCGAGGGCGTTGAGACGACGGGCGGGGGCGGGGGACTGAGAACAACTGGAGCCGGTGGGGTGATATTTTTCTGCCCCGGCGCCTGGGAAATGTTGGGGGCTGGGGCCTCAGGCTTTGGGTCAGGCAACACCTCTAGGGAAACCTGCACTTTGTGGTTGAGCACCTGCTGAAAGGCCGCTTCTACATTCTCGACTCGGCCCTGGGCCATCTTAAACAGTGGCCTAGAGCTAATGCCCACTCGGGCCACTACACCGTCGAAGAATAGCAAGCTGCCCTGCTGCTGCATCAGGGCACGGGTGCCTAGGGGCTCTAGTACGGCTATCACCTGAAGCCATAGCTGCCCTAAGTTGGGAGCTGGGGTGGCATCGTCTGTGGGTGGTGTGTTTTGGCTATTGTCGGGGGGCGGCTCGGAGGCAGCAGCCGGTACGGGGATGGCTTCGTCTTTTGGCAATGATCCATTGGCAGACCCCGGCGGTGTACCCAAGTTTGAAGGCTCAGGCGGCGGTGCAGGTACTGGTGATAGGGGGCTAATCGGTGGTGCAGGCTGGGGTGTAGGTCTGGGCGCTGAAAGAGGTGCGATCGCTCCGACCGACCGACCCGCCTGACCGGCCAGCGTCGAGGGTAGCAGCCCCAGCAGCGTCACCTCTAGCCACAGCCGAGGCTGGGTGGTGTTTTTGACCTGTCCCTCGGCGCTGCGCAGGTGCTGTTGCCCCAACAGCAGCACCGTTGGATCGAGCGGTTGCACTAGGGTCTGCATGTCGGCCCAGGTGGGGGGCGTGATGGCGACTAGGTCGTGGCGATCACCCGCCGTCTTCGCAATCAGCAGATCGCGGTAGAACCCAGCCAGGTTTTGCAGCACAATCAGCGGTTCCCGACCCCGATCCATCAGCTTGCGGGCACCGTCGAGCACGGCGGTGCCATCGTCGCTGAGGATGGCCTGCACCAGGGCTAGCAGATCGCGCTCAGGTACGGCCCCGACCAGGTCCCACACCGCATCGGCTTCCACAGGAGGCGCTAGCAAACTGAGCTGGTCGAGCAAACTTTGAGCATCGCGCAGTCCCCCCTGAGAAACCTGAGCCACCAGCCGCAGGGCTTCGTCATTGATAACGATGTTTTCCTGATCGGCAATCTTCCGCAGGTGAGCGATCATCGGCTCTAGGGGAATGCGCCGATAGTCAAACCGCTGGCAGCGAGAGATGATCGTCGGCAGCACCCGCTGGGGGTCGGTGGTCGCAAGGATAAACACCACATTGCTGGGCGGCTCTTCCAGGGTTTTGAGCAAAGCATTGAACGCCGCCGTGCTGAGCATGTGGCACTCGTCCACGACGTAAACCTTGTACCGGCACTGCACCGGGGCAAACTGAGCGCGCTCGATCAGCTCACGGATGTTGTCGACCCCGGTGTTGCTGGCGGCGTCGATTTCGATGAAGTCGAGGGCCGAGCCGTTGGTGATCGAGCGACAGGTTTCGCAGATGCCGCAGGGATTAGGGGTGGGATGATCTTGGGCAATGCAGTTGAGCGATTTCGCCAAAATGCGGGCGCTGGAGGTTTTGCCCGTGCCGCGAGGACCGCAGAACAGGTAGGCAGGGGCAATGCGCCGCTGGTTGAGGGCGCTGGTGAGGGTAGTCGCGATCGCATCTTGCCCCACCAGAGCGCCAAAGGTCTGGGGGCGATACTTATGGTGCAGCGGTTCATAGGCCATAGCACTAAGATACCGCGCCCGCCCCTATCTCTGGAGGGTTAACCTGACTCTTCTATCAGGCTGGGGCTAAGCTGGTCTAGTCAGTCTGGAAACTCAATAATTAGGGTTTCCATCTCCGAGGTGGCACACTGGGCGGCCTGCCCCCGAGATGTACACATGCGGGACTGGGTCTGTTGGGCCAGGGCTTTGACGCGTTCGACCGCCGCTGAGATATCTTGCCGTCGCTGGCGATCGCTGCGGGGACAGGGCTGGGGAATGGGCAAAACGACTACGGCGGCCTCAAACTGCCCTTCGGCGGGAGAGTAGCCCTGAAAGTAAGCTAGCGCCAGCCGTCGAAACAGCCCCTGTAAATGGCCCGGCAGATCTTGCTCCACTTGGGCTGGTTTGGCGAGGCAATCGACTAGCTGACCCATAGCGTGGGCAATCAGCATGTTGTCCTGGCCGTTGGTGGGATAAACATCCTTAAGATCTAGCCAGCAAGCCTCAAAAGCTTTTAGTTCTCGTAGCATCATGGGTTTAACTTCACCGTTGGGATAACCGTGACGATAATAGGTGCACCCTGCCCATGACCTGAATGGAGGTTGTCCGGGGAGGACATCCGGTCTTAGCTCTAGAATGCCCCCTAGTACCGCAAAGCCCCCACGGCTGAATTAACGATTTTTTAAGGACGAGATCGAAACAATGGCAATCATTCAGCGAATTTACACCGACGGTGCCTGCTCCGGTAATCCTGGCCCCGGCGGCTGGGGTACGGTGCTGTATCTGGTCGATGGCGGTGTTCACGAGATCGGCGGCGGCGAATCTCCCACCACCAACAACCGCATGGAAATGCAGGCGGCGATCGCTGGGCTGACCCTGCTGCGCAACAGCGGCCAAACCGAGACCGTCACCATTCACACCGACAGCGAGTACGTGCTCAAGGGCATTACCCAGTGGATCGCTGGCTGGAAGCGGCGCGGTTGGGTGAACTCAGCCAAAAAGCCTGTGCTTAACCGCGATCTGTGGGAGGCCCTAGACAGCGTCACCACCGAGGTGAACCAGACCCTCGATCGCCCCTTGCAGTGGATCTACGTGCGCGGCCACTCCGGCGACCCCGGCAACGAGCGCTGCGACACCATTGCCCGCGCTTATGCCGCTAAGCGTGCGATCGCCCTGACGACAGCAGCCCTTTCCTAGCGACCCTCTTGGTCTAGAACCCTCCTCCCCCGGCGCCTGAACGGGGGACCGGGTTGCCGATAGTATGAGAACAGCGATCAACTGACTGAATATATATAGAGTGCCGTCTCCAGCGAGGAATGCCGTGCTGCTGTCCAAAGGGTTTGAAATTGAGATATATACCGGCACCCCCAGCGGGGATGTGGTCGGCCTCTCCGATCGGATTGTGGCGGATCTCAATGGTTTCGTGCGCGAGCCCGACAGCCGCAATGTCGAGTACACCACCCCGCCCCTGTGCCAATACGAGAAGCTGCTATGCGAGCTGGTGCGCCCCCGCCACGAGCTGCGCCATTACCTCAGGGGATTGGGCAACTACACCCTCGTGCCTGGCAGCACCCTAGCCCTCGGCGATACCGATCGCTTCTACCGCTCTGACCCCAGCAACCCCTATCACGCCTACATCGAGCAAACCTACGGCACCACCGTAGTTACCGCCAGTGTCCACATCAACATTGGCATCTCGGATCCGGAAATTCTGATGCGAGCATGTCGTTTAGTGCGGGTCGAAGCCCCCCTGTACCTGGCTCTCACCGCCTCCTCGCCGTTTCTGGGTGGGAAAGCTACGGGCTCTCACTCTAGTCGTTGGCAGGTGTTTCCCAAAACCCCGGCCCACGTGCCCCTGTTCACCAGCCACGCCCACCACATTCAGTGGATGGAAGCCCAGCTGGCAGCAGACACTATGCAAAACGTGCGCCATCTGTGGTCCTCGGTGCGGCCCAACGGCGATCGCCGCCCTTACAACCTCAACCGATTAGAACTGCGCATTTGCGACCTGATCAGCGACCCGGTGGCGCTGCTGGCGGTGGCGGCCCTGCTCGAAGCTCGTCTGATCCAGCTGATTCAAAATCCGGAGTTAGACCCGCTGATCCTGAGTGAGCTACCTCAGGCCAGCCGCAACCATGACCTAGTAGCCCTCACCGATGCCAACGAAATGGCCGCTGCCAGTCAAAGCCTTGAGGCCGAACTGCGCCACTGGCAGAACGGTCGCCCAATTCTTGCCCGAGATTGGATCCAACAGCTTTATGATGAGGTGTGGCCAATCGCCAAAGCCAATGGTCTTAGCTGCTTCCTCAGCCCGGTGAAGAAAATTCTGCGGGAAGGTAACGAAGCCCAGCGGTGGCTGCGGCAGCACGAAGCCGGGCAGCCGGTGCAGCAGGTGATTCAAAATGCGATTGCTGAAGTGGCGGACAGCGAGGGGATCTTAGCTCGCGATCTGTGCGAACCCTGCGCCGCTTAGGGGAAGTTTCTTAGGGTTAGCGCCGCGATCGCGGCCTTCTAAGTAAAAATTTACTTATAGGTGCAATAAGGAAAGCTTTCTTCAGTAGAACCCGATCCCCTTTTTCCAATCAGTTTCCGCACAGGGTAAAACTACTGAGGGAAGTATTAATAAAATCTATATCCCCTAGACATTTCCACCGCTGCCCTAAATTCATCCCTCACTCGCTGTTCCATTTGGTATTTTGGTTCTCCTATCTATGCCCACCATTGTTTTAGTCACGCCCCAGATCCCCCCCAATACAGGGAATATCGCCCGCACCTGCGCCGCCACGACCACTCCTCTACACCTCGTTGGCCCCCTGGGGTTTGACCTCAGCGATCGCGCCCTTAAGCGAGCCGGGCTCGACTACTGGCCTCAAGTCAACCTCACTCTGCACACCGACTGGGATACTTTCTACACCCAGCAGCGCCAGCAGGGAGGGCGAACCATTGGCTTTAGTACCTCTGGGCGATGTAGCTATACAGATTTGACTTATCGCGCCGATGACTGGCTGCTATTTGGTAGCGAAACCGAAGGCCTCCCCAAGTCAGTCCTGGCCACCTGTGACGAAACTGCCTACATTCCCATGGATCGCTCCGTGGTGCGCAGTCTCAACCTCTCCGTAAGCGCCGCCATAGCACTCTACGAGACCCTACGCCAGCTTCACCTCTTTCACCCACATTCCACACTAGGTATTGCTAGTAACCAAGACCCAGCTTAGCTTTGAGCGCTAGGGTTGCCTTAGCTAACAGAGTTTGATGAAGGCTACGTTTAAGGCCCTAGAACAGGATGGGAAATGGTTAATAGCTATTGAGTAATGTCATACCCATAGATCACTGAGCTGAGTTGTGGAACCTATGGCGCAATCTGCTCCGTAGGCCAAAAGGGGCGAAACCCCCAACGCAAGCGTTTTTCGGGGCAAAATCGCGTTAAAAAGCTAGCAATAAAAATAAGTGGTTTCCGAGGATACAAAATTGGGACAGTCGAGATAAGAAATTTATATAACTTACTTGGATGGTTTCTGTCTCGACATCTGCCATTGGTTATAGAGGTCTAATCGTGCGTTTTGCCCTGTGGGTGATCAGCCCTGTGGGCAAAGGGTTTGCGGTCTCAACCACAGTAGTTTGTGGCCTCAGAAACCAGGCTAGCGCTACAGTTAGCCAGCTCAGTCAAGTCCAAACAATACGCTTGCCAAATACTTTTTTTTGGGGTTAAACGTTTATGTTGTGCTCATTAAGTTCCCGGTCACGAGCCTAGTGTTCAGGGAAATGACAGAGAGACCCTGGGTATTGATTTTCGTGTTAAGTCATGTAAACTTGCCTAGGTTGCCGAAAGCAGGGTAATGTTACCTAGCCGAGGCGTTAATCTGTCGATCCGTTGTTGTTCTTCTGCTAACACCTTGCCTTGTCGCTACTTCTAACGAGAGAGTTTCTGCCAACTGGCGGTACCTCCATCGGATGGGTAGTGGGGCTTTCATAGGTTGTTAAGCGCTGGTTTACAGGAGGTCGTTCCTTGAAACGCGTAGTTCCCCAAGAGTCTGAAGCTGATTGCCTGCCCTCTAGCTTGAGCAGCGCTCAATCTGAGCCTTCAGGAGGTTATCGTCGAGTACAAACCTCGGCAGCCATGCTGGGCCTAGCCCTATCGTTCGGAGCGTCCGCTCCGTTTTTCACTGAGCCAGAATTGGCTCTCGCTGCCGACGGCACTAACCTGACGGTGTTACCTGCGGCCAATCGGGATCAACCCGAGACGCCCAAGTTAGTCTCTGCCGAGACAACTTCGTCCTATCACACCGTTGAAGCAGGGGAAAGCCTTTGGCAAATTGCTGCCCAGCACGAGGCCGATGTTAAAGCCATCAAGATGGCCAACGGCATTGCTGGTGACGATGTACTACGGGTTGGGCAGGTTATTCGAGTTCCTGCCGTAGGAATGGCCAGTTTGACTGCTAGCGCTGATGTCTCTCGCTTGGCTCTCAAGGCCAATGCTGCTGGGGGCGTCGGTGGTGATTTAGCAACTGCTAGCAGCTTGTTGCCAACCAGCGACGTACCCACAGTAGATGAGTTGGAGAAAGCTTGGCAGCTAGAGGATGCTCTGGCTCTCAAAGGTGAAGATGAGCTGTCTGAAGAAGATCTTGCTGCGGCTAACCTAGACAAGCTCTCCTCAGAAGAACTTGAAGTTGGCGCTGACAGCCTCGTCTCTGACTCACTCCCCTTAGCTGCGGTCCCTACTCTTGAACCAGAGGCCATCCGGGAGCCTGCGGCAGATCTGACCGCTGACGTTGAGCCAGCCGCCGCTGTTCAGCAAATGGCGAAGGTTGACGAGGCAGCTAGTCAAGCATCCAGTGAATCGGTTGAGCCAGTTGAGTCTTTTGCTAGCCTGCCGCTCCACCAGGAAGAGGTCGAGCGTCCTGTTGCTGCCGCCCAGTCGTCGCAACCCGTTGCAGCTACCAGCGCCTCAGTTCCTGCAGCAACTACCAACACTTCGGCCCCAGAGGCCAAGAAAGATTTCACCGTAGCAGCACTGCCTCCAAGAACGGCGGCGGCGACTTCAACCGCTGAGGTTGGTACCGTAAGGTCTTATCAAGTCAAGCCGGGTGACACTCTGTGGTCGATTGCTTCTCGCAACGGCCTCACCCTAGATGAGCTTCTCAGCCACAACAACGCTGTTAACCAGCCTGAAGCTTTATCAGTCGGCGACAGCCTAAGCATTCCCCTAGCCTCGGCGACGGAAGAAGCGGTTAGCTCACCTTCCAGCGGTCTAGCGGCTGCTCATAGAACCCGTGAGCAGGCCATTCGCGATCACTTAGCCCGCATTCGTGAGTCAAATAGTAACCAGGTTAACCGCGACGAACTCAACGCGCGAATTCGTGAAGCTCGTCAAGAGCTTGAGCGCAGCCGTGTCACCAGCGCAACCCCAGAGACTGCCGCGCTGGAGTATCACAGCCCTGAGCCGGAAGCTGTGGCTGCTAACGCAGTAGGTGGCCCCGAACCGGCCAGCTCGACAGCCCTAACCGCTAGAGAGGGTGCCCAAACCCTTGCATCGCCTGCTGCTGATTCAGAGTGGACAGTTACCGATGCCGCCAAAGATCAGGTTCAGCCGATCGCTGCTCTGAGCCCAGCCGATGAGGCCGTGGTTGATGAGTCTGAGCAGGTGGATGCCGCCGCTCCTCCTAGTCAGCTGCTAGCGGCTGCTCCCCTAAGTGCTGATGCCTATCGGACTGCGCCGAGCATGCCAGTGGGGCAGACCGTGTCTCCCAACATGCCGATGATGCCGGGTGCCAACGAGTTTCTACCCGAGGCTCCTCGTCTTTCCAACGGCTACATTTGGCCTACCCGTGGCACCCTGACTTCTGGCTACGGCTGGCGTTGGGGCCGCATGCACCGCGGTGTTGACATTGCTGGCCCAGTCGGAACGCCGATTGTGGCGGCAGCGCCGGGGGTTGTCGCGCGCTCGGGTTGGAATTCCGGTGGCTATGGCAACTTGGTAGATATCCGTCACTCCGACGGCAGTTTGACCCGCTACGCCCACAACAGCCGTTTGCTAGTGCGTGAGGGGCAGCAAGTTAGCCAGGGACAACAGATCGCTGAGATGGGCAGCACGGGCTACAGCACTGGCCCTCACCTCCACTTCGAGGTGCACTTACCCAGCAGCGGTACCGTTAATCCCATGGCCTACTTACCCGATCGCTAGATGGTTTAGCCATAGTTTAGTAGCGCGGGCTGGCATTGCTGTTAGCCCGCTTTTTGTAGAATATTTTCTATCAAAAAAATGCTGGATATGGCTTGGTGTGTGGACTAATTCTGTGATAGATTCATTAACTGTGGGTTGATTAATAGGGGTAAGCCCCAGTTAGGAAAAATCGATGCTACGGCTCAGTAGCTCAGTGGTAGAGCAGGGGACTCATAAGCCCTTGGTCGCAGGTTCAAATCCCGCCTGAGCCATTCTTAACGGTTCAATAGTCTGTCCAGCAAGCGTTGGTCTAGCTTTTCTCTGACTAAGGTTCGTTGAGGTGACGCATTAAAAGGTTTTATCACTCTGTAGTTGTGGTAAAGCCAAGAGCGGACAGGGATGCAGGGAGGGTTTTCTCTGGCCAAAGTACTATGATGGTACTGCGCGATGGCGGTAAGACCTTGAGGGATGAGTCCATGCCTGAGATAAGAGATGACTGTTTGCGGGTTGGCCAGATGGCACCCGACTTCAGCGCCACCGCCGTAGTTGACCAGAACTTCAAGATTGTTAAGCTATCCGACTACCGGGGCCGATATGTGGTCCTATTTTTTTATCCCCTCGACTTTACCTTCGTCTGCCCTACGGAGATTGCGGCCTTTAGCGATCGCTTCAGTGAGTTTAAGGCTCTCAACACCGAGATTTTAGGCATCTCTGTAGACAGCGAATTTGCTCACCTAGCTTGGATCCAAACTGAGCGTAAGCTAGGCGGGGTAGGTGACTTAAACTATCCCCTAGTGTCTGACATCAAAAAAGACATTAGCGCTGCCTACAACGTCCTCGACCCCGACAGTGGGGTAGCGCTACGGGGCTTGTTCATCATCGACCGGGACGGAGTGCTTCAGCATGCCACGATCAACAACCTAGCCTTTGGCCGTAAGGTCGATGAAACCCTGCGAGTTTTACAGGCCATTCAGCATGTGCAGGCCAACCCCGATGAGGTTTGCCCGGTTGACTGGCAACCCGGAGATAAAACTATGAATCCCGACCCGGTGAAGGCAAGGGAATTTTTTGCTGAGGTCTAGCGACACTGTCTCGTTCGCCCCTGCCCTGCCGCTGTTGTATCGTCATTTTTTCGCCTGATGACCCCGATCGCGCCACTACCAGACCAGGCTACTACCTGGCGCTATTGGCTGCCGTTGCCCCCTCGCTTAGGTCTGCCCCTCGGCCAGATATGCCCCGACTTTGCCCTATGGGATGTCACCTACCAGCGCACTGTGCGCCTGGCTAACTGGCGTGGTAAGCAGCCGGTGGTCTTGCTCTTTTGTCGCCTCCTAGCAGAGATAGCCTACAGCCCTCAGCGGTATGCTTCGCTGGTGGCGTTCAATCAGGTCTACGACCAGTTTCGCAACGCTGGAGCTGAAGTGTTGGCGATCGGCAATCAGCCCCAGCGTCAAGCTCAGGCGGCGGTAGAAGATCTGAGCTTAAGATTGCCGCTGCTATGCGACCCCGCGGGAGCGAGCTTTCGCGCTTACCACACTGGGCAAGCGCTGGGGGCACCCCTGCCGGCGCAGTTTGTGCTAGATGCGCAGGGGCGATTGCGCTACTGTCACCTGTTTTCGCTGCTCCACCCAACCGCATCGCCGGGAACGCTGCTAGCTGCCCTGAGTAGGCTTTAGCTAGCTTTGGACAGCGGTAGAGGCTGCTAAGGGCTGTTCCACTGCAATGCGGGGCAGACGGTGCTTAAAGCCACAGAGAATTTCCCAGCTGATGGTGTTGGCCATAGCAGCCCAATCGTCTGGGCCAATGATGTGGGGTCCGTCGCGGCCCAGCAGGGTGACGACATCACCCTCTTGCAGGCTGGGGATATGGCTGACATCCAGCATCAGCTGATCCATGGTGATAGCGCCGATTTGCTGGGCTAGGCGGCCTTTGACCATGACCTGGAGTCGGTTGGAGAGCACCCGCGGCACCCCATCGGCGTAGCCAATGCCGACCACTGCTAGGCGGAGGGGGCGATCGCACACGTATTGATGGCCATAACTAATGCCGGTACCCGCGGGCACATCCTTGAGATGGGTGATGCGGGCTTTGACCTGCATGACAGGCTGTAGGTCGAGCCGCGATTGCAAATGGGGGGCCGGGTAGAGGCCATAGAGCCCTAGACCAACTCGCACCAGGTCGTAGTGGAGATCAGGGTCAGCTAGGGTGGCGGCGGTATTGGCCAAATGCAGTCGGGGAGGGAGCAACTGCTGCTGTTGGAGGTGCCCTAGCGCCGTTTTAAACCGCTGCTGCTGCTGCTGCATGATGGTGGGGTCAGGGCTGTCAGCAGTGGCCAGGTGAGAGTAAAGGCTGTCGATTTTGAGGTGGGGCAACTGCCGCACAAACCGAGCAAAGTCGACGGCCTCGGCCCAGGGAAATCCCAGGCGGGTCATACCGGTGTCGATCTTAAGGTGTACCCCCACCGGCCGGGCAGCGGCTAGGCCAGAAAGCGTATCGGAAAAAACTAGGGCCTGCTTAGGGTTTACTAGGGTGGGCTGGAGCCGCCAGTGGGCGATCGCCTGCATTTCTTCGGGGCTGTTGACCGCCCCCATCACCAAGATTGGGGCCTGAACGCCTGCGGCCCGTAGCTCAATTCCTTCGGGGACGGTGGCGACGCCGAGCCAGGTGGCCCCAGATTGAAGCGCCGTTTGGGCAACGGTGACGGCCCCATGGCCGTAGGCATCGGCCTTAACCACCGCCATCAGCTGGGTGGTGGCGGGCAGCAACCCTCTAAACTGGCGCACGTTGTGCTGCAGCGCCGCCAGATTAATTTCAACCCAGGCACGGCAGCAGCGCATGGGCTCCAGGCTTGGAGTGTGATCCCAATTCAGCATTGTGTTCCTCCTTCACCACCGGGGCTAGCGCCTCATCATAGCGCCAGAACCGGCCATCAGATGTGCCAACGCTATCGCAAGGTACCGGCTTCAGGACAGTCTACCAGAGGTCAAAAACCTCAATTTAGCTTCTGTGCTAACATCAATCCAAATATTCTTTAGCCAATTATCCACGCATTCGAATGGGTAAGGTTCTGGTGCTCAACGCCTCCTATGAACCGCTCAACATTACGAGCTGGCGTCGGGCTGTCGTCCTTATTATTAAGGGTAAGGCGGAGCGGGTTGAGCATAACGGCAAGTTTGTCTACGCCGATTTTCCGCTGCCGACGGTGATACGTCTGCGCCACTACGTGCGGGTGCCCTACAAAGATATTCCCCTTACCCGGCGCAACCTGCTCCAGCGCGACAACCACACCTGTCAATACTGCGCCTACAGCGGCGACGGGCTCACCCTCGACCACGTGATTCCCCGATCGCGCGGCGGCGCCGACACTTGGGAAAATATGGTAGCCGCCTGCGTGCGCTGCAACGTGAAAAAGGGCAACCGCACCCCGCGGGAGGCCAACATGCCGCTTTTTAGCCAACCCCGTAAGCCCCACAGCAGTCTCTACTTTGAGGTGACGCGGCAGATTCACAGCGGCGTACACCAGGAGTGGAAGAAGTACGTCATTGGGATTTCGTAACTGTTCTAGTGCATGAGTGCTTCAAGAGTATTCGACGGCGTCATCGCTGCTCGACTGCCGGCAGATTCATCCCTAGGGTGCTGCCTTAGGCCATGGGGCTTGAAATCCCATAGCCTGATAACCGTTTGCATCAGACTCTATCGGGTGACTCTAACAGTTCCGCTGCAATTTGCGATAATTAAGTAGGGCCGCGGCGCTATTGACAGCGCTTTTGAATCAAGACGATGGTGAGCCAAGCGGGTTGACGTTAGCTTTCCTAACGCCGTTGAGGTCTATCCCTTGTCTTTGCACTAAGGGGCTATGTCTACCTACCATCGAGCGCGCTGTCGCACAAGGAATTGCCCATGATGACATTCAATTTAGACTCTGAGACCGCTGAAGCCACCTTTTCTAACGGCAGCGGGATGACTTCTCTTGTGCCCCGCCCCGAGAATGACAGTGACTCTGAAGATCCGGTACAGGCGGTGCGTCGGCTGCTGGAGGGGCACCGCGGCGATCGCCACCTGGTGCTGCTGCAAGATTTCCCTGACCCCGATGCGCTATCGTCAGCCTGGGCCTACAAGCTGATTGCCAGCAACTACAAAATCGAGTGCGACATTGTCTACGCGGGCACCCTCAGCCACCAGGAAAACATTGCCCTCGTCCGGCTTACGGGCCTGCCTGCCCGCCGCTGGCTAACCGCCGCCGATAGTGCTAGCCTGGCTAACTACCAAGGGCTAGTGCTGGTCGATAACCAAGGCACGACGAGCCAACTCTACGAACACCTACGGGAGGGGGGGCTGCCTCTAGTGCTGGTGATCGACCACCATGCCCCCCAGTCTAAGCTAGACGCAGAATACATCGATCTGCGCCCCCACATTCGGGCTACGGCCACCATCTTGACCCAGTATTTGCAGCAGGGGTTGCTGAACCTCGATCGCAACAACAGCAAGCACACCAAGTGTGCCACCGCCCTTATGCATGGCCTGCGGGCCGACACCAACCAGCTCATGCACGCTGGGCCCAGCGACTTTATGGCGGCGGCCTACCTGAGCCAGTTTTACGACGGGCAGCTGCTCAGTGCGGTGCTGCAAGCCTCGCGCTCCAAGCGAGTGATGGATGTGATTGAGCGATCGCTGCGCAACCGCAAGGTGCAAAACAACGTCTCTATTGCCGGGGTCGGCTATCTGCGCTACGACGACCGCGACGCTATTCCCCAGGCGGCAGACTTTTTGGTGACCGAAGAAAACGTGCACACCGCCGTGGTCTACGGCATCGTTCACGACGAGGATGAAGAGCGCGAGGTGGTGATTGGCTCTTTGCGCACCAGCAAAATCACCCTTGACCCCGACGAATTTATCAAAGAAGCCTTCGGCCAAGACAGCGAGGGTCGCTTCTTTGGCGGCGGGCGATCAATGGCCGGCGGCTTCGAAATTCCGGTGGGCTTTTTGTCGGGCTTTTATGAAAACTCGGAGTTCAACCGGCTCAAGTGGGAAGTCTTTGACACCCAGATCAAGCAGAAGCTTTGGCGGCTCATTAACCCTGAAGAGGGCATGATCAATACCGACTAGAACTCTCTGCTCAGCGGCAGCATCTTGACGCAAGCAAGCGGCTAATCACAAAATCCCACCTAGTGAATCTAGGTGGGATTTTGTAGTTAACGGCTGAGAATTTCGTCCTCTAAGATTGAAAAACTTCAGACGAATCTACCGGCTCAATCGAGTCGTCTTCGGCGATCGCCCCTTTGCCGCCCGAACCAAACCCGCCATGGAGCAGGGTATAGAAGCAGGGAATGATAAACAGCGTCAGCACCGTGGCCAGAGATTGCCCGAAAAACACCACGATGCCCAAGGGTTGTAAGAATTCAGACCCTTCACCAATGCCCAGGGCCAGGGGAAACAGGCCCAGCACCGCAGTGATGGTCGTCATTAAAATGGGGCGTAGGCGACGAGGGGCAGCGCGCAGAATGGCTTCCTGGCGAGAGCAGCCGGTAGCTTTATAGATCTGGTTGGCCAACTCCACCATAATGATGGCGTTGTTGACCACAATACCTACCAGCAGCACAGCCCCGACAACCACCGTGGCGCCGATCGCGGTTTGAGTCACATACAGGCCTAAGATGCCGCCCGCCAGCGCCAGGGGCACTGTCAGCATAATCACCAGCGGGTCGATCAGCGAGTTGTACTGCACCGCCATGACCGTAAAGACTAGAAAGGCAGATAACGCCCCCAGCGTGACTAAGGCGTCCTGTAGCTCAGCATTGGTGGCCGCCGCCGAACTGGGCAGGACGGTTACTCCTTCAGGGAGTTCAAGGCTAGCGATCACGGTTTGGACTTCGTCTAGAGCTTCGCTAAGGCTAGCCCCCTCCGCCAGGTCTCCAGAGATTAAAAACACCTGCCGCCGGTTAATGCGCTGAATTTGGCCGGGGGCCTCCCCTAGCCCGACCTCGGCAACATCGCCCAGCTGCACCAGCTGGCCGTCGTCAGTGAATAGCGGAATATCCAGCAGTTGAGAGGAACGCTGCACAGTGCCGGGTTCAAGCTGCACCTTGATGTCTACCAGGCGGTTGCCCCGCTGTAGCTGGGTCGGAATTGACCCCGTCAGCGCCGTCTGAATGGTGGTGCCAATATCGGCGGCCGTGAGGCCCAAGTCTTCAGCTCTGGCCCAGTCGGGGCGAATCTGCACCTCTGCCTGAGGTTCTTCCCCATCGGGTCGATAGCGGGCTAGGGTAGCCTGTTGGCCTAGGGCTTCAACAACCTGCTGGCCAGCCTGTAGCAGGACTTCGGTATCTTCGCTTTGCAGGCCCACGTCGAGATCGGCGCGCACCGGAGAATTACTCAAAAACAGCCCTCGCACCGACTCGGGAGTGACGTTAATGCGGGTGTCCACTACGGGCAACTTGCTGAGTTCAGCATTGACGCGATCGACGTAGCCCACCGTGTTGGTGCCAGGCTTTAGCGTAATTGTGCTGCTGCCACGCAGGGTGTTTTCGCTGGTGCTAGTGCCAAAGAGAGAGCCGCCAGCGGTAGTAAACACGTAGTCGGTCTCAGGCTGAGTCAGCAGAAACTCTTCTACCGCCTGCATGACCCGCTGGTTAGCTGCCGCCGTCGTACCGGGTGGGAAACGGACGGAAACGCGAGCTTGCCCGGTGCTAATACGAGGCAAAATTTCCTGGGGAATTTGGCCCAGCATAAAAATGCTGCTGCCGCCAAACACCAGCAGAGCCAGAGCAATAATTATGATGCGATGCCGCAGGGCACGGCTGAGCCAACGCCCGTAGGCCAAGGTAACGCCTTCGAGACGGGTGTTAAACCAGCGAAATGGCCCCCAGCTCTGGAGCGATTGGGTGCTGCGCCCCATCACCATCCGTGCAGCCAGAGCAGGCACCACCGTCAAGGCCACCACCAGGGAGGCCGCTACAGAAAAGGTAACGGTCAAAATCAGTTCGTTGAAGATCAGTGAGATAAAGCCGCCAATCAGCAAAAAGGGCAGCACCGACACCAGGTTGGTGGTAGTAGCGGCTACTAAGGTTCCTTCTAGCTCCTGACTGCTAGCTTCGGCCTGAAAGATAGCTTCGCTGCGGCTGTAAACCCCGCCGGTCTGGCGCGATCGCTCCATTTCTTCAGCCCGGTTGGCCATGTTCTCGAGCATCACAATGGAGTTGTCGACCACAATGCCCACACCCAGGGCCAGCCCGCCCAGACTAAATACGTTGAGGGACAGACCAAACAACCCCATGAGAACCAGGGCGACCAGGCTAGCTAGGGGAATAGCCAGCAAAATAATAAATGTCTGCCGTAAAGACCCTAGAAATAGCAGCACGGCTAGGCCAGCCAGAGCAGCTCCAGACAGACCTGAGCCCGTCACGTTGTTGATGGAGCTGCGGATAAACCGCGACTCGTCGAGAGTGGCAACGGTCTCCATCCCCTCAGGAATTTGACCTGCCTGGCGCATCTGGTCGAGCTTAGACTTAACTCCATCCACTACATCTATAGTGTTAGCCGCTGGTTGCTTCTGAATGCTGACTTTGACCGCGGGCTCACCGTTTAGAGAGACAAAAACCCGCTGCTCTTCGGTGCCATCAATGACGGTGGCCACATCCTGTAGCAGCACCTGCTGGGGAGGGTCGGTGCCGGGTACGGTGATGGGTAGGTTTTGCAGCTCCTCTGCCGATTCAAAGCGGCCCACCAGTCGGGTGAGGGTTTCCTCGTCACCACCGCGCAGGCGACCACCGGAGATATCCTGATTGCGATCGCTGAGCGCATCAATGATGTCGGCTACCCCAATGCCCACTGCCTGCAAGCGGCGCAAATCCACATTCACCTGCACCTGCTCGTTGACCCCACCCGATACATCGGCGCTAGCTACACCGGGTACCTGCTGAACCTCTCGGGCTAACTCTTCTTCAGCAAAGATGCGCAACTCTTGGGCACTCAGGCTATCGGAGGTGAGCGCCATTTCATACACCGGTAGCTGAGAGGGATCAACCTTAAACAGGCGCGGTGTTTCAAAGGTTTCGGGCAGAGTGCCGCGGGCGCGGTTGAGAGTAGCCGTGGCATCGTTGAGAGCCTGATCGATATTGCCGCCGGGTTCAAAATACAAATCGATGCTGACCTGACCTTCTCGGGTTTGAGAAAACACCTGCACCACGCCTTCGGTGGTCGCCAGGGCTTCCTCTAGGGGCCGAGTAATCTCATCCACCGCCACCTCCGGTGACAGTCCTGGCGCATCACCACGGAGGCCAATGCGCGGATAGGTAATGGCGGGCAGCAGGTCCACCGGCAGCTGCGTAGTGATAAAAAAGCCCATCACAAAGACGGTCAGCGTCAGCATGAGGGTGCCAATGTGTTGCCGAATGGCTAGCCCGCTAATGCTAAAGCTGCTCTTAGGAAAGGAGGAGGGGGTAGTCATGGGTGGAGGGGTGGGAGGGGCGGAGCGGTGGGATGGTGACGGTAGTTTTGAGTTCTCTATGAAGCGCTTAATTCAAAACTTCAAATTCAAAACTTTCCTCAACCTTCGGAGGTCAAACTAAGCTCTACGGCTTGCCCGGCTTCTAGGGGCTGACTGCTGCGCACAACATACTGTTCGCCAGGGGCGAGGCCAGAGAGAATAGTGGCTTGGCCATCGGCGCGATCGCCCACCTGCACCGATCGTGACTCAACCACCGGGTCGCCCTTGGCTTCGGTGACGACAAAAATTTGGTTGTCACTGTTTTCTGCGGTTTCTAGGGCGCTTTCGGGCACAACTACGACATCGGATTGATTGCCGGTGCTGGTCACTCGAGCCAGCAGACCGCTACCAATGCGGCTGCCGGGGTTGGCCACGGTAATTTCAATGGGCAGAAGGCGCGAGGTGCTGTCGGCTACCGGTGAAATGCGCGTCACCTGCCCGGTAAAGGTTTCGTTGGGGAAGGCATCAATGGCAATCTCAACCGACTGCCCAACGCTAAATTCGCTGAGGCTGCTGTCGGCCACTTCAATCACCACCAGCACTTCTGACAGATCGCCCAGGGTTAAGACGGCTTCGCCAGGAAGAATTAAATCGCCAGGTTCGGCGACGCGCTCGAGCACGACACCTGACAGTGAGGCCGTTAGGTTGGCAAAGGAGAGGCGCTGCTGGGTCTCGCGCAAAATCGATCGCTGGGCTTCGACGCGCTGCTGGGCGGCCGCAACGGCCTGTTGTCGGGTACGTACCTGCTCTTGGGACGAGGCCAGGGCTTGTTCCGAGGTTCGCAGGGTGGTTTGAGCTTGCTCGGCGGCCTGGGTCGAGATCGCTCCTTGGGAGGCGAGGGTCACTAAGCGCTGAGCATCGTTGCTGGCCTGCTGAAGCCGCACCCGCGCGTCTTCAATGGAGGTGCGAATGTCGGCCAGTTCGGCCTCGGCTTGGGCGACCTCAAACTGGCGGGCAGCGAGTTCGGCCTGGGCCTCGCCCACGGCGGTTTGCAGCAGCACATTGTCGATGGTGGCAATCACCTGGCCCTGCTGCACCGTGTCACCCACGTCGCGGGTGAGGGAGAGCAGCCGACCTTCGGCCTGCGATCGCAGCGAGACCTCCCGCGCTGGGCTAGTGGTGCCAGTGTAGATGCGGCTCGAATCTTCGCCGGCGGCAGCTACGGCTGTATCGACTACGGCGGGGCCCTCTTGCTGCTCGGGCTGGGCCTGGGCGGCGGGCTCTACGGGTTTGCCACAGGCTACCGTTGCGATCGCAATACCCGCCATGATTAAAAGCCCTGATGAGCGGCCAAGGAGACCCCTGGCCGATCGAAACCGTTGAACAACCATGCCTTGAATTCCCTAAGCTGCTGGGTTTTAATTTACTTTACAGTTTTTAATCCTGGCGTCTATCTCTCAATAGATGTCAAGCCGTGCAGATTCTGCCAAACCAGTGCCTAGAACAACTTTTGGTGATTAACAGCACAACGCAGGACTCTACTCTTGGGTAGAGGCATCGGGTGTGTTCCACAGCTCAACTTCGGCTTTACGCCGGTTAACTAAGCCAGGAAACTCCTCACCGCCAGCCTTAGTAAACTTCATCAGTTCTGTGGGCACGGCATCGTACTCGCCAGCATGGAGCTTTTTCAGCAGCGTGCTTTCTTCAAAAGCCTGTAGCCCAATGTTATACACGAATGAAGCTAAGGCATCGCGCTGGTTGTTGGTAAGCTCAACGGTAACAAGATCGTCGATTTTTTGGCGAATTGGCTTCAAGTCTTGATCGAGCAGAGTTTTAGCCTGGGCTTGGCTAATACCCTTGGCAAAGGGTACCAATGCGCCGTCGATGTCAATGGTCCCTGACTGTTGCTCATGGGGTTGGATCAGGTGCCCGTAACCGATGATCTGGTTGCCCAAGCCGTCATCGTAGGGATAAATCTTCCCGTCCTCAGCCAAGCTGACGCCTTCGAAGGTGGCCACCAGATCAACCCCCGGCGTCTCTAGCTGAAGCTCCTGCTGGGCGACCTCGGGCAGCGGCGCGTGAGAGTGGCCGTTGATCAGCCTAACCGCCCACTTGCCTAGGCTTTCTGCTTCAGAGCGGGGCGGTTCTCCAAGCACATCAACGGAGCGCAAGCCCATGTTATTAGCCTGAATCGATCGATTGCTGTGCCCCACCATGCCGATAATCAGGGGCACTAAAATGCTTGCCGCTAGACCACTGAGCATCAGAATCCTTTGCCAAACCGGGGGCAGCTTGTCATCATCCATGGCAGCAGGGGGTGAGAATGCACAGGCTCCAAGCCCCAAAGGTTTATTGAGTGCGAGAGCTTAGCGACCATTCTTTCACAGCTGTCAACCCCGCCATGATGCCGCGCGGGCGATAACCCAACTCAAACGCCTTTTGGCTGGCAGACGACACATCGGGCGGGCGGGGGGCAGGTAGGGTCACATCGGCCTGTTTGCTGGCCAGAATGAGGTCTTTATCGAGGCCAAAGACCTCGGCCATCCGCAGGCCAAAGTCGTAGCGACTGATGCGATCGGGACCGCCAAGGTGCAGCAGGCCAGAGGTTTTTTCGAGGGCGAGCAGCAGGCCAAGAGCGGCATCTTCGACGTAGGCCGGAGTGCGAAACTCGTCGGTAAACAGATGTAGGGGCTGCCCTGCTTCCAGCGTGCGCAAGAAGCCTTGCAAAAAGCACTCTGCCGTCGGGCTGGGCGGACCGTACAGCAGCGGCATGCGGCAAATCACAGCGGCGGGGTGTAAGGCCTGAATGATGGTCTCAGCTTCGACCTTGTGGCGACCATAGACGCTGATGGGGTTGGGAGGCGAGGTTTCGTCGTAGGGAGCCGCCAGGCCGTCAAACACCTGGTCGGTAGAGGTAAAGGCCAAGGGAATTTGGTGGCTGCCGCAAAACTGAGCCAGCACCCGCGTCGCTTCGACATTCATGGCGTAGGAGAGGTCGGGCTCCTGCTCACAGCGGTTGGGCTGCGACAGGGCAGCGGTGTGGATCACGGCGTCGGGGGCGACCTGTGTAAGCCACTCGTTGAGAGCGATCACATCAGTCAGATCAATACAGTGCAGCTTGACCCCTGGCAGCGGCGGAACGTGGCGGTGGTAGGTGCCCTCGACCTGCCAGGTCGCCTGGGCTGCGCGGGCCAGATGCCAGCCCAAAAAGCCGCTAGCACCAGTAATCAAGAGTCGGCGGTGGGTTGAGGCCAAGGTGGGGTGTGCCATAGCGCCCGAGATGGGGTTGAATGAAGGATTGCCGGGCAAGAACTGCCGGGTAATGGGCCTAGCGGAGTTAAACAACAGTATGGCTTTGGGAAGACAGAACCATCGGCGGCTCTGGCTGCTAGCGCTCGGTCTAGGACTGGCCTTGATCTTTAGCTGGCCGGTGCCCCACGCTGGACTGCCCGCCTTTGCTCAAACAGCGGTAGAGCCAGCGGAGCAATTTTTTGCCGACGTACTGGTGCAGGGGCAGCCCGTATTGCAGGTGGGAGGTTTGCCCGATGTTAGCGCGGTTGAGCGGGCCGGGCAAATCAACCGGCGCATTGCCGCTTTGCTCAACCAGACCGATAACCCAGACCCTATTACCGTCAACGTTGATGGCGATCGCGACCTGGCCACCCTGCAAGTCAACCAGCGGGTGATCATGACTGTGACCGAGCAAGACGCGCTGGACTTTGACACTGATATGGCCACCCTGGCTCAGCGCTGGGCCGACCTGCTCAACCAGGCGATGGCCCGTACTAATCTGGCGGCGGCGGTGTCCTATCGCATTCGCGGCACCTCTCAGCAGATGGTGAGAAACACCCTAGATAACCTACCCGCACTACTGGGGGCGCTGGTGGTGCTAGTGCTGACCTGGCTGCTAGCGGCGGTAGTGCGCCACGCCGTGCTGGTGTGGGCCTCAAAAACCGAGGGCGATCGCACCACCGAAGAGCTGATCAGCCGCCTCTGCTATGGCGGCGTGTGGACCTTAGGATCTGTAGTGGCCCTAGGCGTAATGGGGCTCAACTTTGCCGCTCTGCTTGGCACTTTGGGCCTGACCAGTGTCGCCATCGGCTTTAGCCTGCGCGATGTGTTGAGCAACTACATATCTGGGGTGATTTTGCTGGCCACCCGGCCCTTTCGCATTGGCGACCAGATCGTCATTAACAATTTCGAGGGCACGGTGACTCAAATTCAGCTGCGGGCCACCACGGTGCAAACCTACGACGGCCGCTTGGTCTACATTCCCAATCAGGAAGTATTTCAGAGCAGCATTACCAACAACACCGCCTCGCCCGTGCGCCTCAGCAGTGTCACCGTGGGCATTGACCACAACGCCGATCTGCCCGACCTGTTCAACCGCATTCAGCAGCAGATGAAGCAAGTTGAAGGGGTTGAGCTTGACCCCGAACCCATTGTGCTGGTGCGAGAACTGACTCCCAGCACCGTAAACCTTGAGGCGCAGTTTTGGGTGAATTCTCGAAAACAGTCATTTTTGCAGGTCACCTCTCAAGTTTTAGCGGCCATCAAGCTAACGCTGCAAGACGCCCAGTTTGCTGAAACTAACGCCCCTGAAGACATGGCGATCGAGCCCCTCTCCAACGAACCCTTGCCCAATCCTCCCATCCCTTGAACGGCATCTATAGCCACTGGCGGCAACGGCGCTATTCTTAAACGCACCCCCACTCAGCGGCAGCTATGGAACGCAATCAGTTTCGCGTCGGCACCTTCAACCTCAACAACCTGATGCTGCCCGATCGCGAGTTTTACCCTGGCGAAGTCCATTCCCAGGTTAACTACCTGAAAAAGCTCACCTGGATTGGGGCCCAGCTCGATCGCATGAAGGTGGACATCTGCGGCTTTCAGGAGGTGTTTCATCGGGGAGCGCTGAAAGAAGCTCTGCACCGCAGTGAATACCACCAGCAGCATGAAGTTGTTATGGCCGAGGGGTTTGGGCGGGGGCCTGGGGTGGCGCTGGCGACTCGGTTTCCAGTGCTGGGGCAGCGCATGTACGACAACTTTCCGCCCGAAAGCGTGCTGGATCTAGAGGGGGCTGAGATCCCAATTCGGCGGTTTTCGCACCCGGTATTAGCGGTCGATTTGGCCCTGACAGAGACGATTCATTGCACCGTGTTTGTGGTGCACCTGAAGTCAAAGCGGCCAATGATGACCAACGGTGTCGATCGCAGCGATCCGGTCGAAATTGCCAAGGGCCACGCCCGCTCGCTGATTCGCCGCACCGCCGAGGCCGCTGCCCTGCGGTTTTTGCTGATGGAGGGGCTGCGCGATCGCCGCTATCCAGTGATTGTCATGGGCGACGTCAACGATAACCACACCGCCGTCACCACCCAGATCGTAACTGGGCACCCCCCCTGGGAATCTTGGCCCTACCGCAAAAAAGCCCCCGTGTGGGACGTGCTGCTCTATCAGGTCAAAGACATTCAGGCCCGGCTGGGCTACGGCGACCACTACTACACCTACATTCATAACGGCCACTACGACAGCCTTGACCACATTATGGTGAGCGAAGAGTTTTCGGCCCAAAACCGCGATCGCATTGGCCGCGTCACCTATGTGTCGGTGTTTAACGACCACCTGTTCGACCAAACTCTGCTAGATGAAACGATCGAACCCTGGCAGTCCGATCATGGGCAGGTAGTAGCCACCATTGAGCTCAACCCGCCCCAGTCGGCTCACCCCCAGCTAGTGGTTTAGCGCAGTTAGCAGAGGAGGGGAGTCGCCAATGAATCAGGTTTAGTCGAAGTTAGGACAAACCCAAATGCCACGATTTAATCTAGGAGGCATTTCTTAATTTTCGTTCTTCTATTTTCATTCTTTCGCCATATTTCTGGCCTCTGGTATGACATTGACCTCAAACTGGCTGACTCTGGGGCAGGGGTTGGTGCTGGTGCTCAGCTACTTGGGGCTGGCACTGGGCTACGTGCCGGGCCTGCGCATGAATCGGGCCACCATCGCCCTGGTCAGCGCGGCGGTGCTGGTGGCCCTGGGCACCCTGTCTTTAGAAGCCGCGTGGGCCGCCATTGATGCCAATACCATCGTGTTTTTGCTCAGCATGATGGTGGTCAACGCCTACCTCTCCTACGCCGGTTTTTTTAATCTGGCCCTGGTGCAACTGCTGCGCTTGACCAGCAGTCCCCTGGGCCTGCTGGTGCTGTTGACCCTGGGCACGGGGGCGCTGTCGGCGGTGTTTCTCAACGACACCTTGGCCCTGGTGAGCACGCCGCTGACCCTACAGCTCACCCGGGCGCTCAAGCTCAACCCGGTACCCTACCTGCTGGCGATCGCCGGGGCGACCAACACTGGCTCCCTTGCCACCCTCAGCGGCAATCCGCAGAACATCTTAGTGGGGTCGTTTTCAAACATTGGCTACTTGGCTTTTGCTCAGGCGCTGCTGCCGATCGCAGTAATGGGGTTGTCCTTACAAGTCGGCTTGCTGTGGTTGATTTACCCGGAGGTGCGATCGCTGACTCCCTGCCCATCGCCAGTGTTGCCCCGCCTGCGCCTGCACCGACCGCTGCTTGTCAAAACCACGGTGGTATCTGCTCTAATGCTAACCGCGTTTGTTGTGGGTCTTCCCCTGGCCGAGTCGGCCTTTTTGGCCGCCGCCGCCCTGCTGATTACCCGCCGCATCAAACCTCAGCGGGTGCTGGGGGCGGTCGATTGGTCGCTGCTAGTCATGTTTTCGGGGTTGTTTATTCTCACCGAGGCGGTGCGATCGCTTCAGGTGCTCGATGCCGTCGCTCCGTGGGTCGCTCACCCCGCCGGCCTGCTAGTAACAACAGCAGGGCTTTCTAACCTGATCTCCAACGTGCCTGCGGTCCTGCTGATTCAAGGGCTGATTGCCCCAGAAGACACCCAAAGCTGGCTGCTGCTGGCGGCAGGCTCTACCTTGGCGGGCAATCTCACCCTATTTGGCTCGGTGGCCAACCTGATCGTTGTGGAAGCTGCCGCTGGGGAGGGCTATGCCGTCACTTTCTGGCAGCACCTGCGCTTTGGTTTGCCGCTCACCCTGCTGACCCTGGCACTGGCCTACATTTGGCTAGTTTAGAGCTGTGAAACAGTTTCCTATCGAGCGGTGGAGCACCGTTGGGGCGGTTTAGCAATTGCTGCGCTGGTCTAGCGTTACTGACCTTCGCCGGACTAGAGTGGCGGGCTGTTCGCGTGTTGCTAATGACTCAAGCCCTTGTCCAAGCAGAACTTAGGCATTAGAGGGCGAGGTAATCAGGCCTTTTTGCAGCGCAAGGAGGGCGGCCTGGGTGCGATCGCGCACATCCAGCTTTTGCAGAATGGCGTGAATATGAACTCTGACTGTGCCTGGGGTAATGTAGAAAGCTTCGGCAATTTCTTGGGTTGTCTTGCCTACCGTAATGAGCTGCAAAATTTGTTTTTCTCGCGGCGTCAACAGAAACTCAGGGGCTCTTTTTGATTGGGCAATACCTTGAATTTCAAGAGTTGCCGTGTGGTCCCACCAAGAGGCACCAGCAATCACCGATCGCAAGGCCAATACCAGAGTTTCTGGAGCACCGCCTTTCAAAAAATATCCTCGCACTCCCGTCGCAATTAACTGATTAATTAGGACGCTATCAGTCCGGGATGTAAGCACCAAGATTGGCAACTGGGGATATTGTTGTTTGATCTGCCGGCAGACCTCAACTCCGCCGATTCTAGGCAGTCCAATATCGAGCAAAACTACATCAAACTCATGCTGCTCCACCAGTTTGATCGCCGTTTCGCCGTCTCCAGCCTCTGTCACACTGTCGATATCGGCTTCCTGCTGCAATTTCATTCGCAACCCTAGGCGAAATAGTTCATCGTCTTCCACCAAGAGAACTCGCAGCCGTGGAGCGTCCATGGTCAATATTCGTAAGGGGAGTCAGCTGTATTATGCCGGCAGACTGAAGCCAAATACCGCTCCGCAAGGAACACGGTTTTCAGCCCAAATTGTGCCACCGTGGGCCTCAATAATCTGTCGAGACAAGTATAGACCCAAACCCGAACCCTTTGCCTGCCGATCGCTACACCCCTGGTAGAATCGCTCAAACAGCTGGGGCAGCTCTTCTGGACGAATCCCTAACCCTTCATCTAATACTTTCACCACCTGCTGATTGGGTTCAGAATCCTGCCAAGATTCTAAAACGATGTCAACTCTGCCATCTATAGGTGAGTGATAGATAGCATTAATTAACAAATTTGATATTACCCGGTGAAGCTGCAAACAATCTCCATCAACCCAGCAGGCCTCTGCCGCTATAGCTGTTGGGCTGAAGCTAATTGAAACCCGGTAGCTCGATGCCAGATCGCTTAAAGTATCAACAACTTGTTCTATCAATTCAACTAAATTGACGGGCGATCTTCTGAGCTGAACTCCTTCTGCATCATTACGGTAGATGTCTAGTACAGTTTCAACTAGTTGCAGGCTAGTTTTCTGGCTGCGCATCATGGTTGCCAACACCTGTTGTTGAGCCTCCGTGACACGGCCAAAACGCTCCTGCTGAAAGGCTTCTAGCGTTTCTATCGCCCCCAACAAAGGCGTTTTAAGGTCATGGGTCAAGGTGGAGACAAAATTTTCCCGAAAGGTGGCCAGTTGTTCTTGTAGCTGTAGCTTTGTTTGCTGTTGGGCAATAGCTTCCTCATAGGAGCGATTACGATGGCTTAGCACCCCCGCCACCACTATCGCAGCAACTGCAATAATTCGATTGCCGATCGTGTAGGGGGTAATGATGTGGCTACCGGGAATCCACAAATTAAAGAGGGTTAAAAACGACGCCAGCAGCGTCAAACGAAATGCAAAACGTGAGCTTAATCGTAGGGTGGCGAGCAGAATGGGGCCAATGTACAGATAGCTAAAGACATAATCTGCTGATGAGATTAGCTCCAGCAATATAATGCCTGTAAATAAGCCGCCCGTTATCCAAAGAATGCTTAATTGGGGAATTTGGCGCAATTGATGGGGGCTTGGATGAATCGGTCGGTCAACCATGGCAATGCGCAGGGTTAGCTTGCCCCCAAAAACGACAGGAGCCAGAATACTCAGCCTTCTAGTACTCTAGCTCCTGCTGTTTGAAAAGGCACCGTTTACAGTGTCGGCTAATGACTGGGGTGACTGGTAGTTGTCGCAGTGAAATCAGAAGTTAACTGCTCACCGTACCCAACCTCACTATGCTCTGCGGGGTCCAAACCTTGGGTTTCTACCTCAGGGGAAACCCGTAACCCCATAATTGCATGCAGAATTTTGAGCAAGACAAAGGTGCCCACGCCAGCAATCACATAGGCGATCGCGACTGCTACTATCTGCTTCACCAGTTGTCCCGGATTTCCGTAGAGCAGGCCATTGGCGCCAAACTCATTCACATCGGTACTGGCAAAAACCCCGGTCAGAATTGCCCCTACAGTCCCTCCAACTCCGTGCACGGGGAAAGTATCTAGGGCATCATCAATACCCATTTTGTTTTTGATGCGAATGGCGTAGTAGCAGCAAAACGCAGTAATGCCCCCAATTAATAAGGCCGCCACCGGAGTCACAAAACCAGCCGCAGGGGTAACGCCTACTAGACCGGCAACCAGACCCGTGGCCAGACCCACCGCCGTCGGCTTACCTGTCAACACCCACTCCATCAAAATCCAAACTAGACCTGCTGCCGCAGCACCACAGTTGGTAGCAACAAAGGCAACAGTGGCTAACCCTCCCGAAGCTAAGGCGCTGCCTGCGTTAAACCCGAACCAGCCAAACCAAAGCAGGCCAGCCCCCAACATAATGAAAGGTACATTGTGGGGCGCTGTGAGCCCACTGGGGTAGCTTCTGCGATTGCCTAAAACTAAGGCCGCCACCAAGGCAGAAACTCCAGAACTAATGTGGACAACGGTGCCGCCAGCAAAATCAAGGGCACCAAAGCCACCATATAGACCCATAAATCCGCCTTTGGCCCACACCATGTGAGCTAAAGGGCAGTAAATGAATATGGACCACAGTAAAACAAACCAGAAATAGGTCTTAAACTTTAGTCGCCCTACCAAAGCTCCCGAAATTAGGGCAGGCGTAATGATGGCAAACATGCCCTGAAACATCATGAATGCTTGGTGGGGAACTGTCGCAGCATAGGATACGACGGCCTCTGGCTCAGACCCAAGCAAGTAGTCAGTAGTCTCTAGCCCAACCCCATTTAGAAAGAGCCACTGCAATCCGCCGATGAAGGGCGTTCCAGGAGCAAACGCCAGGCTGTATCCCCACAGAATCCAGGTGACGCCAACGAGCAGCATGAGTACAAAACTCATCATCAACGTATTAAGAACGTTGAGAGAGCGTACAAAACCGCCATAGAAAAACGCCAGGCCCGGCGTCATTAAAAGTACTAAAGCTGTACAGAACAACATGAATGTTGTATCTGCCGCAGTTTGGGCTGCAGCTGCCGCTTCAAGCGGGTCAGGGGCCTGTGCCCATGCCTCTCCTGGAAATAGCCCTAGGGTTAAGCAAAGGGCAATCGCCAACGTTGCCAGAATCCGAATACCCACGTCTGATTACTCTCCGGAACTCAAAACACTGTGGAAATCATAGTCATAACCCACTCAACCTACTCAGGGAGGGAACCCCAAAATGTAGCAATTTTTGCAGTTTAGGCTATTCAAACGTTTGTTATAGGTTCAACTAAACGCTTATGGAATAGGTCTTCTTGGGCGTAGTCTGCTAGGATTTTAGCTACCTTAAATAGGTAACTCTAAAAATGCTGTCAATTGAAATTCAAAAACTCAGTTGCTAGCTCAACACACTTAGACATCCTAATGGATTCGGCCCGACTCACAGGCTGAATCCATTTATTTTTAGGTTGTTCAAAGCTATCTAAAATCTTTGATTTGATCGGCGTTAGTCAAAGCTTAGTGGACGAAACTCAAATGTTCCGCACCAGCCAATTTCAGGCACAAGCTTAGGCAAGGGAGGCTCCGTTTTAAGAGAAGTCAGTTGGATAATGTAGCCCACGCCAGCCAATCCAGGACGATGGCGTTGGTACCATTCTTTTAGGTCAGTATTCTTTTTTTAAGTTCCCGTGTTTATCGTGTTCTTTCAGCGATAGCTGCACAGTCATGCTGGAGAGATAAGCGCAGATTTGTACTAAGTATTTGCCTGGGGGAACGTCAATAATCTGGAAAATTCGATAGTTTGGCTCAGGCGGATTTCCTGCGATCGCATAGGCTAACTCGTCTGCATCACCCCTTCCACAGTGAATGACAAATTTGCCGCAGGGAATCGTTAGTTTCCAAGCCAGCTTTGCAATCCAATTATGCTCTTCCGGCTCGGTCAGGTTGCCCAAGACAATCGCTGTATGGCCATCCAGTGCACAATCGCCATCAAAAAATAGAGGTATGCAAATGCCGCGCATCAGCAGATTGTTGATGGCTTGCTCATCTGCTTGACCCAAGACATTGGATAACTCCTCGGCTGTGAGCCCGCTGCCCCCTAGGCTCGTAGAGGTGAGCAGGTAGTAGTGACCATCGCAAAAGAAATCTTCTGCTAGGGGAATGAGCTGTCGTGTCAGTGGTTCAGGCATTTTGTGGGGTTGAGATTTGCTTGCAGCCCGGCACAAATCTGCCCTGATGCCCAGCCGAGATGAGGGTTAGCATACCGATTCTGTCTCTTTGTATCAAAGGGACTTAGCGTTTTTTATCGTCGCCATGGCGATCGGCTCAGCTAGGGCAATAGAGCCGACCCTGCTGCATGCTCTGCGATCGCGTGACCGACTCTGCAATACCTCTTTCGATAGAGACAAAGGCCTGTTTTCGGCTTCCTTTACTGAGAGGCGATTCCCACCGCCACGAAATGTTACTGGCGGTGGTGTAAGTGCTTCAACCGGTGTAACACTAAATAGTGACCATAGGCTCGCCCGAAGTACGGGAGGCCAATTCCCGGAGGTTTCTGGATGACCAGCGCTATGCTCTCCCCTATAGACTGGCCCGCCCTTGAAGACGGGCTGCCCCCGCTGTCGGGTCGAGAGGCCGATATTGCCGGCATCATGGCCAACCCGGAGCCGGTGTTTTTGCCCCGCACCAACCTGAACCTGGCAGATATTTCGGCGGGGTTTGCGATCGCCCTGCACATGCACCAGCCCACCATTCCCGCTGGGGCCACGGGTGAGCTCATCAACCACCTCCAGTACATGTTTGAGCACCCCTACGACGGGGACAACCACAACGCCGGCACTTTCGCCTACTGCTACGCCCGCCTAGGCGACTTCATTCCAGAGCTGGTGAACCAGGGCTGCAACCCCCGCGTCATGCTCGACTACTCAGGCACCCTGCTGTGGGGCCTCCAGCAGATGGACCGGCAAGATATTCTGGCTAAGCTGCGTCGACTGGCCTGCGACCCCACCTATCAACCCTACGTCGAATGGCTAGGCACCTGCTGGGGCCACGCGGTAGTGCCCTCGACCCCCGTGCCTGACCTCAAGCTGCACATTCGCGCCTGGCAGCACCACTTTGCCGCTCTGTTTGGGGCCGAAGCCCTGGCTCGGGTACGAGGTTTTTCGCCGCCGGAGATGCACCTGCCTAACCATCCCGATGTGCTCTACGCTTTTGTCAAAACCCTCAAAGACTGCGGCTACCGCTGGATGCTGGTGCAAGAGCACACAGTGGAATCGGTAGAGGGTCATGGTCTATCGCAGCCCCACCTGCCCCACCGCTTGATCGCCCGCAACGCCCAGGGCGAGGTCGAAGAAATTGTGGTGCTGATCAAAACCCAAGGGTCTGACACTAAGCTAGTGGGTCAGATGCAGCCCTACTGGGAAGCTAAGACCCTGAGCCAGGTTGCCCTCGGCAACGCCACGGTGCCGCAGTTGGTCAGCCAAATCAGCGACGGCGAAAACGGCGGCGTGATGATGAATGAGTTCCCCAGCGCCTTTATGCGATCGTGGTACGAAATGCGCGAGCAGGGGGGCGGTCACCGGGGTGTAGTGGGCTTTAACGGCACCGAATACCTAGAGCTGTTGGCAGCGGCGGGGGCCGGACCAGAGACCTTCCCGATCTGTCAGGCGGTGGGGCAGTCACGGCTTTGGCAAGCTATGGGTGACGCCAGCGGCCCCGATGCCGTGGCGGAGGCGATCGCCACCCTCCGCGCCGAAGACAGCAATTTTTCCATGGAAGGCGGCTCTTGGACGGGCGATCGCAGCTGGGTGCAGGGCTACGACAACGTGCTCGACCCCATGCAGCGCCTGTCTGCCCAATTTCACCGAACCATGGCTCGTCAACCCGAGCGAGGCGATGATCTAGAGCGCCAGCACCGCTATCGCAACGCCCTGATTCACAATTTGCTGCTGCAAACCAGCTGCTTTCGCTACTGGGGCCAGGGCACCTGGACGGGCTATGCCGAGGAGCTCTACCGTCGCGGTCAGGCGATTTTGGCCCACGACTTTGCCTAGGGTGCAATCTGCGATCGCCGGGCGGCGGTTGAGCATCGGGTAGTGATTCAGACATCTTGCGATCGCCACTTATCCCTATGATGAGACCTAGCATTTTAGGGATATCAGGGCATGGACTATAAGCAAGAGCTAATCACCACCATCCACGACCTGGGGTACGATTTCGAGCGTTTAGAGCAGCGTCTCACCGAACTTAGCCAAACCAACCCTACCGCCGTGCTGATTCCATCGCTCTACGAAGAGCTAGAGCGCCCGGCCCTGACAACCATTCGCGACCACCTCAGTCACTCTCCCTTTGTCAATAACGTTATTGTCTGCCTCTACGCCGATACCTTTGAGCAGTATCGCCATGCGGTGCAGTTCTTCGAGCCGCTGCCCCAGCCCACCTTTGTTCTGTGGGAGAATGGCCCGCGCATTACCGACATTCTGCAAACCCTCCAAGACAAGGGGCTAGACCTGCTGCGGTTTAAGGGTAAAGGCCGGGCTGTGTGGCTGGGGCTGGGGGTGGCTTCTCTACACGCGGCGGCGATCGCCCTCCATGATGCCGACATTGTCACCTACGATCGCGCCTACCCTCTCAAGCTGCTCTATCCCCTACTGGAGCAAGACTTTGGCATCGCTTTCAGCAAAGCCTATTACGCTCGCGTAGGCGGCGATCCCCGCAGCATGCACGGTCGGGTTACCCGGCTTTTTGTGACCCCGCTGATCACCTCACTGATGGAGCTGTTTGGCTACCGCGACTATCTGCGCTACCTCGACGCCTACCGCTACCCCCTCTCCGGCGAGTTTGCCCTCTCCGCCGACCTGGCGCTGACCACCCGCATCCCTGGCAACTGGGGGTTAGAAGTGGGCCTGCTGGCTGAGGTTTATCGCAACGTCTCCCTCAAGCGCATTGCCCAAATCGACCTGGGCGTCTTTGAGCACAAGCACCAGACCCTAGGCAGCTCAACCAACTCGGGGCTGCAAAAAATGTGCCGCGACATTTTGCAGTCGGTGTTTAGAACCTTGACCGAAACCGAGCAGGTGGTGATTGGCCAAGATCACATTCGCGCCCTGCGGATTAAGTATCGCCGCGAGGCCCAAAACCTCGCCCGTCAGTATTTCGTCGATGCCCGCTTCAACGGTCTAGAGTACGATCGCCACCAAGAAGAAATCACCATCGAAACCTTTGAACAGGTGATTTTAGAAGCCGGCAATCAGTACCTCGACGACCCGACCGGCACTCAAATTCCCGACTGGACTCGGGCCCTAGCGGTCATTCCCGATCTGCGTGAGCAGCTGCTCGACGCCATTCTCTCGGATATGGCTGAGGCGCGATCGGCCCCAGCACCAGTGGCGGATGTCACCGCAATGGCATCCGCTGTCTATTGACCAATTGACTGTAGTCAACCGGGCGCAGCGCGCTTAGGCCGGTTTCTTTTTGGGCACGCTGCTGGTGCTGCTCATGCTGGCCGGCAGCTCATTGCGGCTGCGCAACGTCACATTGGCCCCTTCGCTAGATTGTTCAATCACCAGCAGAGGAGTGGGCTTGGCCTTTTGGTCCCAATGCATATTGGCAATGCGGCCCTGAATAGTGGGCTGCCAGTGGGTTTCTTCGGCATCGGGGCTCATAAAGTTTTCAATGCATTCAACCAGCTGGCCGATGGTCGAAGAGGTGGCCTGGGTCGGCAGCTTGGCCAGCCGAATTTGAATGCGAAACAGCACTCGCTTTCTCGCAGTGGGGTTGTCTTGAGGGGCATACTCAACATCGAATATCTCATCTACCACGCGGGGCTTGCTGGCAACACCGATCAGCCCTTCTTCAGCTTGTCGAGGACGCAGAGCGACGCTAATTTTTTGCTTAACTTTGACCTTGAGCTGGTTCACAATTGACGTGTGGAAATGCTCTTCGTCCATGCGCATGCGCAGGTAGTCGAGGTTAAATTCGCGCGAGTGAATTAGGTCAGGGTTTTGCTCCATCTTGCTGATGGTTTTGAGCGCTAGTTTGACCTTTTTTTGCAGCTCTTGATTTTTGTAGGTTTCAAATTTGAGCTGCTTCATCAGGCGGAGAGTTTGCAGGTGAGAATAAACACCCAACCCTAGCAATAGTACTAGTAACCCCCCAGACGAGAGCATCCAAGGGTTATCAAGCTGGGGCCGACTGGCGGCGGGAGCTTGGGCAAGGGTTGAATGCACCAGAACTGTGGAAGTTTTCATGGCTATGTGCATTAGGCGATTAACGGTTACACCTATAGTTCCCTCAACATAACCTGGTTTAATCTTGGTCTGTGAAGAATCACCAAGATTTCTAATAAGCTTGAAACAAGTCTAGGTGATTTTACAGAGTCTTTTTGGGTTTAGAGAAAAGCAACTACGGCAATAGAAATCGGTGGGGGCTAGCCCTTCTTGAGGCGAGCTTTCCAGGTGCCGCCATAGCGATAATTGGGGTTCTGCTCACTTTGAGTTTTTTGGCAGTGGGGGCAGGCCAACACCCAGATTGCCCCAGGGGCACATTGAATGCGGTACCGCACTGTCGCTGGGGCCTGGCACAAGTCGCAGGGCTTGGCCTGCAGATGAGATGCCACGCCTCTATTTTTGGTTAGCCGACTTAAACCGGCCTAGGGCAAAGTCTCGCTTGTGCTGATGCTTGGTATTGCGCCCCGTCACCCGCTTCCGCCACAGGCGAAAACTAGAGGGCTGCATGTGGCTACGCATGATGGCAATCACCTGTTTCTCTGCTAGCCCAAACTGAGTCTCAATTGCCTCAAAGGGTGTGCGATCTTCCTAGGCCATTTCGATGACGCGGTCAATAGTGTATGGGTCGAGTTCAGGGCGGGCCATAGGTGATGAGGCGATATCGAGCAGAGTCAGCTTTGTTACCGTAACGAATCTATGGATGTCAGCGCAACAGAGAAAATATTTGGCGCAAGGACAGCATTCACGATGTAATCGTAAATAGCGACCGCTCTTCTCCTTAAAGACAGTTAACTTCGGGAGATGCGGTGAACCATCCAGATCAGAAATTCTTCATGTCTTGCCAATCTTGCGGTCATTAAGTCAGGTTTTTGCGTCATTATAGAGAGTCATATGGTTAACCGCTGAGATTGAGTCGCGATCGCGCCCACCTATGAAACCCGGCAGCAAGTACTATCCTCTGTTTAATCACCTAAAGACCTCTGGCAAGGCTGAAGTTTTGCTGACCTTTACCGACATCGAGGACTTGCTTGGGAACCCGCTACCCCACTCAGCCGTTGAGCGCAAAAACTGGTGGAGTAACCGTGATACCCCCGCCGCTCTCCAAGCTGGAGCCTGGGTAGGAGCGGGCTACCACGTCTACGCCATTGATGTAGATAGTAAAACTGTTACCTTTCGCAAGTTTGAGTCCCAGTACAACATTGAGCAAAAAGACGGCAAAATCGTTTGGCAGCAAGATGCTATTCGTGCCCTGCGCAAGCATATGAGCCTTACTCAGATGGAGTTTGCTGAGCAAATGGGCGTACGTCGCCAAACCGTCAGCGAATGGGAAAACGGGGTCTACGACCCCGATCGCAGCACTGCTAAATTTCTAGAGTTGATAGCTAAACAAGCCAACTTCACCGTACCCCTACCCGAAGATCCCCAAAGTCTTTAACTGCTGTCCGTCTATCGTTCATGACAATTGTTGGGTTGCAATTATTAACCAGTTAATTGTTGTGAATTAGAGGTTTCAGTATGGGGCCTGTGCATCCGCTGATTTGAATGCCCCCGGCTGATAGGGCCAATGTTCTCTGCGTCATACTAGTGATTTCCTCAACGTAGTCAATAACTATGTCGTTACCCAGCAAAGTTTGAGCTTTGCGAAGGCGGACTATGGTCGAGCCCGATGTCCACCTCTGACGTGGCCGAATCATACACATTGTCCACTAAACAGTTTGACAATAGATCGCGGTCAGTCGAGTTTCGAGCCAGTCTAGGATTAGCTCAAAACTAGAAAATGGAAGCGAGTACTAGCTTGACCTTCACTTGCGAAAACCTTCATTGGAACGAGCTGCAAGTCGAGAAATTTCTTTCTACAGTTGATCGTCCAAAATGTTTTGAGGATTAGGGTAGAAAAATATTTTATTCTTGAAAGCTTGCATCTTACTTATAAGTTCTCTCCTTAAAAACTTGAGTTTCGGACAGCAAACCATTTGTTAATAAACAAAATCTTCAAGCATGAAGTCGTCAAGGAGATTACAAGACAATTCTTATAGAGAAGACGCTTTTTCTCCTTGTCCAAACCAAATCTCCCTATAAAATTCTTCGCTAGATATGCCCTCTAAGGCTTTTAGGGGCTTCTCCTACCAAAGTTTGATATTCATGACCTAGCTCTCTGGCTATGGTGCTTACCCAACGCATTTCACTGTTACGGCTGAGTTTTCTCTCCATGCTCTAGCAACTGTTCGATCGCAGCCAGCCGATGCTGCCACGAGCGCACCCTATAGCCACTATTTGCCGTATCCACCGACATCCCCTGGTTCACCGAGGCGCGCACCCTAGCCAGTTCGGCTTTCACAGTTTCTAGGTTGCGCCGCGATGGCTCTTGGGCCAGGACGTCAAACTCGCTGCCCAGATTGTTGACCTGGCTAATCCAAGGTTCTAGGGCATTGCGATCCATCCAGAGGCGCTGGTGAGCCAGCAGCCAACTCCACTCGCGCTGGAGGGCAGCGTAGCGGCTAGCGGCCATGGCATAGGGAGTAGTGAGGCCAGGCGGGCTGCCGCTCTGGGTTTGGGCCAGCACGGCGTTTAATTCACTATTTAGATCGGCGGCAGCAAACAGGGCATAGCCGGGGGTGGGTAGGTCGCGGCTGGCCTGCATTTGGTCGAGGGTGGCGGCATTCGACAGGTTCAGCAGGCGAATCGCTGGGATCACCAAGGCTGAGCCAAAGGATTCATTCACCAACCAGGGGGAGACAATGCGCTCAAAGCGGCTGGTGTCGCCCGCGTAGCTCATCAGCACTACCCAGTCGAGGTAATCGGCTCTGGCCCAAGCTCCCCAGTCTTGCTGAATGCGCTGCAACCGCTCGTGCTCGGGGTTAGCAAACACCGCCGCCGACATGACCAGCTCAGGGTGCTGCCGCCGCAGGGTGCTGGAGATGGATTGCACAAACGAGGTCACCTGCTGCACGCGAAACTCGTTCCAGCGCTCCCAAAGCACCTGCTGCTGAATCTGCTGGTTGCGTTCCAGGGCATCGTCGGGTCGGGGATTGATGGTAGTGGGGTCAACGCCGGTCATGCTCTGAAAGCGCCAGCGAGCGACTTCGCCATAGCCGTAGGTGCGGTTAGCCCCAGGGTCTTGAAAGGGGTAGCGAATGTAGTCGAGGTGCAGGCCATCGACGTCGTAGTTGGTGACGATTTCGGTCATCAGCCGGGTGAGGTAGCTACGCACCTCGGGGTTGGCGGGGTCTAAGAAAGGCTTGTCTTGCCCGCGGGGGATGAGGCTGCCGCTGTTATCGTAGGCGGCCCAGCTGGGGTGGCGTGAGATGAGCGGGCCGGGGTAGTCGGCGGGCTGGTTGAGCAGGCGGTTATGGCGCTGGTTGCCCGCCGCAAACACCCACACCCAGGCGTGTAGGGTCATGCCCCGCTGGTGGGCCAAATCCACGGCGGCAGCAAGGGGATCCCAGCCTTGAGTAAGGGGGTTTTGCTCGGGGGCCACTTGGCTGGGGTAGACGGTATAGCCCGCATTCACAGTTTCAAAGAAAACGGTGTTGATGCCGGCTGCCGCCAGTTTGTCGAAGATTTCGCTCAGCCCCTGGGGCGATCTGGCTCGCACAATGGTGCCGCGATCGAGCCACATGGCGCGAATCTCACCCTGGTTAATGGGACGCTCGGTGGGAAAGTTCTCCCACAGGGCAGTGCGGGTGGCCAGCCAGCGATCGCGCACCTCGCTGTGTTTACCCGCCGCCAGCAGCCCATCCCAATCGTTTAAAAGCTGCTGAGCCTCGCCCAGGGTAGGGTGCAGATAGGCCCTGCTCCCCCCAGCCACATTCACCGGGTCGGCGGCAGCGGTGAGCACGGGTGAGCGATCGGGCAGAGTTAGCGCCGTGGGCGCATCCAGCGAGTTCGCCATAATCAGGGCGCTCTCAAAGCGGCCAATCAGATTCTTGAGTTCCTGCTGCATGGCCAGAAACACTACCGGGCTGGGGGGGCGTCCGGTGGGCGACAGCTCAATCACCGCTGGGGCAATCTGCTCGGCGGGGTCACCCGAGGTGGGACTGGGCGAGTCTACTGTGGCATTGTCTGAATTAACGGGCTGAAGCACCCTAGGACGCTGGGAGGGAGGCAGCGGCGGCGCCGACGGCACATGGGTGGGCCGCCGCCCAGGGCGGGGAGCGGGCGCTGGCTCGGCGGTAGGAACTAGGGGAAAGCTCTCTGCCTCGGAATCGTCAGTGAGTTCGAGGTATAGCTCTAGGTTGTCGGGAAGAGCGGCGGTGCCAGCAGGCTGGTTTTGCCCAGATGGAATCTCAGCCTGGGCCAAGATCGGCAGCATGGGCAGGCCCACCCCGACTAACCCTGCAATGGTCAAAGACCTCGTCCAACGGGTCACCGCGACTAGTAAAAGGCCCTTGCCTAACTGCTGTGTCACAATGTCAGCTCTCCATCACACGGCGATAATTGTGGCACAGACTAACTGATTCGATGCTGCACCAGGGGCGATCGCCCTAAAGCAAATGCAGAGCGGATCCAGACGCGACTCTGGAACGAGGATCGTTCCGAGTCGGTTCCTGTTTCTAGGATGCCGTGGGTTTTACGCTTCGCGAATCGCTCAGCCGCAGGCTTCCTGCCACCTCTTAAGTAAGCCCACTACGCTGGCAGGCTAACCGTGAAAGTAGTTCCCACTCCCACCCGGCTGGTGACTCTAATAGAGCCCTGTTGGAGCTGCACAAACTGCTTCACAATGCTCAGGCCCAGCCCCGTGCCGGGAATGTTGCTGACGTTTTGGCCGCGGTGAAAGGGCTCAAACAGCTGCCTGCGATCGCCTGCAGGAATGCCAATGCCTTCGTCTTGCACCTTGAAGATGACTTGGCCCCGCTGCTTGGCCAGTTTGAGCCCGATGGGGCGATCGCTTGGGGTATAGCGAATCGCGTTCGACAGCAGGTTGCTGAGGATCGATCGCAGCAGCCGCTCATCCAAACAGGCCAGCACCTGGCGACTGCGGCAGCCAAACTGAATTGGGCACTGGGGCCGCCGGTAATCGCCCTCGGCCAACAGCTCCTGACAAAAAGCTACTAGATCTAATGGTTTGGGGTTGACCTCCAACACCTTGGCCTCGATCTTGCCGATCACCAAAATGTCGTCGATCATCTGGGTCATGCGCTCAACGTTGGCGTTGATGGTGAGCAGGTAGTCGGTTTTTTCGTCGGGACGCAGCTGGGTGTCGTAGCGGTTGAGCGACGATACCGTCAGCGCAATGTTGTTGAGCGGGTTGCGAAACTCGTGGCAGACCATGGAGACAAAGCGCGATCGCAGGTCGCTCAGCTGCCGCAGCTGCTGGTTGGCATTCTGCAGCTCAGCCGTGCGCTCCTGCACCTTTTGCTCCAACTCTTCGTTGGCCCGCTGCAAAATCTGCTCAGCCCAGCGCCGCTGGGTAATGTCGCGAAAGGTCACCACCGTGCCAATCAGTCGCCCCTCTTCATCACGCATGGGGGTGCTGATATATTCCACCGGAAAGCTGCTGCCATCTTTGCGCCAAAACACCTCATTGGTCACCCGGCGCACGCTGCCATCTTGAAAGGCCGCATAGATTGGGCAGGCCTCCCGTTGGTAGGGGCGACCATCGGCCAGAGAATGGTGCATGACTGCGTGCATCGACTGACCGATCAGCTCGTCGGTTGACCAGCCAATCATGGCAGCAGCAGCAGGATTTACAAAGGTGACGTTGCCCGCCATATCCAGCCCGTAGATGCCCTCGCCCACGGCATTGAGAATTAGCTGGTGCTGGCGGCGCAGGTGCTCTAGCTGCCCCAGGGGTGCGGTGGGCGAAGCAGTCTCTCTAGGGGGTAGCCAGTAGGTTTGAGTCATCTGGGTAGCGATCGCAACAAAACATTTTGCCGACTCCAGGGGCAAGTAAACCCCAAGGCCATCGCGCTGACGAGGGAGAAAGTATCACCCTATACAACAGCATGTTCCCCTAAGGTTTACTACAGAAATATAGCCAAATTAACTACTCTCAATAGTAGTGACAAGCGTCTTGATAAAAGTTTGGATTTTTCCAAGCGGCAGCTCAGCTCTTGGACTCCGTTTGGGTTGTATTGATATTACTTAATCCAGTAAATTTAATCTATAAAAATTAGTACTTTAACCGCCACAGAGAATGCTGCTGACCCAAAAACGAGAATTACTGTGAAGACGATTCTCATCATTGAAGACGAAACCCAAACTCGCCATCTTTTTCTCAAATGCCTAGAGTTTGAGGGATTTCGTGCCGTGGGGGCTAGCGACGGCACCACTGGGGTAGCGATGGCCCAGCAGCATACCCCCAATTTAGTCGTGTGCGACATCATGATGCCTGATATGGATGGCTACTCAGTACTCTCTGCCCTACGTAAAACAAGGCAGACGGCGCTAATTCCCCTCATCTTTCTCACTGCTAAAGTGACTATGGCTGACCTGCGCCGAGGTATGGAGCTAGGGGCTGACGACTACTTAACCAAACCCTGCACCGTCGAGCAGTTTTTGGCCGCCATCAACAGCCGCTTACAGCGCCAGGAGCAACTCTCAAAGCTTTACGCCGATGAGGGAAGCCACCCCCAAGAACCGTCTCAGGCTTCCCTATCGACCAACATTTTTCCCGTCGAACCCAAGCTAGCCAACGTCTTTTGCTTTATTGAAGCCCACTACCAAAAGCCAATCAGCCTCAACGATGTGGCCCAGAATGTAGGCTATTCCCCAGCCTATTTAACTAATTTGGTGCAGTCACACACCGGGCGTACGATAAAGCAGTGGATTATTGAGCGCCGCTTGGCCGAAGCCAAAACTCTGCTGGCCACTACTGCCAATAGCATCCGCCAAATTGCCGAAGCTTCAGGCTATAGTGATGCGGGCTATTTCACCCGTCAATTTCGTCAGTTCCACGGTGTTTCTCCCCAAGCATGGAGACAAGTTTCTGTATCAGAAACAACAGATTAGTGCTTGGTTTTAGGCTTCAAATTATTTTCAAAAGAAAGTCCTACTACATCCAAAATTTGCTCCAGTGCGCTTTTGATTTAGGCTTGGTAACCTGTCTAGTAACTTAATCCAACCCGCAAGCAAAAGTAGGGCGATCAGGGCAGATCAGTGCTTGTCGCCTAAGTAGTTCAGCCGGGTTTTCAAGTTGGCCGGGGAAAGGTTTTTGTCGCGTTCAACCATCTGTTTATGGCCATTTCAGCAGTAGCAAAGTCGCTCAACGACTGGGGCAGTTTGGGTTGCGCATCACCATCCCTGATGCTGCCCGGTCGCCCCTGTCGGGATTGTGGCACGGTGCATTTTACGGGTGATCACTTGCGGTTTATGGAAACCATGCCCCAAGACCCGGTCGATATGGTCGACGACCTGGTGAAAATGGGGGTTTATAAGCAAAACCAGCTGCGCGCCGCCGACACCGTCAACGCCTATGAGCTGCGCAAGGCACTTTTTCTCAAACGAGTGGGCCACAACAACCCCCAACGCGAAAAGCTGATTTTGGCGCTGTGTGAGCAGGCTGGTGGATTAGAAAATGCCTTTGCGGCCGCCTTTGGCCCCCAGGCCGGGCTCTTCTTTGCTGACTCGGTACGCAACAGTGGAGCAACCCGTCGAGAGTTTCTGCGCAATATGGCCGTAGGTGCGGCGCTGGTCACCCTGGCCAGTTGCGCTGGTGGGAGCGACAAGCCTGCGGCAGAAGAGTCGACCGTGGCCCCCGTTGACACTAGCAACCTGGAGAAAACCGACATTCAGGTGGGCTTTATCCCGATCACGTGCGCGACGCCAATCATTATGTCGGAGCCCCTGGGCTTCTACGAAAAGTACGGCTTTAACGCCACGGTGGTGAAAATGCCGAGTTGGGGCGCGGTGCGGGATTCGGCGATCGCAGGCGAACTCGACGCCTACCACATGCTGGCCCCCATGCCCATCGCCATGACCCTGGGTCTCGGCTCCGCTGCTTTTGGCGTCAAGCTGGCCAGCATTGAAAACGTCAACGGTCAGGCCATTACCGTGGCCGAGCGCCACAAGGGCAAGGTAGATGGCCCTGCCGACTTTAAGGGCTTTGTGATCGGCGTGCCTTTCCCCTACTCCATGCACAACCTGCTGCTGCGCTACTACCTAGCCTCCGGTGGCCTCGACCCTGACGTGGACGTGCAGATTCGTCCCGTGCCCCCGCCAGACAGCATTGCCCAGCTCATCGCTGGGGATATTGACGCCATGCTGATGCCCGACCCGTTCAACCAGCGGGCTGTGTACGAAGGCGCTGGCTATATTCACATGCTCAGCAAAGAGCTGTGGGACGGACACCCCTGCTGTGCCTTCGCCGCCAGCGACGAATGGATTACCACCAACCCCAACGCCTTCCGGTCGTTGAATAAGGCGATCATCGAGGCGGCGGGCTACGCCCAAGATCCTGCCAACCGCTCTGAGATTGCCGCCGCGATTTCCGATCGCGCCTTTCTCAACCAGCCTCCAGAGGTGGTTGAAGCGGTGCTGACCGGCAACTTTGACGATGGCCAAGGCAACACCCTTTCAGAGCCCAATCGCATCGGCTTTGAGCCCTACCCCTGGCAGAGTTTCGCCAAGTGGATTTCGTCCCAGCTGGTGCGCTGGGAGCTGCTGGGGGAGGGCAACACCGCTGCAACCGTCAGCAACAGCGACATCGACCAGGTCGGCGAAGAGGTCTTTTTAACTGACCTGGCCCGCGAGCTGGCCCTAGAGCTGGGTCAAGAGCCCCCCTTCGAGACCGATCGCACCGAAACCCTAGCCTTCGACACCTTTGACCCAACCGCGTCGGCGGACTATGTCAAAGGCCAAATTGACCAGTTTGGTAAATAAGTTTCCTCAAGGCTTAGACCTGGGTCCCATCGGTAGCTTGAGGCCGGTCTAAAGCAGGTTTGCTGGCGCAGTTTTTAGGAGGTATTGAACTATGGCGGCAAGTCACAGCACGCCTGGATTGAACAGAGCGGAGCGGCAGACACCGCTCTGGCACAACGAAAACGTGAGAGCGTTCGCGCTGTTTATGCTCTCCCTTGGCACCTTTCTACTGTTTTGGGAAATTGGGGCAAAATCGGGCTGGTTTGTGAAGGGCGTGCCTACCGCCACCGAGACCATCAAAGAATTTTGGTGGTGGGTAACTAATCCTTTCTACCGCAACGGCCCCAATGACCTCGGCATCGGCTGGAATTTGCTAATTAGCCTGCGGCGGGTGGCGATCGGCTATATTGCGGCCTCGTTGGTGGCGGTGCCCCTTGGCATTTTGATCGGCATTTCGCCGGTGGCGTTTAAGGCGTTTAACCCCTACGTGCAGCTGCTCAAGCCGATTTCGCCTCTGGCTTGGCTACCGCTAGGTCTGTATTTGCTGCGCGATTCTGAGAAAACCGGCATTTTCATCATCTTTATCTCCAGCATTTGGCCGACGCTGATCAACACCACCTTTGGGGTGGCCAACGTCAACCAGGATTACCTAGACGTGTCTAAAACCCTGGGGGCCTCACGCCTGCGCACCATCTGGAAGGTAATAATTCCGGCGGCGCTGCCCAATATTGTGTCAGGTCTGCGGATCAGCATGGGCATTGCCTGGTTGGTAATTGTAGCGGCAGAGATGCTGCTCGGCACGGGCCTCGGCTATTTCATCTGGAACGAGTGGAACAACCTGTCGATACCAAATATTTTGGTGGCCATTTTCATCATTGGTTTGACAGGGCTGTTGCTGGATAGCCTGTTTGCCGCCCTCGAAAAATTTGTTGCCTTTGGTCGAAACTCATGAGTACTGTTCCCGTTAACACGGTTGACCCGGTTGATATGCGATCGCAGACAGCTCAGCTGTCGATTCGCCAGGTGGCGAAGGTTTTTTCCGGCAAAAAAGATCTGTTTAGCAAGCTCACTGGCAAAACCCGCCGCGATTTCGTCGCCATCCAAGATATCAACCTTGACATTGAGCCGAATACCTTTGTGTCGATCATCGGCCCCTCGGGCTGCGGTAAATCGACTCTGCTGAATATGATTGCTGGTCTCAGCCCGATCACTAGCGGCGAAATTTTGCTCAACGGTGCCCCGATCGCTGGGCCGGGGCCAGACCGGGGCATGGTCTTTCAAAACTACGCCCTGATGCCCTGGATGACGGTGGAAGAAAACCTGCGGTTTGCGGTGGAAACCGTGGACCCGAAGATTTCGGCGAAAAAGCGCGATCGCATCATCAAAGAGCACATTCAGCTGGTGGGCCTCAGCGGGGCCGAGCGCAAGCACCCCCACGAGCTTTCGGGCGGCATGCGCCAGCGGGTCGGCATTGCCCGCGCCCTAGCCATCAACCCTCAAATGTTGCTGATGGATGAGCCCTTTGGCGCCCTTGATGCCCTCACCCGCGCCTTTTTGCAGGAGGAGGTCGAGCGCATCTGGGAACAACAGCGCAAGACCGTGATCATGATTACCCACAGCATCGAAGAGGCGCTGCTACTGAGCGATCGCATCGTCATGATGACCCGTGGCCCCGCCGCCCGCATCGACGAAATTTTAGAGGTGCCCTTCCCTCGGCCCCGCGATCGCGAAACCATTCAGCAGCATCCCGCCTACCAAGGCCTCAAGGCCGAGATGGAGAGTCATCTGTTTCGGGAAACCCGCGCGGTAGAGGCGGAGCGGGTGGGGAAGTAGGGGAGTGATGGGGTGGATGGGTAGGGGGTGGATGGGTATACCTCGAATAACCGTAGGGTGGGTGGTCACTCAACCTCGGCTCCCTCACACTATCCTCGCTCTGCCGTAACCTACCGCCCACTGTGGCTACATACCAGAGAATCCTGCCAGATCCTCTGACCCTCTCCCCCAACCCCTCTCCCTAAGGGAGAGGGGAGCCGGAATTGACCACTAGACGTACTTAAGAGGACTTTAGCTATGACCATTTCCGCGATTACCGAAAAACTACTGGCTGCCAAAAAAGCCGCTGGCCTCAGCTTTGCTGACCTCGAAGCCAAAACTGGCTGCGACGAAGTGTGGCTTGCCTCCGTTTTTTACCGCCAGGCCAGCGCCTCTAAGGAAGAGGCCACCAAGATCATTGAAGCGCTCGGTGCCGACGCTTCCCTGGTCGAGGCTCTGACCGACTTCCCCGTCAAAGGTGGACTCGATCCCGTCATCCCTACCGACCCGCTGATCTACCGCTTCTACGAGATCATGCAGGTCTACGGCATGCCGATGAAAGCCGTGATTCACGAAAAGTTCGGTGACGGCATTATGAGCGCCATCGACTTCACCCTTGATATAGAAAAGGTTGAGGATCCGAAGGGCGATCGCGTCAAAGTGATCATGAACGGCAAATTCCTGCCCTACAAAAAGTGGTAGACCCCGGTTACGCGTCCTGACTCACAATCCCTGGGCTGTTGGCGATCGCTAACAGCCTTTCCTATGCCCTTTCCTTCTCTCCATCTTCCCCATCTCATCCACTCATCCACCCCTATGCCCACTCCCATCGTCCCCCCGTTTACGCTAGAGACTGCGATCGCTAAAGCTCGTATGGCGGAAGACGCTTGGAACAGCCGCGACCCCGAGCGCGTTGCCCTTGCCTATACCGAAGACAGCCACTGGCGTAACCGGGCCGAAATCTTTCAGGGCCGCGACGCCATCCGCGCTTTTTTGCGTCGCAAGTGGGATAAGGAACTCGACTACCGCCTGATCAAAGAGGTGTGGGCCTACAGCGACAACCGCATTTCGGTACGCTTTCAGTACGAGTGGCACGACGACGCTGGCCAGTGGTACCGCGCCTACGGCAACGAAAACTGGGAGTTCGACGAAAACGGCCTCATGCGCCGCCGCGAAGCCAGCATCAACGATCGCCCCATCACCGCTGAAGAACGCCGCTTCTTCTGGGATACTTCCGGCCCTCGCCCGCAGGAGCATCCTGGGTTGATTGACTCACCGGTTTAGGGGTACTGCTTATGTTGTTGTCGCTAATACTGCGAACTCTGCCAAGCAGAGCCTTGTGATCAGGCTTCGGCGGCTAGCCTCAGAACTCCTAACCGGGTTTCTTCACTGACCCGGAAACCAAGCTGGTTTAAAGCCTTCAAAACCGATCCGACCTCAACAATAAGCCCATACTGCTTGGCTTTTAGCAAAACCCCTAGCGTACCAGTAACGCCAATCTTCAGACGCTTCGCATACTGCCTAGCTAAGCCATCGTCCAATAAGGCCACAGAGCCTGGTCGATTTACCGCTAGCGATAAAACCTCTCGTTCTCCCCGCCCCAGTCCCGGTATTTGAGGTACAAGGCTCTGTTCATCTATGCAAACGAGCTGAATCCACTCAAAATCACCTGGTTTAGGTAGCGAGATGCCGAGAGTTTGACCGGTTTCCAGCTCATCTCTAACGGCATCAGGCAGCACTACATTGTCATACAGACTGGGCAACAGGAAGAGATGATTGGTTTGAAATAGGTATTGCATGACTGAGGTATCAGCAATGACCTCAAGCATTGGCCAAGTCTTCAGCCAGCTCAGCTTCAGTCAAATTAAAGGTATTAACGCCGTAATCGGCTAGCTTCGTCAAAAACACTGTTCTCGACATTCCCGCTAGCGTTGCTGCTGCTCCAGACGAAAGACGGCCCAGTTCAAACAGCTTCATGGCTGCAGCCAATCTTACTTCCTCACCCATCGCCGCCAGTGAGGTATTCAAGGCAACTGCGGTCTCTTCTGGAAGCGCCACGACAATCTCATACATGACTATTGGCCCGCGATTTAACCTCTAGGCCCAAGTGTAACGCTTAATTCTTATGCCCCTCGCGTTTGCCAACATCCCTGGCTTTCTCTCCCTGGGTAGACCTCAGCCGCATCAACCTCTGAGATGCTGTAGAGCACAGACAATGGCCTGAGGAGCAATCTATGGTTGGAATGAATTTGTTCAGAACCCTCGCGCTATTAGCGTTGCTCAGCGGGCTGATTGTGCTGGCGGGCTACCTGCTAGTCGGCAATGAGACGGGCTTGCTCTACGGGCTAGGCTTTGCGGCAGTGAGTAGCTTCGGCTCGTGGTACTACTCTGACCAGGCAGCGCTGGCGGCATTTAAGGCCCAGCCTACGCCCCGCGAAGAGGCTCCAGAGCTGTATGAGCGGCTAGAAAAACTGAGCGATCGCGCCAACATTCCCACCCCCACCCTCTACCTGGTGCCGTCGGAGTCGCCCAATGCCTTTGCCACGGGGCGCGACCCCAATCACGCCGCGATCGCCCTTACCAAGGGCATTATTGAGCTATTGCCCGACGAGGAACTCGATGCCGTTATCGCCCACGAGCTGACCCACGTGCGCAACCGCGATACTCTTACCCAGGCGGTAGCGGGCACTCTGGCCGGGTCGCTGACCTTTTTAGGCCGCATTCTGACCTTTGGGGCACTGTATTTTCCGATGGCCCGAGCCGGGGGACGACGCGGCAACAACCCCCTGGCCATTTTGTTTCTGCTAGTGATTGCTCCCTTTGCCGCTGGGCTACTGCGCATGGCCCTTTCGAGAACGCGAGAATATGCCGCCGATGCCGGAGCCGCTGAGATTACCGGCAACCCTCTAGCGCTGGTACGGGCGTTAGAAAGACTGGAGGAAACGGGGCAAAAAGTGCCTATCCACGGCAATCCGGCCTTTGCACCGCTGTTTATTGTCAACCCTCTTTCTAAAGAAGGGATGATGACGCTGTTTATGACCCACCCTTCCACCGACGATCGCATTCAGCGCTTGAAGGCCATGGCCGAGCAGGCGATCGCGGGTAAGGCCGATGAGAAAACCCTTAGCCCTAGCGCCTAGGTGGCATGAACGGCTGTAGCGAGATTTAAGCGGAATTTAGCTCAGTAAGGCGAACCATCTTTGTGGTTAAACTGCCATTGGCCATCTGGGGTGAGAACCGCTTCAATGTCGTCGTCGGGATATGAAACCCGATCATTGGGGCTGCGATCGCCCATCTCAAGGTAAACAACATCCTCGCTGGTTTTATTAATCAAGCAGTGAGCATCGCCATCCCCTGCTCTAAAGCCAGCACACATGCCAGGTTGCAGCAGTGTTTCGCCAGCGTTAGTTACTAGAGTGGGTTGACCTGAAATAATGTAAACAAATTCATCCTGAGTGGTGTGGGCATGACGCAAGGCCGAAACTCCACCGGGCGCTAGCGTGACGTGGTTAACACCAAAGCTCGACAGTCCAAAAATATTTCCCAGTGGTCTCTTTTCACGACCCGCCATTTTAGAGGCAAAGGGCTCTGGGTAGAGTGACGGTCGCGTTCGTAGCGGAGCTTCAGCAACGGAGATAGCGATCGGTTTTTCAGGCTCGCTCATGCAAACTTCCTCCATCAGGGCGGTGTTCTAGCAATCGCTGCAAAGGTTCTTTGAGCGGTTGTGTGTCAGCTAGCTGTTCTAGCCAGTATTAGCTCAATTATGTGCCGAGTGGGCGGGTTGAGGATAGGTGGTGCGATCGCACTACCCCTCACGCTCCAGCAGCGGCAGCCTTATAGTAAACGTTGCCCCCTGACCTTCTCCAGGGCTTTCTGCTTGCACAGTGCCACCGTGCAGCTCCACCAGATTGCGAACGATCGCTAGCCCTAACCCCAAGCCGCCAAATTTGCGGGTGGTTGTACCATCCTCCTGACGAAAATATTCAAATACATGAGCAATAAAATCGGGGTCAATGCCTTTGCCGCTATCGCTAACTTGAACTTGAGCCTGGGAGCCAGCCCTCGCTAGTCGAACGATCACCTCCCCGCCCTCATTCGTGAACTTGATAGCGTTGCTGAGCAGATTCCAAATCACCTGTTGAAGACGGGTAGGATCGCCTAAAACTTGCCCCACCGTCAAATCTAAATCAGTTTGAATATTAATCGACTTGGCTTCTGCAGTTAACCGCACCGTTCCGATAGCGGCCTCAACTATCGCTCCTAAATTAACCGCCATCATATTGAAGTTCAGCTTCCCCTGCATAATGCGGGTAACGTCTAGCAGATCTTCAATCAGCTGGGTTTGCAGTTTAGCATTGCGCTCGATCGCTTCTAAAGCAAACGCCGTTTTTTGAGGGTCTAGCCTGCCAGTGCGCAGTAGGCTTGACCAACCCACAATAGGGTTTAGGGGTGTGCGCAACTCATGGGATAGCACTGCCAAAAACTCATCCTTAATGCGATTGGCTGCCTCCGCTTCTTCTCTAGCAGATTCTGCACGCATGAGGTGTTCGGTGCGCTCTCGCTCCCGCTGCGACAGCAAATCGGCCGCAAATTCTAGCGATTGCCCCAGCAAAACAATTTCCCGAATGGAAAGTGTGCTCACCTGGGGAGGCTCACCGTTAGCCAAGGCTTCGGCAGCTAAGGCAGCCTTGGTAATACTGCGAGAAATCTCGCGCGACAGCAAAAAAGCACCCACGCCACTCACCAAAAGCAGCGCTAAACCCGGCCCGATCACCAACCACATTGCCCGCTGCATAGGCCTTTGGATCACATCCACCGGCACCGTGACCGCCGCCGTCCAAGGGGTGTTGTGAACCCGACTAAAAGCGACATATACCTGCTTCCCATCCAAGCTGGTATCTCGATAGACGCCCTCTTTGGTGGCCCCAACACGCTGTAAGAAGGAGGGTGTGCCAGATTTGCCGACGAAGCGCTTAGGATTGCGGGTGCGAGCGACGACAACACCTTGACCATCGACAATGACGCGCGTCCACTCTCCGTCGACCGGAAGGCGAGCAACCACAACTTTAGCCAGGGTCTCAGGCGTAATGAGCGCCGTCAGAACGTACTGTAAGTTGCTCTCATGGATAACGGGTACGAGCACCGGAAAGGTAAAGTCGAACCCCAGCTGCCCTTCACCCAGGTTACCTACCGTAGGCTGACGGGTTTTGACCAGTTGCTCTAGACTGTCTGACTCAGGGGTGTAGGTTAGCGGCATGCTCAAGGAATGCCTACTGTTCAGCTGCTCTTGCCCATCGGGCTTCAGCAGTATTGTCGTCAGCCAGGTAGGTTGCGTCGCCGTTAGCCGCTGCGCCTCACTGTGAAAGCTGTCGAGGTCGCCTTGATAAAGCTGCTCAGAAGCCGCTAAGGCCTGTAGAGTTCGAGTTGTGCTTGAAAATTCACTTTCTACGGTTGAGGCCAGATTGCGGGCTTCTCGAAGCATCAGCCGCTCCGATGCAGCCTGCTCCTGGCTTGACAGCCTAAACACGACTGCAGCAGCAAACAGCACCACCGGCAGCAACGTCCCCGCAACCAATAGGACGAGATACCACTTCAGCGAAAGCGCCTGACCACCAGATGATATCGGCGCGGGCTGGGGGGCTGCTAAGGCGATGCGCTTAGCAAGCGAGTCCAAGATAATACCAATTCGTCTAGGCGTTTTGTCTACCATTTACTTGTATGGCATGCGCTGCGGAGTCTATTAGAGGAGACAACGATCGCCTTGATCCCCAACGCTTCACCCCTTTCCCACAGTTGCTAGTCAAATCATTATGCTACCCGGCATCCGCAAGACCATCTACTCCTAATCGCTCATATAGCTACCCATTAGTCTTAGAACAGCCCCCAGCGGGGCAAGACAGAGGTTAGAGTCATCAAGGGCAGCGATCGCCCCTCAAACATTCTTCAGCATAGTCAGTTCGAAATATTACAGATGCTTAGGTACTAACCCTAGGCGACAATTTCTCTGGGCGATTCAACTGAGAAGCGAAGCAGCTAACGATCCCTTAAATTGCCATTAGCTATCAGCTAGTTTTGCTTGATCGCGCTGTAATGTGTGATCGCAAATTTCGCAACTATCTACTTTGTTGATATTTTACTTAAGCTTAATCTATAGAAGAAACCTGCTCAAAGCGATCGAATTTACACCTAAACTGCCCATTGCATCGCTCTACCATGTCTAACAGCACAAGATTGCAGACAGCAACTTACCGATAATCATCTTCTACCAAATGGGTGATGAATCTCTCTGAGGCTACCTGATATAACTGTTTCGATATTATTTTAAATAACCGATTTTAGAATGCCTGCTTCCCAATCCTCAGAACAAACGGTGTCGAACTCAGTTTCTGAATGTCTTAGGCAGAATTCTAAAAAAATTCTGGAGATTTGGGAGAGGCGAACTCGTGACGAGTTGAGCGCATCAATTCATCAAGACTCGCTAGCCTTACAAAACTCTTTGCCCGTTTACTTAAATCATCTGGCTGATGCAATCTCAGATCAAACTGATAAAACCTCGGCTCAAATTGAGACAATTAAGCTAAAAAGCACCCACGTTGGCAAGCAGCATGGCCATGAGCGCGCTGGCTACGCTGACTACACCGTCAGCCAGCTCATTCTGGAATATCACATTCTTCGCCAAGTTATATTTCAGGTCTTAGAGGAGGAAACTCCTTTAGAGGTAAGAGAGCGCGACATTATTATCGACTCCATTGAGCAAGCCGTTAACGACGCCGCAACACAGTTCTCCCACACACTTAGAGATATCCAAGAAATGTTTATGGTGACATTAACCCACGACCTTAGAGGTCCGGTTAATATCGTCAAGATGGGAACGCAGCTAATTTTGCGTCGGTTTGAGCGAGGCGATGCTCACCTAGACATCACGGTAAGAATGATTAGCGCCATCGATCGCATGGATGCAATGATTCAAAACCTGCTCGATGCCAGTCGACTACGGGCAGGTCAAAGCATAAAGCTAGAGTTTGAGGAATGCAACCTCGCTCAGTTGCTCAAAGACATCATTGAAGACCTGAACTTCACCTACGGAGACCGTTTTGTCGTAGTCTCAGACCCAAACATTACCAGCAACTGCAGCCGCAAACAAATTCGGCGAGTCATTGAAAATTTAGCCAGTAATGCCGTGAAGTATGGTGATACAGATACGCCGATTACGGTCAAGCTTTACGAATGTAACAACCACATTCACCTTTCGGTTCACAACCAAGGCTCTCCCATTCCTTCAGATACTCAGTCCATTCTGTTTCAGCAATTTCGTCGGACTCCCGCTGCGGAAGAAAAGACTGGCTGGGGATTAGGGCTATTCTTAGCCAAGAATATCGTCGAGGCCCACGAAGGAACGATCGAAATCGAAAGTGCAGAAGGCAAAGGAACCACCTTCATCGTTAAGCTACCTGCCTAAGTTTGACTACGTTAAGCAGGACAATTGATATCACTCTGCAGTTGTTAGTCAACCCAATTTGTTAATAGTCAAAACAACTTGCGGGTTCCAAAGAAATCTTTGGAACCCGCAAGTGTGGTGTGTAGCGATCGCGGCTAGAGCCTACTTGATAGTAGTCCCATTGTCAGAAACACTATGTTCACGGCGGTGCCATGCGTCTTGGCTAGCGTGCCTTGCTTTATCCCAGCCTATGCGATGGGTGCCATGCTGCTCATAGCTCTGTCTCAAATGGGGTTCAGCATCTTGGTAAGACATCCCCTGTTTTGAGTAAGTCGAGTAGCCTTCATAGCCAACACGGTAGGCAGGGCTATAGTCTTCATAACTATGATCGACCTCTACATAGGGGCGAGTGGCATAGTTATGGCGCCAATACTCGTCTTCAACGGTGGGGTCTAGCGTCTCAGCTACTCCCTTACCCAACAACCCACCGGCAACCGAGCCGACCACAGCACCTACGGCACCCCCAATTGGGCCACCGACAATAACCCCCACAGCAGTGCCCACTGCACCCGCACTGGCGGCACCAACCCCTGTACCCACGGGGCGAGCACCATGCTCCCCAGTAATCGGGTCTGGATTGCTGTCAGGATCTGGCTTATGCTCAGTCGTCAGCTTAGGGTCGCGATCGTGGTTAGGATTCGGTATTTGATTATTTCTTTCATTAATGTTCATATTTACATCTTCCTTGCTAAAAGCTATTACTCAGTAGAAGCTAACAGCTAGCAATTAGCCCTACCAAACCATGTTTAAAGCATAGTTTTTCCACACTTAAACGAAATCGGCTCTTAGGTGGAGATTTATTTATCTACAGGAGAGAGATTAGATCAAGTTAAAATCTATGCCCAATGCTGACCGGCTACGATCCCCATAAAGTAAGGGGTCTTGACACTATCGGTAGAATGCTATGACGCGAGTTTTGTGAATGAGTCTGCTCTACCTGTTGAGGATATAAGGCTACATGAGTCCAACGGAAATTGTTATTCACGTTTTAGTCGCCATCTTGGTCGTTATTGGCCTTTCCCGACTGGTAGGGTACGGGTTTAATCAAATTAAACAACCTCTGGTCATTGGCGAAATTGTCGCGGGCATCATGTTAGGCCCCTCGCTCTTGGGTTGGTTAGCGCCTACGTGGCAGGCAACGCTGTTTCCGGCGGAAATCATGCCTTCGCTCAACGTGCTGTCGCAGGTGGGGCTGATCTTCTTTATGTTCTTGATTGGGCTTGAGCTCAACCCCAAGTATCTAAAAGGGAATCTTGATGTTGCTATCTTGATCTCCCACGTCAGTATTTTGGCGCCGTTCTCCATGGGGAGTATTTTGGCGCTTTTGCTTTACCCACTGGTTTCTAATGGGGCCGTTTCATTTACAGCGTTTGCCCTATTTTTAGGCGCTGCGATGGCCATTACGGCATTTCCGGTGCTAGCCCGCATCATCACCGAAAATAATCTGCAAAAAAGTCGTTTGGGCACCCTGGCATTAACCTGTGCCGCAGTGGATGATGTGACCGCCTGGTGTGTTTTAGCTTTGGCGATCACGGTAACTCGCACCAACAGTATGGTAGGCGCTCTACCAACCGTCGTTTTCTCCTTAATTTATATCGGGTTGATGGTGACGGTAGGCCAGCGGTTTTTCCGCAACCTGGGTAAATTTTACGAGCGCACCGGCAAACTATCGCAGTTGCTCGTTGCCGGAATTTATATGGCGGTGATAGCATCGGCCTTAATCACAGAAACCATCGGCATTCACTTTATTTTTGGCGCGTTTTTGCTCGGGGCCGTGATGCCCAAAAATGTCGGTCTCACCCGAGAATTAGCCGAAAAAACTGAAGACTTTGTCCTAATTTTTCTGTTACCAGTATTTTTTGCTTACAGCGGGTTAAAAACTCAGGTGGGCTTGCTCAATAGCCCTGGAAAGTGGCTACTGTGTTTGGCCGTGATCGGCGTGGCTATTGTAGGTAAATACGTCGGCACCTATGTAGCAGCCCGATTCTCTGGAATTGATCACCGAGAATCGTCTGCCTTGGGTTGGTTAATGAATACCCGAGGATTAACTGAGCTAATTGTGCTCAACATTGGGCTAGAGCTGGGGGTTGTCACTCCTTTATTGTTCACGATGCTGGTCATCATGGCTCTGGTAACAACATTCATGACCTCTCCCTTGCTAGAGCTGATATATCCTAAGCGGCTAATGCGCCTGGATGCTCTAGAGACGGATGTAGAGGCTGATGCCGAAGACGGTGGGCAGGAGACTTCGCCCTACCGGGTTTTGGTGCCCGTTGCCAACCCTAAAAGCCAGAAGGGGTTGCTCAGATTGGCCGTGCAGCTTGCTGGGAACCAACCATCTGCGAGGGTTGATCTTTTAAACCTAGTTGAGATGCAGGAAGATTTTGCTTTCTCAACTACTCCTACCGAAATCGATCGCCTAATTGAGCAACGACAGCAATCGCTCAATCAGTTAATTGAATCCTTAGGTGTTGCTGCATCGAAGCAAACCATTTTTCCGATTGTTCGAGTTACTAACGATGTAGCGCGCGAAACCTCAGACATCGCTCAGTTAGAGCACACCAATTTAATTGTGATGGGTTGGCACCGCCCCGTATTTGACCAAAACCGGTTGGGTGGTCGGGTAGGGCAAGTGTTAGGTGCAGTACCCAAAGATGTGGCTGTTTTTGTCGGGCGAAATCTGACGTCTATCGACACCGTTTTGGTCCCTTACATGGCCAGTCCGCACAATGACTTAGCGTTAGAGCTGGGGCTACGGTTGGTGGCTAATATACCGACATGTCGCCTAAAAATCTTGCAGCTTATGATTGACGACTATAGCGAACACACATTGAGCAATGAGTTTAGTACGGTGATAGCTCGGATGAACGAGGTGATGGGCGATCGCATCGAAACGCTTGTGCAATCTACTCGTGAACCAATCCCAGCCATTGTGGAAGCCTCTCGCAGCGCTGATCTAACTATCGCTGGAGCCAGCCGTGAGTGGGGAGTAGAGCGTCAAACCTTAGGGCGCTACGCCGATGCTTTGTCTAACCACTGCCACTCGTCACTGCTCATCACCCGCAAATATCGTCAGGTGGCCTCTCCCCATTTGGCCTCTGTTTTAAATACTTCGGCAAACGCGAGTCCTAGTTAGTTGACCGCTTAAATCCGCTCGGTTTCCCTGTTTCTCAACTATATTTATTCCGTCGAGGATTGCGCTTTGAGCCACTTTGATCGAAAGTCTTTGATTTTTTACGGGGTTGCCATTAGCTCTGTGGTAACCCTCTTTAGCGTAGTCAGCCGGTATGGCACAACCCGCCTAAAAGCCCCAACCGCGATCGAAGGTAACTATCAATTGCAAATTGAGCCCAGCGAACAGTGTTCCGAGCCCCCCGCCTTGGAGTTGCGTCTTCAGCAGTCGGGCGTTTTCGTCAACGGAGCGCTAGCGGCAGCCAGCCCCGAGGCGAAGCCGGCCGAAGCAGGAGGAGAGCCCTTCGCCCTGGACGGGAGATGGCGCTCTCCCGATCTTGATCTGATCGGTCGCTCACCGGCTATGACGGTCTGTGGGCAGTCGGTCGAGAGGGTTGCGATCGCCGGTACCCACGAGGGAGACAGCTTTAGTGGGCAGCTCACCTTCGCGGGTTTACCTGCTCCGCTGACGTTCGAGAGCGAGTTTATACCCACTCAAACCTCTGCTACCGAAGCGTCCCACTAGATCAAACCCCTGTCTGTGTCCAGAACTCCGGTTTGGGGCCTTCAGTACTTGTGGCTGCAAGAAATAGCTCAGCCGCAGAACTTAATAGATTCATCTACGGCTAGGTTCATCAGACTGTATGTAGACGCTAAAACTCCTATGGACTGGACAACAGAGGCGACGAACAACCAGGCCTTTCATGTTTGATGAGGCCAGATTTAACCCCAAGTTTCTACCCTATGTTTGTAGTTCTAGACACGATTCTTTCAAACAAGTTAAAGTGGTACTGACTATGAATTACTTCCTCTACCATGGATGAGTCAGCTGTCCTGAAAAAGCCCATCACCTGTCTGGATGATGCCATTGAGCGCTGCCAGGCCCTTGGCATGCGGCTAAGTCGGCAGCGACGCTACATCTTAGAACTCCTGTGGCAGCACCAGGGCCACCTCTCCGCCCGCGAAATCTACGATCGCCTCAATCAGCAGGGCCGCGAGATCGGCCATACCTCTGTCTACCAAAATCTCGACGCCCTCTCCGAGCAGGGCATTATCGAGTGTGTTGAGCGCGCCGATGGTCGGCTCTACGGTCACCTGAGTGACTCCCACAGCCACGTCAACTGCCTTGACACCAACGAAATCATCGACATTGACGTCACCCTGCCCGCCGACCTGATTCAGCAGATCGAAGCCCGCACTGGGGTCACGATCACCGACTACCGTATTGACTTCTTTGGCACCACTGCTACTGCCAAGTAGCTTCGGCCCTTCTAGGACAAGCCTCGCAGGTCGCCAGGTGCGAAAGTCGGAGAGTTCAACCTACTAGCCTTTTAACCTGACAACCCAATCAAGTAGAACGAACGGGGCGCTGTTGACGTTGCACCGGTTTGGCCGGGGCTAAAATTTGCACCATAGAATCGACCAGCCAGGGCACCAATCGCTGCACCCAGATCACGGCGTGGCTTTGCCAACCCACCAAAATCTCAGACTGGCCTTGCTTTAGCCCCTGCACCAGCGCCTCAGCCACTTGCTCTGGGGTTGAGGGCTGCACTCCGCGAAATCGCTCAAACCCTTTCACCATGTCGGTGTCGGTCAGCGAGGGCAGCAGGGCAACCACACGAACCCGGTGGGGAGCCAGTTCACCTCGCAGCGCTTGGGTAAAGCCCACGATCGCAAACTTGGTCGCTGAGTAGGTAGCCATAGTTGGAGCCGCCACCTTACCCATTAGGCTCGACACGTTGACAATGCAGCCCTCCCGGCGAGTCGCCATTCGGCGAGCGATTAGGCGGGTAACCGTGTACAGCCCAATCAAATTGGTCGAAATCTCAGACTGTACCTGAGGCAGTTTGGCCTGCAAAAAGGGGGCTTGGTGGGCCACCCCAGCACAGTTCACCAACAAATGCACCGGGCCGTGGTGCTGCCAGGCGCGGGCAATCACCACGTTGGCGGCGATCGGATCGGTCAAATCTACGGGCAGAATAACGGCCTCTGCCCCCAGCTGCCGCACCTCTGCAGCAACCTCCTCCAATCGTTGGGCGCTACGGGCAACGAGCAAAATGCGCTGCATGCCCTGGCGCGCTAGAGAGTGGGCGATGGCACGGCCAATGCCACGAGAAGCGCCAGTAATCAAGGCGGTTTTACCGTGAAAAAGCATATAAACCTCCTGCTGAGTCTGAAGCATTTCAGCCAGCGTAATTAGAGTTAGGGTGCTGAGCAGAATCAGCCGTTTAGCGAAGAGCTGAATTCTGTAGCACTACAGCCGTAAGTGAAGTCGGGTCGAAAAATGTTGAATAAGTCAGAACTACCCGTAGTGTGTGCTGAGTTCAGATGATGAGGGCAAGGGGCGTAGCTACGCGCTGAATCTGAACCGAGTGACAGGGCGCTGGCCTAATGCGCTAAGAGAGATGCTCTGTAGGGTTGGGTCATGGTTTTAACTCTTTTTGCTGTGAGGCTATCCGAACCATGACTCAGACGTTAGCACCGGGATCAGACACCGACAACGATCCTGAAGGAAGTCGCCAGATTGTAACAGTGCTTATCAGCATTCTCATAAATATGGCATTTGGGAACCCAGCGTTCCCTGGAGCCACTTTTTATAGCCCATAGAGAATTCTTACCTTAAAGGAGTTTGAGGGCTTCAACAGCTTCCATGAGAATGGTAAAAGTGGGGAACCTAAATCTGAGAAAGCAGGCGTGTAGCCTAAGTTACGTATCGTTGTGTTGCAGAAAACAAACTGTTCGGCCTGTTGGTAGCGATCGCCCTACAACCAAAGACTGTTATCCCACCGCTATCAGAGCACCAGATCGCTGGCACCCCAGCCCGGCGTAAACATGAGTCCGTATCATGGTGATTTGATAGTACCGGAACAAGGTATTTCCCAGCGATGAGCGTTGCCCCCATGACCACCCCAGCTGCCACCCCCGGCGATATTTTGATTCTCTCCAACGGGCCGGGAGAGATTTCGACTTGGGTGCGCCCGGTGGTAAAGGCGCTGCGATCGCACCACCCCGACTCCAGCCAGGTTCGCATCTCTGTAGTGCTGTCGCCCTGTGCCAACGCCTCGGGGCGTGAGGCCGAGATGGCCCGCTGTCTGCCGGGGGTCGATCGCGTCCAGGGGCCAGAGCATTTCTTCTCCTTTTTGCTGTCCGGCAAAACGGCGGAGAACTGGGACTGGCGACCCCACGGCGTGGTGCTGTTTTTGGGGGGTGACCAGATCTATCCGGTCGTGTTTGGCAAGCGCTTGGGCTATCGCACCGTCATCTATGCTGAGTGGGATGCCCGCTGGCACCGCTGGATCGATCGCTTTGGCTGCATGACGGCCAACATTATCGAAGCGGCCCCCGATGAGTTTCGCAGCAAGTGTGAGGTGATTGGCGACCTGATGGCCGACGTGCAGGGCGATGGAGACGAGCAGCAGGTGCGCGATGCTCTTCACCTCAAACCCGACTACGACCTGGTTGGCTTCATGCCCGGCTCAAAAAAGAACAAGCTCAGCGTGGGGTTGCCCTTCGCCCTGGGCACCGCCGAGGCCATCCGTCGCCTGCGGCCCCAGACCCAGTTTGTGATTCCGGTGGCGCCGATGCTGTCGCTAGAGGCGCTAGCCCAATTTGCCGACGCGGCCAGCAACCCAGACATTCGCCTGGTTGAGGGGGCCACAACGGCCGAACTGGTAGAACCAGATGCGGCCCTACCCCGATTGCGAACCCCCAGTGGGCTAGAGGTACTACTGTGGCAGAGCACCCCTGCCTACGACGTGATGGGGCAGATGCGGTTTTGCCTGACCACCGTGGGGGCCAACACCGCAGAATTGGGATCCCTCGGCATTCCAATGATGGTGCTGCTGCCCACCCAAAAGCTAGAGGCGATGAAAGCCTGGGACGGCATTCCGGGCCTGCTGGCCAACCTGCCTCTACTAGGAGATGGTTTCGCCAAACTGATTAACCGGCTGGTGTTGCGGCAAATATATAAGGAGGGGCGGCTATTTGCCTGGCCCAACATTTGGGCGAAACGCGAGGTGGTGCCCGAGCGCATTGGCCCGCTCAACCCTCAAACTGTGGCCGCAGAGGTGGTGGAGTATTTGAAGGATCCAGATGCGCTGATGGCGATGCGCCAGGAGCTGCGATCGGTGCGGGGCGCAGCGGGAGCCTCGACCAAGCTAGCGACGATGGTCCTTGAAGAACTCAGGTCGAGTCACTCAAGCGACGCAAGCGATTAGCAATCTCCGGAAAAAACCCGTGCGTAGCTAAGTCCATCCTCTGGATGTGGTGCTAGCGAATAGCTGAGGCGGGCTTGAATGGCTGGGTGTAAGGTGCAAGCTTCAGGACATAGGTTTGGCTTACACCTCACACCCTACACCTTAAACCCTATACCTACCCCCCTACTCCCTTACCCCTCACCCCCTACTCCCTCAGGCTGCCGAGTCACTTCCAAATAAACATGCTCCAGTTTCACCGGGCTACGGGCGATCGAGTCGAGGGAAATGCCGTCGAAGCGATCGAGCAGATCCTTAAGTTCAAGCTGGTCAGGCACCCAAAAGGCTAGGTCGCCGCCGTAGGTGCGATGGGGGTAGCCAAGCTGCCGAGCCCGGGCGACCGCCCCCTGCGGATCCTTCGTTTCCACCGTGACAATCTCCTGGGCAGGAATGCGCGATCGCAGTTCCTCCAGAGTGCCCTCCGCCAGCAGCTCGCCCAGGCGCAAAATGCCGATCCGCTGGCACAGGCGCTCGACCTCATCGAGCAGGTGGGAGGTGAGCAGCACCGTCACCCCCATTGATTTGAACTGGCGAATCAGCTGCCACAGTTCTTGGCGAGCCTCAATATCTAGCCCAGTGGTGGGCTCGTCGAGAATCACTAGCTTGGGGCGGTGCAGAATCGCCGCTGCCATGCTCAACCGCCGCTGCATACCGCCGCTGAGCCGCTCGACGGGCACGTGTTTTTTATCTAAAAGCTGCACCGACTCCAGGCAGACATCCACCCGCCGCTGGCAGTCCTGGCGAGAGAGACCGTAGAGGCGGCCAAAGAAAAATAGGTTGTCGCTACAGGTGAGGCTGCCGTAGAGCAAGTTGCTCTGGGGCATTACCCCTACCCAGGCTTTGGTGGCCTCTCCGGCGGGGCGATCGCCGATGGTGACCGTGCCGCTATCGGCCTTGAGCAAGCCGCAGATGATGTTGATGGTAGTGGTTTTTCCGGCCCCGTTGGGGCCGAGCAGACCGTAAATTTCCCCCGGCTGTAGGCTCAGGCTGAGATTTTGCAAAACTGGCTTAGAACCGTAGCGCTTACAGAGATTGGCGAGTTTTAGCATGAGCTGTGCAACTTTGCTGCCGAAGGTGGTTGCCTCCCCCTACCGTTGGTTATGCTCAAGACGGGAGGCAGGGAAAGCCCCTGTATCTTATCAGTGAGGACCCTATGGCTGGCGATCGCGAACTGGTCTTGGCCGCAAACCAGGCTTTCTACCGCTCCTTCGAGAAAAAGGACATCGAAGCCATGGAGACGGTTTGGTCGAAGGGCATGGGCTGTCTCTGCATTCACCCCGGGCGCGATGCCCTCAAAGGCTGGGTCGATATCCGCGAGGCCTGGGCACGCATCTTTGAAAACACCAGCTACCTCGAAATCGACACCGACATTCTCACCATTGAGATCAGCGGCGACCTGGCCTACGTAGTCCTGATTGAGAACGTGCTGCAAATTAGCGGCGGCGAAGCCGGGAGCGATCGCTTCGGCAATCGCCGCCTAGAAGCTAGGTCAATGGCGACCAATGGGTTTGAACGCATGGCCGGCCAGTGGTACATGATCCACCACCACGGCAGTCCGGTAGTCGACTGAAGCGATCGTCCCCACAATGCTTGCCAAGAAATTCTCTCTTCAGCGTTAGAACTAGTTACAAATCAGCCCTAAGGTAGGTGCCCTCAGGTTAATTTTTGCCGCGTTTTCACCCTCGGTTAATGTGAAACCGATATCCTACTCAATAATCTTTGGGGATTGTGGAGAACGATGAGTAGTTTTAGTTCTGATTTGACCGGTCGAGACTACGAGGTCAAAATCGGTGATTACTTTAGCCGCGGGTGGGAGATCTTTAAGGCTAAAGCACCGCTGTTTGTCGCGTTTACGCTGCTGCTGGTGCTTATTCAAATTGTGATCTCTATTCTGCCTGCTCCCATTGGCACCAGAAGCGCAGACGGTCCCAGCGGCGGCATTCTCAGTTTGGCCTTCAACATAGTTACCCCGGCGCTTACCGCAGGTTATTACTTTGTAGCCTTCCAAATAGCGCGAAATCGCAATGCGGTATTTAACGACTTTTTTCAAGGGTTTAACAAGTTTCTGCCCCTCTTTCTGGTTTCGCTCGTCTCGGGTGTTTTGATCGCTATCGGGTTTTTGCTGTTGGTTTTACCAGGCGTTTACCTGGCCGTGGCTTATCTATTTGCCCAACCGCTGGTGATCGACAAAAGCGCCGACTTCTGGCAGGCGATGGAAACCAGCCGCAAGCTGATCACTAAGAAGTGGTTTTCGTTCTTTGGGCTGCTGTTGATGATTTTCTTGCTGAATGTTGGCGGTGCCATTCTGCTGGGTGTTGGCCTGCTCGTCACAATTCCGCTGTCGGTGTGCATCATTGCCGCCGCCTATGAAGACATTGTGGGTCTCAACTCGGTATCCGACGTCGCCATTTAAGCGATCGCTTAATCCAGCATTTTTAGGGCTTCAGCCAAGGCTGGGGCCCTATTTTTTTGTAGCTCTCTAGCTTCTTCAAGAGGCGCGATCGCCAGGGCGTGTCCCAGGCAAACTGCCCTAGAGCAGCGGCTGGGGAGTATCATCAGCTCTGAGACTTTTTGGGCGGTGTTATGCGGTTATTCAAAACATGGCAGCTGCCACCCGCAGCCGGTTGGATGCTGCTGTGGTTTGGCCTAGCCCTGGCCCTGCGCCTCTCATTTTTGGTGAGCAAGCCCCTCTGGATGGACGAGGCAGCCACGGTGATCTTCACCCTGGGTAACAGCAGCTATTCGGCCCCCCTCGATCAGGTCGTTTCCCTAGACCAGCTGCTGACGCCCCTTCAGCCTCGGCCCGAGGCGACCGTGGGCTCAACCATTCACTACCTCATGCAGGAGGATAACCATCCCCCGGCCTACTTTGCGATTGCCCACCTGTGGATGAATTTGTTTCCCACCGCACAGGGGGTAGCCTTACCCTGGGCCACGCGCGCCCTGCCTGCCCTGTTTGGGGCCTTAGCCGCTCCAGCGGTGTATCTGGCCGGGTGGTTAGGGTTTCGCTCCGTACTGGCGGGGCAAATTGGGGCTGCCTTTATGGTCGTGTCGCCCTTTGGGGTGGCCTTATCTCAAGAGGCTCGGCACTACAGCATGGCTACTCTCATGGTGGCGCTGGGGCTAGCCTGCTTTGCTGTGGCTGGCTGGAGTCTGCGCCGCCCCCGCCCTGGAGAAGCCACGCCCCAACCAATTTCTCTCCCTTTAGCGCTGCTGTGGGTAGGGATCAATGCCCTGGCGTTTGCTACCCACTACTTTACGGTGCTGGCGCTGCTGGCCCAGGCTCTGGTATTGGTAACCCTAGCTATTTATCAAGGGCGAACCCAGCCCCAGGTCCTCTGGCAGCGCTCCTGGCGACGGCTCTACGGAGTCATGCTGGGAACACTAGCGGCCTGCCTAGTGTGGCTGCCGGTACTGCTCAATTTCTACGGCAGCAGCCAGTCCTCCAATTTGGCCATTGACCTCAGCCAGCCCAGGGTGTGGCTCGACCCGATCGCCCAGACCCTCGTCGGGCTGATCTTCATGGTGATCACGCCTATCACCAATGCCCAAGGCGTTGTGGGCATTGCCGCTGTAGTGCTGTCGGTGCTGGTGCTGCTGCCCGTGCTGCTGTGGATGGTGGCACAGCTGGTGAGGGCTAGGCACCTGGTGAGCCAATCCGACAACGGCCGGTTTGGCCTATTTTTGATGGGTGGGTTTGTGCTGGCGGCGATCGCCCTCTTTTTTGCGATCACCTATAGCTTAGGAATGGATATCACCCGAGGGCATCGGTACAACTTTGTTTTCCATCCCGGTGTGATGGTGCTGGTGGGGGGGCTATTGGCCGTCTACTGGCCAGAGACCACAGCCCAACCGCGATCGATCCAAATTCCCTTTACTCAACAAAAAATTTCCGGACGTCGCAGTGTTCAACTGTTCTGGATTGCCGGTTTGGCCAGTGCTCTCTTTGTCGTGAGCAATCTGGCCTTTGCCAAATATTTTGCGCCGGCCCAGCTGGTTCGCACTATTCAGGCAGAATCAACCTACCCGGTGCTCATAGGCTTTCCCGCCACCATTGAAGAAGGCAAGCCTACGGTGATTGGCCATGAAATGTTAAGCATCGGTTGGGAGATCCACCGCCATTTCAACCCCAATGACCCAGATAGCGGGTGGACTGTGCCGCCCCAATTCTTCCTTTGGACCCTGCCCAGCAACCCCACGGCTCCCCCCGAAGAAAAGCTGGCCGAAATTCTCTCAACCATGCCTCGCCCCTTCGACCTCTGGTTTGTCCATATTGGCTCAGATTTGAGCGCCAACGGATGCCAGCAGCTGAGCCAAACGGGCAGCGGTGGACATCCCTACAGCCACTACGAATGCACACCTCTCTAGGCAAATTTAGGCGACAGCAACCTACTTTTTCACAACCTTGGGAACTTGAGGGGATCAAAAACCGTCTCCTTTAGACGGTCTAGCTGTGGCCCTTAAACGGTCGGGATTTATGGGAAGGTGGTATGCAAACTCCTATACCGCGCTCGCTAATGCTCGGGTCAGGAACTTTTGAGCATAATGTTTAAGGCTGATAAAGTCCTGGAGGATCTTCTGCAAGAATTTACAAGCCGTTCTATAAGCTATAAACATCTAAATCTCATAAATCTATGTCTTTAGACATATGTTACGAATATGTCTGAGCTGACGCATTTTTTAACGTTTATCCTTGAGTGTGAAAATGCTTCTGGCTATGGTCCTATTACATAACATGTGGGTATTGGGCTAAACCACCATGAGAGATCTCTGGAAAGCTCAGCTGCCAAAGCTGAGACCGGTGCGACTCAAATCTGCTCGGCTCAAACCGCTGCATGCCAAGCCGTTGCCATCATCTTTGGCAATGGGTAACAAGAGCCGTCGAATCAAGATTTTCGGTGGGTTAGTTTTTGCTGGCCTACTGCTGGTGCAGGTATCGGCGGCTCCCTTTGGGGGGCGAGATACCAAAGCCGGCAACCTCAGCCCGGTCCTGTGGGAGACCACGGGCATGGTGCGTCAGTCCATTGTCGATCTCTATCGGGCGCGGCGATTGCTGGTGCAGGCCACGCTTCCTGCCAGCGACACGGCAGCTAGTACCGCAGCCAAGGCTCCTGCCCCGGCCGCTAAGGCTCCTGCAGCCCCCGCTAGCCCAGCCGCCAAGGCTCCAGTTCCAGCCGCCAATCCGACGGCTAACTCTGGCCCAACGCGATCGCTGCCCCAACCATCGGCACCACCAGCCCCTAGCAACGCTGGTGCCGCTTTTGACCCCGGCAAAACCATTGACACCAACCTAGAAATGCGGGTGGCAGTCGCCAAAAACGCCTCCAGCCTAGAGGTGGCTACCTCTGTAGACGGCTACCTGATGGATATCAATGGCCAAAACCACTGCAACCTGCCGGCCCAGAGTAGCTTAGTGCTCAAACCCCAGGGGTCTGGCATGGCTGTTGGCGACTGCACCCTCGGCAACACCGCCTGGCTAGAGCCCGGCGAAGGCGGCTATGTCTTTGTAGGCGACAGCTGGTATAAGGGCCGCGTGCTGATGATCACCGACGGCTCGGGTCTGATGGCCGTCAACTTTGTGCTGATGCACGACTACCTCAGCAGCGTTGTCGGCAGCGAAATGTACGTGGGCTGGCCAGCCGAAGCGCTCAAGGCCCAGGCAGTAGCCGCTCGCTCCTACGCGCTGGTGCACCACGTGCGCCACGCCCAGCGTGCCTACGACCTCGACAATACCCAGCGCTACCAAGCCTACAAGGGTATTGCTAAAGAGACCAACACGACCCAGGCGGCGGTGGCTGACACTACGGGTGAGTTCATTAGCTATAACGGCGGCATTGTCGAATCGCTCTATGCGGCATCGGATGCGATCGTGCAAGCCGCTCACGGCGGTAACGGCATGAGCCAAACCGGCGCTATGGAGTTGGCCTCTAAGGGCTATAACTACACTCAAATTTTGGGCAACTACTACCCCGGCACCAGCCTCTCCCGCTTAGTAGTCGAGTAAGGGAAAATAGCGGCACACCGGACAGCTGGTGGACCTGCAAAAAACCTTTGCTCCAACAAAACCCTAGGAAGTAGGGGCACCGCCGTCACACCCATTCTCCCAGCGCTACTAAAAGGGGTAAGCGTTGGGAGCGAACCCTATGAGCTACGTATCTGCCTTTGCGTTCTACATGCGCGCCATTGCCCTGGGTATCCTAATCGCGCTAAGCGCTTGGACTAGCCTTCACCTCGACAATATCGACTACCGGCCGAAGTGGCAGTTGATTAGACTTTGCCCCTCGCCGATCGCGATCTAGCGCCAAAATCTATGCTGATATCTCAAAAGCTCGCCCTGTTAGGGTGAGCTTTTTTATTGCTGCAGCGTACTACATATGTCACACGTTGGCCTCTGTCCCCACTTACTAGCAAGGGAAGAAAGGAGGCCTATCTGCCATGTCTATTTTGAATACACCAGTAAAAGCCGTGCTTGACGACAAATTTTACCCTGGCGTTGGAGTGATTCACTCTGTGGTGCAGCCAGATTCGAAGTGGGTCGTGCGCGTCAACGGCGTGTATTGGACGGCTCGTGCTGCCTTGTCAGGCTACAGCTTTCAGGCTGGCGATGCAATTCGCCCGATCGATCGCCAGGGCAACACCCTGCTGATTGAGCCCGTTTAAGAACGAGTGGCGCAGGTTGCGGCGATCGCCAAACCTGTGCCAAAAACTTCCCGCTGAACCGGTCACACTTTGCTGCTGCAACCCACTACCTCACAGATAGTTCAATTCGTTGCACCGTTCGTTGAGGACATAGATCGATGGTTCGCCATTTCGCTGTTACCGACTCAGATGCTGCCGATATACCCAATCGGTTGCGATTTAAGGGCTGGATTGCTAGCGCCGTGCGATTTACGCGGCGGGTGCTAGACAACCTCAAAACGCTTTTTCAAACAAAGCTACAGCCCCACGTCGATCGCCCAAATGCTCAAACCGATCTGAGTGAACTGACCAAATGCCCCGATTTTCCTCTGGAGCGAACTACCGACTTAAAGCTGATCAACCCTGACTGGTATCTGTTTTTCTCCGTTAGCCCCCCGCTCACCCTACGAGGACTCTGGCAATGACCAACGCCACCAATACCCCCCCAAAGCAGCCCGCTAACCATGGGCCTAGCTATGACTTGGTGCAGGAGTTTGTTACGGCCGTGAGCTATTTGCTCATGCCCGACGAGTTTAAGGGCACCGCACTGTACAAATTTCTAATTCGCTTTGCCCGACAGTGGCACATTGCCAACATTGATCTAGACGATGTGGTGATTGAGGGAATTAAACGGGGAGTTGAGTATATTCTCAAGCATGACCAACCGATAAAAAAGCCAGAGGTTTGGCTGCGTCAGGTCTGCCTAAATATTCTCAGGGGCAAGGTCGACACCACAATTAAGGATGAACGCAAAGTTGCCATGGCAACGCAGCTAGCGCAGCATCCTAAAAACCCGCTGATGGAGTCTGAGCTGATTGAGCAGCTGGAGTATTTAGAAGTTGCCCTAAACCGACTTTCTAAAGACGATCAGGAACTCATTCGCATGAAGTTTCTTTACCGTAAAACCTACGAGCAAATCCGCCAGCATTACAAATACATGGCAGCGTCTGAGGATGTCGTTGTGCCCTCCGCTCAAGCGCTGAGAAAACGTGAATCGCGTGCTCTAGAACGACTGCGCAAAGTATTTCTCGAGTTGTATGAAGGAGGCGCCAGCAAATTTTATTAGATACTGCTGCTTTAAAGAGGCTAGACCACTTTAATTGGTTTAATTCACCTGATATTCACCATCAAGGGGTTGTTTCCTTACTTAATGAACAGTAGCGTTAAGTGGTCTGGTGCCTCGATTGTGTCAAGCAACATCATAAAGAACGTGGAGCGTTCAATCAAACACCATGAAAACTCCCACTCTAGATCAACAATTTCTTTCTAATCTGAGCCCAGACCAAAAAGCTCAGGTGTGGAACTATTATCTGTTGATCACAAACTCTGATATGGACTCTGATCAGCAGGTGGCACAAATTTGCAAGATTTGGAGCCGTGCTGAAGAGGATGACCAGCTGATTGAATGGCTAGAGTTTATCGACTACTTTTATACCGATGTAGAAGAAAACGATTTACCTACAGCTGCCCAACGCACTTACTTAAGCGAGTATCTCACCGAAAAGATCAGCTTATTTCCTGAAGACAACAGCTCCTATAGCCCGGTCTTTCTCAAGTGCCCTCACGGCAAAGGCTACACAGCCGTTTCTCAAGATAGTCGAGAGCGCTATGGCTCTGCCAGCTTCAACCAGCAGCGATGCAACACCTGTGGTCACCCGTATGCTCAACATACTCCTGTTAATCCGCAAGCATCGTTGCCCGAAGTCTAGGGTGCCAAGCTATCTGGGTCGCTCAAGCCCAATCTACTCACTATGGTTGCCTGCCCTGGTACTCGGGGCAGGCATTTTTTCATTTAAAGGTCGCAGCGGTGATCTGTTGCTGAATGAGTCCAGTTAAGGTTTCAGCCAGGGGTTGATAGGCATCTATCGTGCCTAGAGGCTCCATGGGCAGCAGCAAACTCACCGCCACCCAGGGAGTGAGTCGGTGTTGGGTGAGCTGGGACCATTGGTTTGCCCAAAACCAGTGGCTGGGCGACGGATGGCCACCGCTGGGCAGGGCATACCACTGCACGATCGCAAAGCTCTGGCGATCGCCCCAGGCCCGAAAAAACCTGGCCTCCACCGGCCCAGTCTGAGGAGAGGTAACCTTGAGCCTGCGCCGCGACTCAATGCGCCATTTTTGCGCCCCGGCCAGATCGATCCACTCCAGCTGAGGCTGGTTGCTGTGCCAGGGCTGGGGGTACAGCAACACCGCAAACTGCTGCACCGGAGCTGACTGGGCCTCAGGGGAATCTGCCCGATACTCTACCAGGGTCCAGGTTTGGCGGTTGATGGGGACGGGCTCGACGGTGGTTTGCTGCCAGCCGGGCAAGGTCAGGCCTTCTTTTTGCAAGGCGCGCAGCTGATCGATTTGGGCGACTTGGGGGCTGTTGGCCCAGGGCCACTGCCCGCTCAGGTAGGCAGGCACAATCGCCATCCCCGCCAGAGCGGTAAGCACAACCACCAAAACTAAGTTGACCCAGCGGCTGGGGAGCAGGCTAGCAGACGAAGGCTGAGGGGTCATAGGAGCGATCGCATTTTACAAACAACAGACCTACACCGACGATGACGGCGACTGCACCGCCAAATTGAGGCGATCGGGCACCCGCTCCTGAATAAGTCGCAGCAACAGGATGATGGTGAGTAGCATCAGAGCCGAGTAGAGGTCGCCGCCCCAACTCTCGTGCAGCCAATCAAAAGCGCCATCGCGCCCCGTACCGTGGAAGTAGCTCAAAAACGCATTGCGGAGAATGTTGCCCACCACGCTGATGGCTACTGTGCCGCTAAAGAAAAGAGCTGTTCTCAGCCGCGACGTATAGGCCCCAGTCCAATAGGCCAGCATCAGAGCGACGTAGAGGCCGGTAAACAGCATTTTGAGCCCGGCGCAATGGGGAGCAACCTCCACGGTTTGGCCGTTCACGAACAGATAAATATTCTCGACCGTCACCGGAATGCCAAGCTGCACCAGCAAGAACCCCGCCACCAACGCAATCAAACGCTGCAAGGGCAAAACGTAGGGCTCAATCAAGTAAGGCAGCTGGTTGGGCGTTGCTAGCGCTACCAAGATGAGAGAAATCGCCTGCAGCCGCAGCCCCTCGACGGCTTTTAGACTCAGGCACAGCCCCACCAGCATGATCGGCAGCGATAGATTCATCCAGTCAGGCAGGCGGGTGAGATACATCAGACCCGCTAACCCCACCAAACTCAGACCCAGGGGATGGCAGCGATTTGGCAATTCGCCCCAGGCCTGGCGCTTTCCCCAAGCGATGTAGGCAGCAAAGGGCAGCCCCAACAGCCCGTGGCTAAAGTACTCGTGCTGAATGCTGATGGACTTGTTCAGCCAGCCATCGACCCAGTGCAGCAGCAGCGGCCCGTAGAGGATTGCTAGGAGCGCGGCGATCGCCCAAGGGGGGGTGAGGTAGCGGCGGAGGGAGGGCATGGGGAGTGGGGGAGTTAGGGGGTGGGCGGGCGAGGGGCGGGCGGATGAGGGGTGAGGGGTAGGGCTAATCTGTGTGCTGCTAAAACTTGCTTAACCCCTACCCACTTACTCCCTACCCACTCACGGCTTGCAAAACACCGACAGACTTAGCGGCGGTTACTGCTTCAACCATAGCGTCTACGACGTAATCGACCTGTTCGAAAGTCATGCCGGGATACATGGGTAAGGAGAGAATCTCTTGGCTGAGGGCTTCGGCCTGGGGAAAGCTGCCGGGACCGTAGCCGAGGGCGCTAAAGGCGGGTTGCAGGTGGCAGGGGATGGGGTAGTGGATGCCGGTTTGAATGCCAGCATTGGCGAGTTGGGCTTGAAGATGGGCGCGATCGCTGGGGCAGGTGTCGGTGATGCGCACCACGTAGAGGTGGTAGATATGGCCGGGGCCAGCATCGTTGTGCATGGGGAGGATGCCGTGCTCAACCAGGGGGGCAAGGCGGCGATCGTAGTGCTGGGCGATCGCATAGCGAGCCTGATTCCACCCCGGTAAATAGGGGAGTTTAACGTTGAGCACAGCGGCTTGCATGGTATCGAGGCGGCTGTTGGTACCCTGGGGTTCGGTGTGGTAGTACTTGCTGGTGGCGCCATAGTTGCGCAGCGATCGCGCCGTCCCGGCAACCAGCCCGTCGCCTGTGACAAACATGCCCCCGTCACCCAACGCGCCAAGGTTCTTGCTGGGATAAAAGCTAAAGGCAGCCCCCAGGCCGATGGAACCGGCGGTGTAGCCCTCGCGTTGGGCTAGGTGAGCTTGGGCCGCATCTTCAAAGATAATCAGCTGGTGACGGTGGGCCAGATCCAGAAGTCCCTGCGGCGAAACCATTTGGCCATAGAGGTGTACGGGCAAAATGGCGCGAGTGCGGGGGGTGATGGCCCGCTCAGCAGCATCGAGATCCATTAAGGCAGTGGTGCGATCGCAGTCCACAAAGACGGGCGTCGCCCCTGACCGCAGCACCCCCATCAGCGTCGCCACAAAGGTATTAGCGGGCAAGATCACCTCGTCGCCGGAGGCAACACCACAGGCGATCAGACCGAGGGCGATCGCATCGGTGCCGCAGCCGACCCCTACCCCAAACTGCGTGCCGCAGGCCAAGGCAAAGTTCGCCTCAAAGTCAGCTAATGCCTGGCCCAGCACAAAGTCTCCCTGGGTGATAACGGCGTTAATTACCCCCTGAATGGTCTCCTGCAACGGCCCATGCTGCCAGGTCAAATCGACAAAAGGAACCGCTAAAGGAGCTGCCAGTGGAGAAGGGATGGTCATACTCACCTGCATAGGTTTGGGTTAACGACGGACGACGCCAGTTATGCTCAGCTTGCCCGCATACTGTGACGCCTTATCAATTGAAGAAGAGGCACCGTTCTACAGTTCCATGCTGCTGAAATCCGACCAGGCGGTAAACTTAGCCTTGATTCAAGCGCAACCATCAGCACACGCGGGGCTCAATCACCCTAATTCAGCTACCGTTACCCTATGGATTTTGAAACCTCTCGCGAATTTGTCGTCCGCCAAACCCTTGGCACCCGCGAAGACCTGCCCGATACCTTTATCGCTTGCCTGCGCCAGGGCAAACCGCCCGTGCCTGGGCAGGTCACCTCTCTGCTGCTCGCCCTCAAGGCGCTGTTTGAAGGCCTAAAGAACGAACCCACCCTCGATCGCACCCTCACCCAGGCCCTTTTCATCCTCTCCTACGAAAGCCGCCAGCTCTACGCCCAGGGGCAAAAGGCTGGCGTTGTGTGGCCACCGCTGCTCGACGAAGACCTAGGGCGAATTGGGAAAGCAGCGCAGTCGATTGTGTTTGGGGAGTGGCAGGGGTGAGTGGGGAGTGGGGAAGTGGGAGAGTAGGCGGGTGGATGGGTGGATGGGTGGATGAGTAAGCAAGAAGTTAAGCCTCGTAGTCTCTGAACCTGCACTGCATTTCCATGCACCCCCTACTCATCCACCCGCCTACCCACCTACCCATCCACCCTCCCACCCAAGTACGGCAAACCACACCTCCCAGAGAATTGCCGAGATAACTTTCTGGCGGCTAAATTAGCACTCAGGATGCGAGAGTGCTAACGCGTCCTGTCCGATTCAACATTCATTAAGCAAACCTTTGGAGGTACGTTATGGCCGCAGTCACCCTGAGTGTGTCTACTGTGAAGCCTCTGGGCGATCGCATTTTGGTCAAGGTCAGCGAAGCTGAAGAAAAAACTGCTGGCGGCATTTTGCTGCCCGACACCGCTAAAGAAAAGCCCCAGGTGGGTGAAGTGGTGCAGGTCGGCCCCGGCAAGCGCGATGACAATGGCTCGTTCCAGCCTGTGGAAGTCAAAGTCGGCGACAAGGTGCTCTACTCCAAGTACGCCGGCACTGACATCAAGCTCGGCACCGATGACTACGTGCTGCTGCGCGAGTCTGATATTCTAGCTGCCCTTGGCTAGGCCTATTTTTGATTGGCGATTTTGGCCAGGTAGGGTGGGCACCGCCCGCCGTTAACCGATGCGATCGCCGCCCAACCGTAGGGTGCATTCGCGAAGCAATGCACCACTCAGAGAGCGCTTAAGGAGATGTCTCATCCACTCGAAACAGCCCTTCAAAGCGAGCCCGGTGCGTTAGGCAAAGCCGTAACACACCCTACAAACGTCAACTAAACGCAGTTAGTTCAACAATTCACCTTTTGTTGAGAGGATTATTTACCGATGGCTAAAACGATCACCTACAACGAAGATGCCCGTCGCGCTCTAGAGCGTGGCTTCGACATTTTGGCTGAAGCCGTGGCCGTTACCCTCGGCCCCAAAGGCCGCAACGTGGTGCTAGAGAAAAAGTACGGCGCACCTCAAATCATCAACGACGGCATCACCATTGCTAAAGAAATTGAGCTAGACGACCATATTGAAAATACCGCCGTCTCTCTGCTGCGCCAGGCTGCAAGCAAGACCAATGACGCTGCTGGCGACGGCACCACCACCGCTACGGTGCTGGGTCATGCGATCGTTAAAGAAGGCCTGCGCAACGTCGCCGCTGGAGCCAACGCGATCTCGCTGAAGCGCGGCATCGACAAAGCCACCGCCTTCCTGGTTGAGAAAATTGCTGAGCACGCCCGTCCCGTTGGCGACTCCAAGTCGATCGCCCAGGTCGGTGCCATCTCCGCCGGCAATGACGACGAAGTTGGCCAAATGATTGCCAACGCCATGGATAAAGTCGGTCGCGAAGGCGTCATCTCCCTCGAAGAAGGCAAGTCGATGACTACCGAACTGGAGGTCACCGAGGGTATGCGCTTCGACAAGGGTTACCTGTCACCCTACTTCGTCACCGACACCGAGCGCATGGAAGCGGTGCTGGATGAGCCCTACATCTTGATCACCGACAAGAAAATTGCCCTGGTACAGGATCTGGTGCCCGTGCTGGAGCAAGTCGCTCGCTCCGGCAAGCCCCTGATGATCATCGCCGAAGATATTGAGAAAGAGGCACTGGCTACTCTGGTGGTGAACCGCATGCGCGGTGTGCTGAACGTGGCCGCTGTGAAAGCGCCTGGGTTCGGCGATCGCCGTAAGGCCATGCTCGAAGATATCGCCGTGCTCACTGGCGGTCAGGTGATCTCTGAGGACACTGGCCTCAAGCTCGACAACGTGAAAGTGGATATGCTGGGCAGCGCCCGTCGCATCACCATCACCAAAGACACCACCACCGTTGTGGCTGAAGGCAATGAGCAGCAGGTCAAAGCTCGCTGCGAGCAGATCCGTCGTCAGATTGACGAGACCGAGTCGACCTACGACAAAGAGAAGCTGCAAGAGCGCCTGGCTAAGCTCTCTGGCGGTGTGGCCGTAATCAAGGTCGGTGCTGCCACCGAAACCGAGATGAAGGACCGCAAGCTGCGCCTCGAAGACGCCATCAACGCCACCAAGGCAGCGGTGGAAGAGGGCATCGTCCCTGGCGGCGGTACCACCCTGGCTCACCTGGCACCCCAGCTCGAAGCCTGGGCCAGCGACAACCTCAGCGGCGAAGAGCTGCTGGGTGCCCAAATCGTCACTCGCGCCCTCACCGCCCCCCTTAGCCGCATCGCTGAGAACGCGGGCTTCAACGGTGCCGTCATCGTTGAGCAGGTGAAGGAGAAAGACTTCAACATCGGCTATGACGCGGCCAACAACCAGTTTGTCGATATGTTCGAGGCTGGCATTGTGGACCCCGCCAAGGTGACTCGCTCTGGCCTGCAGAACGCGGCCTCCATCGCCTCGATGGTGCTAACCACCGAGTGCATTGTGGTCGACAAGCCTGAGCCTAAGGCTCCTGCCGCTGGCGCTGGCGCTGGCATGGGCGGCGACTTCGACTACTAATCCGCTAAAGCAGACCCAACACGGGTTGCTTTGAGGTAAACAAAAAGAGTCCCGGCTAATGCAATTAACCGGGACTCTTTTTGATCGGGAGAAAATACCTGGCCCAAGCCCATTCAAACCTAAAATAAATTGAGGTTTATTGATACCATGAACTGATTAATGCATATAAGGTATGGGCTGGAATCATCAGCTTTGCTTATTCTGCCATCAGATAGATGTTTGCAAAGACGGAGCAAATAGGCATAGAACGTAAGAGTTATAGGCTTTGATGAAGAATCTCTGTGATCTTTTTGACCTGTCGAGGACAGAGATTACTGACAGGTAGGTTATCTACAAAGCTATTTAAATGCTCGGCATTGTAATACTAAAGTGCAGCTTTTAAAAGAAAAACTTTTTCTGGAACACTTCTTCGATTTAGGAGTCTTGGACAGTTAGCCATCAAGTCTAAAACCCGATCCCCGTCAAAGCCCCTAGAGGTCTTTGACTTAGCTTTGCTGCGGGGGTATGAGGTTGGTGGTTTTTGTGATGCTCGATAAAGGGTTCAGAATCAATGACCATGTCACAAGCTGCTTCTATACCGATGAACCAGACTTCGCCAGTGAGAACTACAGGCGATGCCGCAGCACCTAAGGAAAACATTGTGTCGTCCAAATCTATTCTCAGTGTCGATTTGGGGCGAACTTCTACAAAAACTTCTATCAGCCGCGATCCTAGTGGTGTTGTCTTCATTCCGGCGAATGTCAAACATCTGTCGATAGAACAAGTGCAGGGAGGCGCATTCGAGGCCCGTGCAACGGATCCTCTATCTGACATTTGGATGGTTTACCAGGGTAGCGGCTATGCCATGGGACAGCTGGCAGAAGATTTTGGCGCTAATTTAGGGGTAGGCCAATCTAAAGTCAACGATGCTTTGGTCAAGGTTTTGGCCTGTGTCGGTTACTTTCAGATGCGAGATGAAACTTCGGTAGTTCTGGGGCTGCCTTATCATTCCCAAGATCAGTTTGAGCGCGAGAAAGAGCAGCTGATGAGCTTGCTGCTGGGGCCGCATGTGATGAGCTATCGGGGTGAACCGATTACTATTAACATCAACAAGGTTTGGGTCATGCCCGAGGGGTATGGCAGCATTCTGTGGAATGAGGTGCAAGAGAAGAAAGACATTAACGTTGACTTTACTAAGCTGCCGGTCGCGATCGTAGATATTGGGCACCAAACCACCGACTGCATCATGGTCGATAACTTTAGGTTTGCTCGTGGCGTTTCGAGAAGTGAAGCGTTTGCCATGAGCCAGTTTTATGAGCAGGTGGCAGCCCAAATTGAGGGAGCTGATAGTCAGTCTTTAGCGTTAATCGCGGCTGTAAATCAGCCTCAAGGGCAACGATTTTACCGCCCGCGGGGAGCTAATCGGCCCACTAACTTAGATGATATTTTGCCCAACCTCAAAGAGAATTTCTCGCGAGAGATGTGCAACCGATTGTTGGCCTGGTTGCCAGAGCGAGTTACAGATGTCATTCTCACCGGTGGTGGTGGCGAATTCTTTTGGGAAGATATTCAGCGCTTGCTGAGAGAGGCCAAGATCAATGCTCACCTCGCTACGCCGAGCCGACAAGCTAACGCCCTAGGGCAGTATATTTATGGGGAAGCCCAAATGGCGTCGGCCCGTGCGGCCCGTACGGCAGCTTAGGTCTCTTGATTTGGCGTTAGCCATGCCTAGTCTCTTCCCAATTGAAGGTTGATTCTGCTTGCTTGAATAGTTTAGGAAAGCGAATTCTGCGGTCGATTGGGAAGAGGTTTTGACCAGTGGGTGGCACTATGGTTTCAGGATAAGAGTAATGGTATTGAAGTGGTTACGCCAGACAAAAAAGTTGGTTCTTTTTCGCCAAAGTGAGCTTGATCAATATCTATTAGCGGCTGTGAAAGCTGAGCTAGATAGACAACCGGGCTTGAGTTTTAGCGGCCTTTGTAAAGAAGCTCTCCACCAGCTTTTGCTGAGTAATCACTCTTACCCTAGTCAAACATCAGCGGACAAACGAATTGAGAGCCTTGAGGTCCAGCTGCTCAGCGTAGAGCAGCGTTTTTTTGCCCAAGAGAAAAACCGGTTAGAGCGATTAGAGGCTCAGATACAGCAGTTGGCTCTCCAGATGACTCAACTGGGGGGCACTGTTTCTCCTGTCCCAGTTTCTCCCCAGCCAGTCTCAGACGATGTGCACTATGCAGAAGAGGTCGAAGAGGTGCCTGAAGACCCTGTGCTGGCTCGCCTGAGCGGCTTGATTGATGATTTTTAGCGATCGCCCGTCCACACGCAGATAAAGGCAAAATTGCAGTGTGGCAAAGCGCATTGCTGCCCTAGTTGATCTACCTTTTGGCTAATTATTTTGGTGGCTAGGTGTCTTACCCTAGGGTCGGACGTCTTTGAGTAAGAGAAGTCCCTCGATCGCGCGATCGCGCCCTTGGTCTGAAGTTTTCGAGTGCATCTAGCCTCCTTATGAAGCAAGTATTCTCTAACGAGACGGCGGTAGAAATTTCGCGATTTGCGCCTACCGCCGTCACATCCTCGATTGACGTAGCCAACATTCCAGGTTCGCTTCAACGTATCAGTGTCACTCTCGATCTAGTACATACCTATACCAGCGATCTGAGAATTTCTCTCAGTGCCCCCAGCGGAGCATCGGTGCTGCTAGTCGGCAATGCTGGCGGCAACGGCGACAACTTTTTTGATACTACCTTTGACGATGGGGCGGGAATTGTGATCAGCGAGGGCATAGCGCCTTTTCAAGGAACATTTCGGCCCCAGCAGCCTCTAGCCCCGCTGCTTGATAGCAATCCTAACGGCACCTGGACGCTGCAAATTCAAGACGAAGCCTTTATGGACGGGGGAGTTCTCAACCGTTGGTCGCTCGATTTGGTGGTTGAACCCGATCAGCCAGATGCGCTGCCCGCCTCTCAGTTTTCCATTCAACTGCGTTTCTTGGGGGGGCTGACCGCTACTCAGCGAGCCGTCTTTGAAGTCGCGGCAGCCCGTTGGTCAGAGATTATCATTGGCGATTTGCCCAGTGCCGTGGTCAATGGCGAAACCATCGACGATATCTTGATTGAAGCACGGGGTCTGTCGATCGATGGCCCCAACGGAGTGCTAGGGCAGGCAGGCCCGACTCGCTTGCGCAGCGGCTCGATGCTGCCCATCACCGGAGTCATGGAGTTTGACATGGGCGATTTGGCCCGCCTGGAAATGGAAGGCGGCCTGCTGGATGTGATTATTCACGAGATGGGCCATGTGTTTGGGATTGGCACCATTTGGCAAATTAAGAACCTGCTGGTGGGGGCGGGGTCGGCCAACCCGACCTACGTGGGCCAAAATGGAATGCGGGAATTTGCGGCGCTGGTTGGAGCCCAGGGTATGACGCCAGTGCCAGTGGCTAATACGGGGGGGCAAGGCACCCGAGATGGCCACTGGCGAGAAGCTGTATTTGGCAATGAGCTAATGACGGGCTTCTTAAATCTGGGGCAAAATCCTTTGAGCCGTTTGACGGTAGGTTGTCTAGAAGATTTGGGCTACGCGGTGAATTACACGGCCGCAGACCCCTACGAGCTGCCGTCGGCCCTGGCCCTGGCGGTGATGGGGGTGAATACAGTGGGTAACTACGGTCGTCGGCAGTGCCGCATGTGCGATGCCGGCATTTTGGGCACTCACATGCTGTCGCAGGTAGACGCTCACTGATGGGCGGTCAAAAAAGAAGTTGTAGGAGCGCCTGGCTAAACTCTCTAGCAGTAAAGTTGGGACTACTACCGAAACCAAGATGAGCTCAAAGCACCCCGACTTCATCAAGAGGCCGGGGTGCTTTGGGTTGTAGATCTAAAATGTGAGTACCTGTTGCTAAGCCACCGCGCGGCGACGGGGGCGCTTGCGCTCAGACTTTTTCTTGTAGCCGACGGCTTGGGCTTCGTGGCTATCGGGGCCAAATGTACCTCGTACGTTTTCTTTCATGGCAATCACGCCTTTGTGGAATTCCCACTCGGCTTGGCGGGCTTCGTCGGCAGCGGCTTTGGCTAGAGCTGCTAGTTCGGTTTCTTTTTGCTGCTTGGCCTGCATGGCAGCCAGGTTGGCTTGCAGCGCTTCGGCGGAAGCTTCTGGGCGACGGGTGGTGTAGTCTTTGACGGCGGCAAGCCCTTCGTAGGCCTGGATATCTTGCAGCATGGAGCGGGTTGGTAGCCGGCGGCTGGTGTCAACAATAGCCATAAGAGTTACCTCATTACATTTAGGAGTTTGGTTTTTTTAAGGGAATTTTTTGGCCCTAAGGCCCGATTTTCAGGAACTCTGCAACACAGAACAATAAAGCGGCTTTTTGATTGGTTCTGCGTAGTCTTATGAGGTAATGCTGCCCCTGGGAGTTTGCGATCGCACCAGAAACAGGAGGTTTTAGCCAAACCTCGGTCAAATGGCGGAGCGAAACTAGCAAACGCAGGGCAAAGGAATTGCTGTAGCTGGCGCAGAGCTAAACTGCGGGGTGAAATTGCCAAACAGCTGTGCCAGTTTGACGATCACAGGGTTGCAATTGACGATCACAGGGTGCAGATCGTTAAACAGCTGTGCCAGTTTGCCAAACAGCTATGCCAGTTTAGCGATCGCAGGGCTGCAATTAACGATCAGCGGGCGCAGATCGCTAAACAGCTGTGCCAGTTTGCGTTTAGAGACCGGGTGTTTGTTGTTTTGACTCAAGATGTTGCTAGTAGCAGCAGGCACCCGGTCTCTTTGGGGACCGCTACTTAATGAGCAAGGTCTTGGTCATGATCACCATCCATTGGTTGGGGTGGTCGGTGGCGGCGGCACTGCTCGGCGGCACGGGGATGGGGTCGCTCCAGTCGTTGGGGTCGGCGTAGCCGAAGGAATGGAGAATTTTGATGGTGCGATCGATGGCGGCCAGGCTGCCGTAGAGCAGGTGGCGCACTTTCTCGGGGTTTAGAGGCCGGGTGCCTTTGTTAGTGCCTCCGGGCGGCAGCGGTAGGGAGCCGGTTTCTTGGTTATTGCTGGCGTCTGGTTCGAGATATTCAAACATCGGTTCTGTTTCCTTTTTTGGTTGCAGTGAGCAAGCCCTGCCCCCGCAAGGGGTGGAAGGGTGAGGAAAACAGAACGCGAAAACCCTAGCCACCCGCAGTTGAAGTGCAAACTGGAGTGACTAGGGTACGATCTCCCTAGCCTCGCAATCTGCCCGTTAGATTTGCGGGGTTAGCTGTCGGTCGGTGTTAGCCGCACCTTCCGGCAGCGCCAAAGTTTTCGAGTTCTGTGTAGCAACCGCTCTGGTCGAACGGCTTAGTGGATGAGTGTACTAGCGCAAAAGCAACTCGTCAACCGTAGTAAAATGCTTGAGGCGATTTGCTTCCTTCGCTTGGTCGAGTGGAAGTGCTGAGATGATGGCCTTAGTAGACAATGAATAACCCCTGGTAGTGGGGTATTATCCAGCACTTCTGATAGATAACATCCTCACTCCCCATGCTTGACTTTCAAACTTGCTGGATGGCACCCTGAGGTGCAGGGCTCATTGACAGGTTTGATGTTTAATTCCTTAAGAAGCAAGTATTATTCAAAAAATCCAATGGATAATGCCGAGCATGAGGAATCTCATCCAGCGGCTCTGACACTTAATATATAGTTAGGCGGCTTCATCTTCTAGCTAAGGCAGTACAGCAAGGTTGTTTTTAGGGCGCTTCTTTTACTACAGTATTAGACTGAGAAATCGAATATTTTTATTGAATAGGAATTGCTTGTGAAATATTACATTTACATTTCTCGCGCAAAAGTTGACATGCTTTACACTCAGCTTCCGCCTGAATTTCTAAAAGGTATATCTGCGGAAGTTACAGTTAATGTTGGTGTTCTGTCAGGAACCTTTAAAGGAAATCCAACTGGGAATGATGTTAGTTTACCCCAGCGACTTCATGCAGTGAGCCAATACATAAACAAGCATGAGGATACTGGTACAGTTACTTCACCAGGTAAATACATTTCTGGTACGACCTTCTTTAAATATGGAATTGTATCTGAGTATGCCGCTGATATTGTTTTTTTTGGCGGCATTGTTAATGGAAAGACAATTGCGTTGATTGGATCAAGCACAAGTGTTATTGGTGCAGCCGAACGTGCTGATGCCAATCATTCTCTTAATTACTACATATTAGAGTTCTTAAAAAGTGCAATTGAGACTGAAGAAGACAAAAGTGAGCAATCCGATGTTTTCTCGAGGGCTGTGTGGGCTGGGTTAAAAGCACTTCCGCCGATAACGCATAACCTGGAATTCGTGGCAAAGGTGTTATATAAGGAAAAGGATTTAATAGTTGGTACTCCGATTTATGTGGCTATGTTGGATTGAATTAAACTTGCTGCCTAACAACGCCGATGTACACCGACCGCCAAGAGTTATCAGTTAGGCTCCAAGGTTGTGTGACGGGCAACATTAGGTATGCCTGAAACATGCCGCATTGACTCAATTATCCATAGGAGTTAGGAGTATAGACACTTTATCAAGCACAAGTGCTATTTGTAGTATTAGTTCTATGTCTTCACGGTCTAGCATAAATTTCCATGACAATAAAAAAGATATTGAATTGTTATGGCATATTCACGCTGAGTTGCCAGGCACGGGAAAGAAACGCAGACACAAAGCCGATGTTCTTAACCGATCAGCTATTATCTTGATTTCAGCATGTTGGGAGGCTTATATTGAAGATGTATCTGTGGAGAGTTTCGATTTCCTACTTAGTCAATCTGACGATCCCAGTTTTATTCCTTCCAAAGTTAAAGCTCTTGTGTCTCGGGAGTTAATGAGCCAAAAGGATGAAAGAAAAATTTGGGAACTAGCTGGTTCAGGGTGGAAGAGTGTATTGAGAAACCACAAAGATGTTGCACAAGACAAATGGATCACAAGCTTTAATACACCCAAGTCGAAACAAGTTCGTGCACTTTTCTCAGATTTGCTAGGAATATCTGATATTACTTCTAATTGGACATGGAATGATACAACTGTAGAAACTGTATGTGCGGAGTTAGATCACTACATTAGCGTCAGAGGCGACATTGCGCATCGAGTTAGACATGAGGAAACAGTTCATAAAACTTGGGGTAAAAGCTTTTTAGCCCACGTGACAAAACTTGTTGATCGAATAGATGAGGCTCTCTATGAACATTTGCTCTCTCTGGGCAAGAATGAACCCTGGTGATCTAGTCAATCTACTAATTAACTCAACTGAAGATTGAGTGCAATTAATCGAGCAGCAGACTTTAATTTTTGTGGGATTTTGATTAACGTGAGAACTATTTTATTTATCTTTAGAATTGGCTTTTCTGTTAGCTTGGTTATGTCACTTGCGAGTTGCAAGGGAGAACAAGCTATTGATCCTCCTACGAATATAAACTCAACCCAATCTTCTGATGCAAATCCTCAGGCAAGTAATGAAGAATCGGCTATCTCTACAGGCATGAAAGTACAGGACTTATCCGATGGAGATTATTTTTTCAGTACAGAACAACCACCGTTTGATGATTTCAGTAATCTTTTATTGTTACAAAAACAAGGTAACACCATAATCGGTTGGGCAAGTGAGGACGGTAGCGGAAACTGCTTTAAGCAAGTTGTCAGATCAAGTTTAGAGGTTGAGACAACTCTTGACGACCCGATGGAGGGTACACAAAGCACCACAGTTGAAGACGGTAGCATTAGTAGTTCAAAGCTTTTTCAATTTGATACGAGTCAATACTCTGGCTTTGATCGTGTATTACAGCCTTGTATGGAAGTGTTTGCCAATTGATATTTAAGGGAGATTGCAGATCTCTTTTAGGTTGGGTTTACGAGGAAACCCAACACCTTCAAGGATAGATGTTGAGTTTTCTCGCGAGAGAGGTGATCAGCAAACGTGCTTTGGCATAACTTACTCACTCAAAAGTACTTAAAGCCGCTCGTCAAAACTTTAAGATTTGAAAGGGTTTACAGACGTTATTGTCGTGATGTATTAGAACTTAAGTAATCATCTCGACGGAAGCCTTGATAGGGTTGTAAAAACGTCGAGGTAAGGGGGTTCCATGAACGCCAAAGACTCGATTAGTCAGCACTCCCAATGGAAGACGCTGGCGTTTGAGCGCTTCATGCAAATAGTAAAGGCCCCTTACGGTGATTTTCAGGCCATCTGGAATCTAGCAAGTGCCTTGAATGATGAAGAGGGATTTAGACGAACAGTAGAATTTCTCTCCCTTCATCCTTTAGCAAGAGCGGCTATTCAAAACCGATTGCTTCTAGGTGCTATAGACCTGCAACAACTCCATTCTCTGCCCTCAGAAACTCTAGGCCATGCCTACTCAGATCATTTGCTTCGTAACAGCTTAAATCCAATTCAAAGCCAGACAGTTGAGAATGACTACGACTACCTAATAGCCCATCTCGCCGAAGTTCATGATATTTGGCACGTTGTCATTAATGCTGATACTAGTATGGCAGGTGAAACCAAGTTGCAAGCATTTGTGGCAGCACAATTGAGGGCCTCACGATTCTCATTTGCGATGCTGGCTAAAAACTTGCTAAAAGCAGCAGTCGAGGATTTAGATTTAGCAGAACAGCTAATGGATGCCTTAGCTGAGGGGTGGCGTATGGGCAAACAAGCCTATCCCCTATTCGGTATGCAATGGAATACCCTTTGGGACATTCCGTTGATAAAGTTGCAAGCAAAGTGGAACCTCTTGCCTGATACTATTGCAGGGTAATTGTTTAACGAGTGCGATCGCAGATCTCTTGTAAGTTGGCTTAACCAAGGAAACCCAACAATCTCAGCGGCAGGTGTTGGGCTTTCTCCTAAAGGAGACGCTGAGTGCAAAGCACACGCTATGCGATCGCGATCGCTAGCTCAACTCAACCTACTAACTAAATTCCACGAAGAGCCAAGCAAAGAGGTCTTTTATGAACGTTCCATTTTCAGGTGGCTGTGCTTGCGGTGCTGTGCGCTACGAGTGTCACAGTACGCCTCTGGCAATGCTGAATTGTCATTGCAGTGATTGCCAACTCTCCAGTGGCGCACCGTTCGCATCTGGCGTAGTCGTATTAACAAAGACCATCAAAGTCACCGGCTCACCCAAAGAATATTCTGTTCGCGCATCAAGTGGCTCTCAGACAACGCGAAGCTTCTGTTCAAACTGCGGTAGTCCCTTGTTCACTGCCGGCGAAGCGATGCCAGATTTCACATCCATACGCTTTACAACGTTTGACGATCAAAGCGGTTTTGCTCCCGCGCTGGATATTTGGACATCAAGCGCAGCCCCTTGGGTCTACCTGAATGATGAATTGCCACACTTTCCGCAATCCCCTTCACCGGGCGCACAAGCGTAACTATATACACTTGGTTCGTCCAACACTTCGTCATGTTCCTAAAGAGGTATCCCTTAAGAAACAAAGGGTTTACCTAGGTCAGAGCCAATCTTCCCAAAAATTTATTAGTCTTTTCTCTGGATGTTGAAAAGAAGCTCTAAGGGCAAAGAACTGAGAGTTCATTAATTGGGGAATATCTATATCTCTTCTAAGTACTTCTAAATTGTGTCAATTCGAAGATAGCGTTGCCTCTAAAATTAGGAGAATAAGCAGATTAGAGCGTCATTTCATGCCAGTTTAGCCATTGTTTCTTGCAGGGGTGCATACCTTCTCACGCTATTTATGTCACTCATGCAATCATGCAAATTATCCTCATAAGTCTTGGTACTGTTATTGTTCTACTGGCACTGGCAGATATTTTTCTAACCGTGTTGCATCCCCGGTCTGAAAGTAGTGTCTTGAGTATCCCAGTTGCGAGAGCGGTCTGGTGGCTATTTCTCCGCATTGCTCCGTTAAAGAAACGACGCGATCACTTCCTGTCCTACGGTGGTCCCGCTATCATCGTCACGATTGTTGGAGTGTGGGTGCTGCTGCTGCTGGTCGGGTTTGCTCTGATTGTTTGGCCTGCCCTCGGTACCACGATTCAAGTAAAAGAGGGAGAATCTCCAACAGACTTTTTCGCCGCTGTTTACTATGTAGGCTTTGCTCTAACAACCTTAGGGATAGGAGATTTTACTCCTCAAACGTCATTCCAGCGATTATTGATTGTCCTACAAGGCATATTGGGTTACTCAGTGCTGACTCTGACCCTTTCCTACGTCACAGCGATTTATAGCAATCTCACTAGACGCAAGTCATTTGCCCTCAGTTTGCATCATGGTACTGCCGATACTGCTGACTCCGCAGAACTTTTAGCTCGTTTAGCCGCAGACAACAATATCAATACTCTCAATCAGGATATTTCGGAAACTGCCCAAAATTTGATGGAGCTGCTGGAATCTAATAAATCCTATCCAGTTCTGCTCTACTTTCGCTATTCTCAAGACTACTATGCCCTGCCCCGCATCTTGTATCTCACAATGGATGTGGCCACCCTAGTCGGCAGTGCTTTGGATCAGAGAAAGTACCGCTCTATCATACGTTCAGCCGGTGCGGCAGAGCTTTGGTTTGGCAGCAAGCATTTACTAGAAGAAATCTGTCATACCCTCCTACCTCACATTCGAGTCCCATCCCAGGAGCTGCAAGAATCCCGATGGCGGGAGCATTACTACCAGGCATTAGAACGTTTGGAAATGGAAGGCATTTCAATCACTGCTAACCCAGAAGCAGGCGTTGAGTCCTATGTCTCTATGCGTCATCAGTGGGCAGAATCTTTAGCAAAATTGATAAAGTATATGGCCTATGAACCTGAGCAAATATTTCCTAATTTGTCGCGCACCGCGATGAATAGCAGTAGTTCTACACTCTTTGACCCAGGAGATTACCCCTTTAAATCCTGACAAAAGGGTAGTTTAATGCAACTTTCTTCTCTTAATCCTGACGCTCTCAAAAGCAGAGCCGAAAATTTTATTGAGCTGACAAAGAAAATGCAAACAGAGGGGCAACCATGAACTCAACTGCGTTGCCACAGCTAAAGCAACAAAACAACTGAGGCCCCTTACATAGAGCTACCACCCCAAAACTTTCTATCTTGAGGCTTATACACCTGCCTCTACCCTTTCATATAGTTATTGCATAACGGTTGTGGAGAGACCTTCAAAACGACCGATCGCCACATATCCGTCAAAACTCAGCTGTTGCTTGGGTTAAGCCTGCATAGGCTTTGCCAGCTCACAGAGTAATCCAACAAGCACTAAGATTTAACCTCCCACGCTAACCTTTCTTAACAAAAAAATCTCGCCTTTCATTCCTAGTTTTTAGAGATACGCTCCACACTCAACGTAGCGACAAAAGCTTCGATAATTGCTGGCTTTTGTAAATGACGATAGCAAAGAAATAGATGGTTCAAAAGTAGTAGCGCGGCAGCATTAAATCAGTAGTTAGATGGAGGAAGACACATGACCATCAAACCCGGACGTGTAGGCGAACTCGTGTGTTATCCAGTCAAGTCGATGGCAGGTACGTCGATGGAGTCGGCATTTCTAGACTGGCACGGATTACTCGGCGATCGCCGGTTTGCTTTCCGTCGCCTCAACACCAACAGTGGATCTCCATGGTTGACGGCAAGTCGATTACCGCAGTTAATTCTCTATCGGCCCTGCGGACTTAAGCAATCGTTTGATGAGCCCCAGCCAACTCACGTCCTGACACCATCCGGAGATTGTTTTGAACTGTTGAGCGAAGAACTGAACCGTGAGGTCAGCGATCGCTTTGGCAGGCGCGTCGAGATGATGCACCTGCGGAACGGCATCTTCGACGACTCAACCGTCTCTGTAATTAACTCGGCGACCGTCGCACACGTGTGTCGCGCAGGTGGAGTTGATATCGATAGGAGGCGCTTCAGAGCCAATATTGTGCTTGATGGTGGCGAAGGAGCTTTTGCCGAAGACAACTGGGTCGGGAGCACATTGGTGTTTGGCGAAGAAGAGTCCGGACCAGCCGTGTACGTCACAAAGCAAAACGGACGGTGCATAATCATCAACCTCGATCCAGAAACGGGAGAGCAAACGCCGCGTGTGATGAAGGCGGTTGCGCAGCTGAACGACAACAATGCCGGCGTCTACGGAACGGTCGTGAGAACCGGGCAAATTCAGATTCACGACCCGGTAACTCTGGTACAGAGTGCGCGGCTGCCCCAAACAGCTCACTCTCTACCTTTTGGCTGACCTTCTGGCATCCGGCACCCTCGCTATAGTGATAGAGGGCAGCTGTTGCGAGACTTTGACCATGACTCAACTTGACCAGACTGAGGATCAAGCTCCTTCAACTGCCGCCAGCGATCGCGATTTGCCCGAAAATCTGTCTGCTACTGAGCCAACGGCAGACCATATGCCCATCGGTGGCGGTCTACCGATCATTCAATATTGGGCACAAAAGACTCTCTCACCCCAGGGGCCACAGATTTGGCAAACCCTGTTTCACAAGAGCGCCTGCCTATCGTGCGCTTGGGGTACCGGGGGGCAAAACGGCGGCTTTATCAACGAGCTAGAAGAACCGCTTCAGCGCTGTATGAAAAGCGTGCAGGCCATTTCGTCCGAGCTGCAACCGGGCCTGGGCGATCATTTCTTTGCCCGCCACACTATTTCTGAGCTGCAAGCGCTCACCTCCCGCGAAGCCGATCGCCTCGGTCGTCTCAGCTTTCCAGTGATTCGGCGGGCCGGGTCTGACCACTACGAACCGATCGCTTGGGAAGAGATCTACCAGCTCACCACCGCTGGTTTTTCGCTGCCGCCAGAACGGGTGGCCTCCTACAGCTCGGGGCGATCGTCCAACGAGGCGGCCTTTTTGCTCCAGCTGATGGTGCGGGCGCTCGGCTCCAATAACCTGGCCGACTGTTCTGACCTGTGTCACGCCCCCTCGACCGTCAGTTTGAATAAGGTGTTTGGCACCGGCACTTCGCTGGTTAGCTTGGAGAGCTTGCGCCAAGCTGACTGCGTGGTGCTAGTAGGGTCAAACGCCCCTGCTAACCACCCCCGGCTGATGAATGAGCTGATCGAACTGCGCGATCGCGGCGGCAAAGTTCTCGTCATTAACCCGGTTAGAGAGGTGGGCTTGGCCAAGTTTGGCTCCCCGGCGCACCCGCTGCGCCTAGTGCAGGGCCAAGACATTGCATCAATGTTTTTGCAGCCGATACCCGGCAGCGACCTGGCCCTATTTGTGGGCATTCAAAAGGTGCTGCTAGAGCGGGGTTGGGTGCAGTTTGACTACCTCAAGGCTCACACCGAGAATTGGCAAGCGGTGATCGACCAGGTGGCCGCTGCTGATTGGGAGTCGATCATTGCCACTTGCGGCCTCACGCTGACGGAGATTATTGCCGCTGCGGAGATGATTCACAGCAGCCAGAACGTCGTCTTCGCCTGGGCGATGGGCATCACCCACCAGGCCAACAGCGTTGACAACATCTATAGCATCGCCAATACCGCCCTGATGACCGGCAACGTTGGCAAACCCGGCGCGGGCCTGATGCCCATTCGGGGCCACTCCAACGTGCAGGGCTTTGGCTCGATGGGGGTGACGGCCCACCTCAAAGACAGCATTCGCGAGGCGCTAGAGAAACTGCTGGGCAAATCGCTCAAACGCGAATCGGGCTACGACGCCCGTGCTCTGATCGAAGCTAGCGATCGCGGTGAAGTCGATACCCTGCTGTGCCTGGGGGGCAACCTCTACGCCGCCAACCCGGATCTCACCCAAGCCAAGCGCGCCTTGGGCAACATTGACACGATTATCTACCTCGCGACCAAGCCAAACCAGGGCCATTTCCACGGGTTGGCGCAACAAAACACGATCATCGTGCCCGTTTACGCCCGCTTTGAGAACCCCCACAAAACCACCGTCGAGTCGGGCAACAACTTTGTGCGGCTCAATAGCCCAGGCAAAACCCACCTTACTAAGGGCGACCTAGTGACGGAGATCGACTTTTTGGCGGAGCTGGCCCACCGCATTCATGGGGAAGATCCAATTCAGTGGCGGCGACTACACGACACCCGCTACGTGCGTCAGCTAATCGCCCAGGCTATTCCCGGCTACGAAAAAATTGGCGAGATCGATGACACCAGCGCTGAGTTCACCATTAGCGGTCGCATCTTTCTAGAACCCAAATTCCCCACGCCCTCGGGCAAGGCGGAGATGCAGCCAACGCCGCTGCCCGACCTGACGCTGCCTACGTTGCAAGACTTTGGCCTACCTAATACCCAACCTTCTGCTATGGTGCTGGCGCTAATTACCGGACGCAGCTACGGCCAGCACAACACCGTGGTTTACAAGGAAGCCGACGAGTATCGAGGTATGCCCCACCGCCACTGCATTTTGATGAATCCTTCAGATGCTGAGCGATCGGGCTTTGCGCAGCACCAGCGGGTCAGCGTGCGGGGGGATGCGGGGCAGCTCGACAACATTGAGATTATTTTTGGGGAGGTGCGATCGGGCGCGGCGCTGATGTTTTACCCCGAAGCCAATGTGTTGATGAAGGCGCGAATTGAGAAACGAGCGGGGACCCCAGCCTATAAACGCGTACCCGTAGCGGTGTTCTTGCACTGATCTTAAGATAGGCATACAGGAACGATTGGTCTAAAAGTTCTTCCATGACCGCAGTTTTAGTTCCGCCCCAGCGCCAGGTGGTCTTGCAGGGGGTAAGCTGGGCCACTTACCAGAGCTTAAGCCGCGATTTGGAGGCCGCCCCTAGTAAACGCCTCACCTACGACCAGGGAGCCTTAGAAATCATGGTGCCGTTGCCTCCCTACGAAAGCTACAAAAAGCTCATGGGTCGCATGGTGGAAGTCACCACTGAAGAAACCGAGACCGAAATTCGCAGCCTGGGCTCTACCACCTGGAGCCGAGAAGACCTGAGCAAAGGGCTGGAACCAGATCAGTGCTACTACATTCAGCATGAGCAGGCGGTTCGCGGCAAGGATGAGATCGATTTGACCGTTGACCCGCCGCCCGATTTGGCGATCGAGATCGATCACACTAGCAGTTTTCTAGATCGCATAGCGATTTATGCAGCCCTGGGCGTGCCAGAGGTCTGGCGATTTGACGGTGCAACGCTAACAATATTCGCTCTAATTAATGGCAGGTATTGCTCTCAAGCCGCATCAACCGTCTTACCACTCCTGCGGCAAGATACCCTGCTGCGGTTTTTGCAGACCAGCCAAACTATGGGAGAAACCAGTTGGGTTAAAGCTTTTCGCCAGTGGATTAGAGAACAACACCGCAAGATCAACTAACCACTACAGGCGGTCTTTGTTTTTGCTACGGACGCGATCGTAAAGGCTTTCCATCGCTTCTATAAATGAGTTGTCACGCGTCCAAAAGGCGGGGAAATCGCCCTGCTTCTTGACCAAAATTGCTGGCACCGTCGAGGTTGTGGCGGCCTCAATCGTCTGAGGTAGGCGCTTCTCTCCCTGCCAAAATTCCTTCAGGCTGGGGGACAACGCCTCGACAGTTTGGGGCTGGGTGTAGTAGTGCTCTACAGGGTCGGGCGATCGCTGCTGGGCCGAGAGTTCTGATGAGAGCGCTTGCCCTAGGGGAGACTTAGCTAGCTCTGCTTTCAGCGCTTCCCTGGGTAAGCCTCGCAGCTCAAAGAGCAGAAACGGATCGCGATCGAGTTCGGCGGCGATCAGGTAGTAGACCCCGGCGATGTGTTTGCAGGGGTTGCTGTAGTCGGGGCACGAGCACTGGGTCTTAAAGTCTTTGGCGCTGGCGGGCAGCAGGTTTAGTTCAAGGGTTTTGAAACTGTCTTCGATATTGTCGGGAATTTCATTCAGCAGCAGCCGGGAGATGAGGCTAGCTTTGGAGGCAATGAGGGCGATCGCATCCGCCCATTTGACTTTGCTGATCGGCGTAAAGTCGATCGTGGTTGTGTACGTTGGTTCTGTAGTTACTCCAAAGTAGGGGTTCACCGACCCACGCACCTTGGCAGTGACTAGCCCACCGTCGATCTCAAAGCTTTTAACCTTGCCGCCGCTGGCATAGGATCGCCCCCGCTGCAATCGGCCCGAGTCGGTCAAGCGCTCGATCGCATTGATAAAGTTCTTTCCCCACCAAGTGCGGCTAAAGTTTGCCATCGCTAGCTTCCAGTGCTGGTTTCACTGATTAAGCCGTAACCATTTCAACTTTGGTCTCTGGCGGTGCAGGTTCAAAGTGCAGCACCATTATTTGCTCTGGGAGCAGCCCTAAAGATTCGTAGGTACGTCCTTCTCGATCGCTGAACTCGACTTCAAAGGCAGTCCCATCGACCAAGGTCTCAACAACAGTGCCAACTTGCCCCCGCCAGAGGTTGTATTGAGGCAGGTCAACCGCCAAAGCTACAACATCTAAGAGCTTAGGAGAGCTATTCATGTTGCGGGTCACCTCCATAAACTAAAGGGAAAAGCAGGTCGTCAACTTGGGTTCCTCTGAACCAGGTTCGATGATCTAGCCACTCCGCAACGTTGCTCTTTTATTTTGCCACTCGATTTCAAAATCTAAGGTGTAGCGTTGCCCAAACTGGTCTTGTCTGCCCAATCGGGCTTCGTGGGTCTGCACGACTTCGAGCAGCACTTGCCGTAACGCTTCTGCGTCGTCAGCCGTCATGCCAAGAATGGATAGAAATAATCGGGCTTTGTGCTTGCCATCGTCGTGCTTAAGATTTAGGCAATATTCCCGCAACTTACGAATATCAACAATAGCTTGAGCCGCGTTGGGGATTTTCATAAACAGAATTCTAAGCTTCACTTGTCAAAGCAGGGATTTAACAAACGAAGCTCAGGTAAATCGCTACTTGGTCATTCCATGATGGCGTTTTTGTTGAGGGCGATCAGTTGTTTAAAGGCGTCGTTGTCTAGCTCTGTCAGCCACGATTCATCGGCTCCGACGATCGCACCCGCCAGCTTTTTCTTATCCTCAATCATCTGGTCAATGCGTTCTTCGAGCGTGCCCATGGCGACAAACTTGTGGACGAAAACATTTTTCTTTTGGCCAATGCGGAAGGCGCGATCGGTGGCCTGGTCTTCAACGGCGGGGTTCCACCAGCGATCGAAGTGGAAGACGTGGTTGGCCTGGGTGAGGGTGATGCCTACCCCCGCCGCCTTCAGCGACAGCACAAAGATGGCGGGCTCGGTGTCGGGGTCTTGAAATGCGGCGATCATCTGCTCGCGCTTTTTGCGGCTGGTGCCGCCGTGGATGTAGTAGGTGTTGTAGTGGCAGGTGTGGCGCAGGTGGTACTCTAGGGCGTCGCCAATCTCGCGAAACTGGCTGAAGATCAGGGCGCTTTCGCCTTCGGCTACGACTTCGTCGAGCATTTCCAGCAGGCGGCTGAGTTTGTGTGATCGCTCCGGTGCAAACTCACTGTTGTCTTGCAAGAACTGGCGGGGGTGGTTGCAGATCTGCTTCAGCTTAGTCAGGGTGGCGAGAATCAACCCCTGACGCTGGATGCCCTCGCTGGTTTCGATCTGTTCGGTGACGTCTTTGAGCACTGCTTCGTAGAGGGAAGCCTGCTCGGGGGTGAGGTTGCAAAACAGCTTTTGCTCGACCTTGTCGGGCAGATCTTTGATGATCGATTGGTCGGTTTTGAGGCGCCGCAGAATGAAGGGTTCCACCAGCTTTTTCAGTGTGGCGGAGCGGGCGGGGCTGTTTTCTTTTTGGATGGGCAGCTCGAACTGCTTGCGAAACTGGGTCTGGGTGCCCAAGTAGCCGGGGTTGAGGAAGTTGAAGATCGACCACAGATCCATCAGGCGGTTTTCGACCGGGGTGCCGGTGAGGGCCAAGCGGTGGTTGGCGTTGAGCTTGAGAATGGCTTTGGTCTGGGCAGTTTTGGGATTTTTGATGTTTTGGGCTTCGTCAAGCACGATGCGGTGCCAGGTGATGCCCTCTAGCAGCTTGGCATCCTTGCGGGTCAGGGTGAAGGAGGTGATCACCACGTCGTGGGCGCAGCAGAGGGCCTTAAAGGCTTTGGTGTCTTGGTTGCGTTCCCCGCCGTGGTGCACCACCGCCCGCAGGTGCGGCGCAAACTTTTGGATTTCGTGGTGCCAGTTACCGACGACGGAGGTGGGCGCAATCAGCAGTGTAGGAGGAATCGGTTGGGCCGTCTCTTCTCGCTCTTGAATTAAGCGGGCGATTACCTGCACGGTTTTGCCCAAACCCATGTCGTCGGCCAAGCAGCCATTCAGGCCCAGATTCTCTAAATAGTGCAACCAGGAAAGGCCGCGCTTTTGGTAGTCGCGCAGGTGGCCCTGGAACTGGGTGGGGTCGGGGGTAAGTGCGAGGCGGGTTTTGTCGCTGAGGTGGGTGAGCATGGTGGCTAGGGCGTCATCGCGATCGAACTCCACCTCCAGGCTGTCATCGGCCTCGCCGCTGGTCAGGCGCATGAAATCAAGCAGGCTCATCTCAGGGTTTTCGGCTGCCTGCTGCTGCCAAAACTCCAGCATTTGCTGCATTTTGTCTTGGTCTAGCTCAATCCACTGGCCGCGAAATTTGACCAGGGGCGACTTAGCATTGACGAGCTGCTGCCACTCTTGCTCAGTGACGGGCTGGTCGCCGATCGCTAGGTCGTACTGGTATTGCACTAGAGTGTCGTAGGAAAAGTAGCCCTTTGATTTGTCGCTACCGCCCGCCGATTTGCCTTTGACCCGCAGCCGCACCTTGGCCCGCTGGCGACCCTTGGGCGTCCACCAGGCGGGGACGATCACTTTGTAGCCGGCATCTTCTAGCACCCAGGCCGATTCTTTGAGGAAGGTGAAGGCGGTGTCTAAATTCATGTAGATGCCGACGGGCTTGTCGGTCTCTAGGCCATGCCACAGATCTGGGTAGATACGGGCGGCGTAGCCCAAGTTCATGAGTAAATGCTGCTCAAAGTCATTGCCGAGCTGGGCTTTCACCTCCTTTTTCTGCTTGGGAGGCATGCGCCAGTAGTCGTCGAGAGACACTCTAAGGGAGGGATCGTGCTTGGGGGCGATCTGAAACTGAAGCTGCCAGGGATCGTCTGATTTGACCGGGTCTTGCAGATGAAAGTAGAGATAGAAGGTCCGATCGGTTTGGGTGCGAACGATGCGATCGCGCCATCCCTGCCACTGCTGATATTGTTCTAATGCTGCCGCCGATGTTGTAGGACGCTGAAGATCAGCCTTTAAGCAATCCTGAATTAGCGTACCTTCTACAGTTTTAAGAAAGTTTTGGGGAAACGCTGTACCCCGCACCAGTTCGTTTAGCCAGCATTCTGAAAAGTGACGCAGCAGGGTTTCGCGATCGTAGAACGTCGGCGTTGGGGGCGGTTCCTCAAACCCAGCGACGCAGAGCAGGGGCATGTAGTCGATGTAGGTTTGGATGTGTTCGTGGTAGTGATCGCCAATAATTTCCCAGCCGGGGTAAATCTCAAACTTTGGCTCTGACTTAGCGGCCTGCTGTTTGGTTGTCGTCTTTGTTCCTGCTGCTTTGCGCTGGGTAGATGCCTCAGCACCAGCAGGCTGCCGATACTTCAAAGCTGGAATGTACTGATCGCGCAGAATGACTTGCTTAAACGCCTGGGTGTAGTGGTACCAAAACAGCAGATCGGCACCCATCTGCACCTCCGCCAGGTTGTAGACAGCGAGAAAGTGCAGATTGTTCAGCAGGCCAATGATGTCGGCGAGCACGGGTTGGTAGCAATCGATCTGCCAGTACTGCCAGTCAAAGCTGTCTGGGATGTCTACTTCTAAATAGCGGGATAGCTCTAGGGAGGGAAGAGGCTGACCATCCACTGTGGGCAGTAAAAAGGTGCGAGGAGCGATGAAGGACTCTGGGGGACGGCGATCGGGCGACTTCAGGCCTAGCTCATCAGTGAGCACTGCCGCTAAATCGGCCTCGGACAAATGTTGAGGATGGGTGTGGGGCGATTCTCCTTTAGAGAGACTTTGCCAACGCTGGCAGTTCTTAGCCTCGGTTTCTATCCACAGGTAAAAGCCCCCTGTCTGCACAAAGTCGGTAGCGGGCTGAGGTATCCAAGTGCCGTGGAGAATTTGCATCATTCCATCCGACAGTAGTGCGATCGGCCTAGGGGTTTGTCAGGCTTAATTTCTGAGGATCCACATAGGATGCATTGCTTTACGAGTGCCCCGTGCAGGGAGTGCTCTGACAGGCGTGGCAATGCTTACGTTTTACCACGGCAGCCTTAAAAGCGTAGGAGCCTGCCGTTACCCAGCAGTTCAATCCATTAAGATCTAACCGCAGATGCTATGGATAAACCTATGCTGGCCCTCCTCAATCGATTCAAGCTTATTTGTGTGACCCTGTGCTTGGGTGCCCTGACCCTGCTGGCTCGCCCCGCCTTTGCCGATGCGCTCGTTACCCAGGCTGACTTAATTGACAACAGCGGCAACACCATTGGCACGGTGCAAGTCGAGCAGGGGCACAAAGGAGTATTGGTGAATCTCAAGGCCAAAGATCTGCCCCCCGGCTACCACGGCATGCACTTTCACTCCGTGGGCGATTGCTCTGATTTAACCGCGTTTAAATCGGCAGGCGGCCATGTGAACCCCTTCAACCAGCCTCATGGGTTTCGCAACCTTGATGGCCCCCACGAAGGCAATTTGCCCAACCTGGTTGTTGCTGCCGATGGCACTGTTGAAGTTGAGCTTTACAGCGACATCGTTGCCCTAGACTCCGGGGCTGCCAAACTGCTGGATGACGACGGTACAGCGCTGATCATTCACACCGACAAAGATGACCACTATTCGCAACCCATTGGCGGTTCGGGCGGGCGCATTGCCTGTGCCGTGATCAAGTAACCTTAGCGCTGGTCGTAGGCTAATGCGGCCAATAATGTTGCAGCGATCGCGCTTCACCGTCAAAGGCCGCTGCTTCCTGCAGTTCTTCTACCAGCGTTGGCATCTTATTATAATTTGGCAGGGCCACGGGCTTCGAGTTGCGATCGCTCATAGCAATAGTCGCGGTCAATATTTTGCTTCCCGGTTGCCGCTATCTCCTCCAACAATTTCGCCAAAGGGCCAGCAAGGATAGGGAACCGATCGGCGAAACGCCTAGTCTAGGGTGAGAAGATGCAGGCTCAACGGCAATGGCAAATGAAAACCAAGTTACTTTGCTCAAGCAAGGGAGCGAGGTCTGGAATGCCTGGAGACAGCAAAATCCCAGAATTGAAATATCCCTCTGGTTCGACGACCTCAGCGGTGCCGACCTCAGCGGTGCCGACCTTAGCAACGCCTACTTCAGCAACACCAACCTCAGTAACACCAACCTCAGTAACGCCAACCTTAGCAACGCCAACCTTAGCAACGCTAATCTCGGCCATGCCAACCTTAGCAACGCCAACCTCAGCAACACTAGCCTCAGCAGTGCCGATCTCAATAACACCAATCTCAATGATGCCGCCCTCAGCTACGCCGCTCTCAACGAGGCCAATTTCAGCAACGCCATCCTGAGCAACGTCGACCTCAGCTACGCCGACCTCAGCCATGCCAACCTTAGCAAAGCTAGCCTCAGCAAAGCCTACTTAATTAACGCCAACCTCAGCCATGCCAACCTCAGCAACGCCGACCTCAGCAACGCCAATTTAAGCAATGCCGACCTCAGCAACGCCAACCTCAATGCATCTCAGATTCTTCACGCCAATCTCACCCAAACAAGACTCACAGGAGCCTGTATAGCCGACTGGCAGATTGGTAGCTCAACCGTCCTTGAGGATGTCAAATGCGATTACATTTTTCGCACCTATGACCAGCAAACTGGGCAATTCTCTAGTCGTCTTCCCATAGCCCCAGAGAGCACGTTTGCCTCAGGCGAATTTACTCAGCGATTTCAGATTATCGCCAGTGCGCTAGAAACCATCGACATCACTCTCACCGAGGGCATTGACTGGCAAGCCTTTTTCCAATCCTTCCAAGACTTGAGAACCAGTTGCCCCGACGAAGACATCTCCATTCAAGGTATGGAGAGCAAGGGAAGTGCCTTTGTTGTTCGATTAGAGGTTAGCGCTGAGGCCGACAGAGCGGCTATTGAAACAGAAATAAAGCAGCGCTATGCCTATCAACTCGCTGCCCTCGAAGCTCAGTATGAGCAAAAGCTCCGATTGCAAGGAGCCCACTTAGGAGACATCAGAGATTTTCTTAGCTTTGAGCGACAAGAACGAACTCGACTATCAAAGGTTGTAGAAACAATGGCTAATGAGCAAAAAGCTCCTAAGTATGACATGCGCGGCGCTCAGTTTGCGGGCGGGTTTGCCGAAACCATTCAAGTTCAAGGTAATAATGTCGGCGGAATCATCAACAACTATGGTCAAAACGCTGATGATGTTGTTCGTCTGCTAACATCTCTCCGTCAATTATCTGAAGCATTTCCAGAAGAACAAAAAGCAGATGTTCTAATGGAACTGGATGATCTAGAAAGTGACCTCAGCAAGCCAGAGAAGCAAGAACCAAAGCGCATTGGCAAACGGCTGCAGCGGTTGATGGCGGCAGGGACAGCAGCCGCCACTCTTGTCGGGGGAGCCGCTACATTTTCTGGTAACGTCAACGAGTTCACCGAAAACGTGTTTGAACTTGGCGAGAGAATTGGCCTGACCAGAGAGGTCATGCAGCCTTAGCTCTGTGCACTCTGCGATTGTTCTTTTACCCAGTTCCTTACGGCTCGTCGCAGTGCCAGCCGCCCTGCCGATCGCTGCGATTCAATCAGTTGAGGCAGGGCGCGAATATCCAGAGTGGGAAACACTTGGCTTTGTTCTGATGCCCCGTAGCGATCGCCTTCCAGCAGATGAATTGTCAGCACACCGCTGTCGTAGCACCAAATTTCCGGTATACCTAGGCGGGCATAGATCGGGAAGCGATCGAGGGATTTGCTGGTGAGATCGATTTCAAGGGCGAGATCGGGGGGTGGGTCGCGATCTAAATCAAAGTCCAGCTTGCCGCGCACCAGCGTCTCGTTTTGGAAGTAAAAGCAATTATCGGGTTCTATGCCGGCCTGCTTGGCCTTACGCCGCCAAGTTGCTGAGCCATAGCTTGCAAATTCTATAGTGAGTTCTTCGGCCATGTCTTTGACCGCGTCGCCAAGGGTCTCTTTAAAGTATTCATGCTCTGGCAGAGGGGCCATAATCTCTAAAAATCCATTGTCGTAGGCGATGCGGGTGCTGCGGTGGTTCCCTAGCTCGGCCAAAATGGCTTCAAACTCGGCCCAGCTCACGTCGCGTAGCACTAGGCTCTTGCCCAGAGGTACCTCAATTTGGCGTAGCTCAAGGGTGACCATAGGTGCTTCACCAAGGAAAGAGAACAGGATGCTCAGCATTGTTAGCAGCCATTACGGCTAGCCTAACCTATGTCAGCGGTGGCAAAGAGCTAGGGTAGCCGCACCATTGCGTAAGGTGCATTCGCGGCCCCTCAACCTTGGTCAACGGACCTCAACGTAATGTACCGCTTGTGTTGTCGAGGATCGAGTCCCCCGTGGTGCATCGCTGCGCGGATGCACCCTACGATTCGGCTGTGGATACTACTGGATAGAGGGGTTCCTGGCCATTCAAGCGCCAGAGGCTGATGCAAAGAGCGGTGGCGATCGCCAGCCACACCAACGACGGCAAAATAATCCACCCCGCCAGCGGTAGCGTTTGGTAATAGCTGATCGTGACCACCGCTGCCGAGAGCAACGGCCCCACAATCACCATCGGCACGGCGGCCCCTAGGCGCCCTTCGACCGTGAAAATTGTATTCCAGGTATCGCCTAGGCTGAGGTGAGCTACATAGAGAATGAGCGGCAGACACAGGAAAGTTTGCCCCATCGCCGACCACACTAAATAGGTCGAGACCACCCGCAGCACGGCAATACTCATCCACACGATGGGGAAAGCCAACGGCGGCGGTGCCCAACCTGGACGCTGGAGCGACTGGTAGCGCCCGCTGTTGCGAGTGTTGTCGAGCAGAGAAAAGAAGCGCGATCGCAGCGTCACCACGGCAAAAAATGCACAAGCAATTGCGCCCATCGCCCCCTGAGGTAGCGCTGCGGTGTCGAGGTAGCCCAGGGCAAAATCCATGGCCCACAGCAGCCCAGTCATTGCAGCTATCTGGGCGATCGTTGCCCCTAAATAGATTAGCGTAGCCGCTTTGTCCCACTGGGGATTGGCTAAATCAGGGCGGATGGTGGTATCGCGGGTAGCCTCGTTGACCCCCATCACAGTGTTAACGCCGCTTTTCACAAGGTTTTTACGGTTCATCGAGCTAAAAATGGTGGTTTAAGACAATAGATTGGCAATGCATGCCCGGCCTGACCTTGATCCTAAGCTGTTGAGGGAAAACCAGGCGAGTAATTGGTTGGCGGGGCGCACTCAATCCGCAACAAGAGTTATAGATGAACCTAGTTGAGGCACAGGCGGTATTTTCACTAAGAGGCCAGCAGTTCAAAGTGAAAGCCAGCCAATAGAAGCAATAGGCTAGCAATTTTTGTCGAGCGATCGAGGGAGGGGTGCTCTAAAACCCACGCCGCAGGCTTGATCAGGGTGGTATTAATGACCAATCCCAGTAGAGTCAGGCCGATAATTAATAAAACCGTCAATATTGGCGCGACGGAAATCAATAAACAGACATAAATAATCACAAATTCAATCAAGAAGACCCAGTGGAAAGAATATAGGTTGGCCGAAGCCATAATCAAGACCGTTAACAGGAAGCAAATTACGTGGTTTAGAAAATCGAGTTGAGAATTTTTGCGCTTTGTTTCAGTTCTTGTTGACCCGTCGGCAAACTCTTTCAGGATAGTTTGGCTAAAGATTACGGCATACCAATCAAAGCACTGTTTTAGGAACTGAATTAGGATGTTGGGCGCGATGGTACTTTGCAAAGAGGTGCCAAACCGGCGAATTTTTTCAGGACCAATGATGTCGGCAATAATGGTAGCCGCGCCCAAAAGCTGCATCAGTTTGCCGATGCGCTCCCACCAAAAGATGCTGATTCCCCAAAGGATAGTGTTGGTGGGCAAATCCTTAGAGAACCAGAGTGTCCAGGCTTCGATCAGGCTAACGTCGTTCACAGCGTTTTTCACAAGCCCCTTTAATTAGAAATTGTAAGGGGATTTGCTGGGTCGCAGTGCCCTTATCTACCGCCTTGGTCGATGCCTACCTCCGCTAAATGACGTAGGGTAAAAAAGGTCAATACGATGGGTGGGCCATGACAACGGAATATACCGGACAGAAAAAGGTAGTTGTCGTGGGAGCCGGCTGGGCTGGGCTGGGCTCGGCCTACCACCTGGCTCGCCAGGGTTACGCGGTTACGCTTCTAGAAGCCGGAGCCTACCCCGGTGGCCTGGTAGCGGGCTGGCAAACGCCCCAGGGCCGCGCCGTTGAGGCTGGCATTCACGGGTTTTGGTACCCCTACCGCAATATTTTTGCCCTTACCGACCAGCTGGGCATTCAGCCCTTTACCGAGTGGACGCGATCGTCTCAGTATTCACCCCAGGGGCTAGAGGTCGAGTCGCCACTGTTTCAGGAGCAGCCCTATCTGCCCACGCCGCTAGGCACCTTTCTATATACCGATTTCAAGCGCCTGCCGTTGATCGATCGCCTCTCGGCCCTGCCGCTGCTGCAAGCGCTAATCGACTTCGACAACTCTGACGAGGCTTGGCAAAAGTACGATCGCATCACCGCCCGCGAACTGTTTCGCCAGTACGGCGTGTCGGCCCGGCTCTACCACGAGTCGTTTGAGCCAATGCTGCTGGTGGGTCTGTTTGCCCCCGGCGAGCAGTGCTCGGCGGCGGCGGCATTGGGAATGCTCTATTACTTCATTCTGGCTCACCAGCCCGATTTTGACGTGCGCTGGTGCCGGGGCACGGTAGGGGCGCAGATCTTTCGGCCCTGGACGGAGGCGATCGAGCGGGCGGGCGGCAAGATTCTCGCCAATCACCGGGTGTCGGATGTGACGGTGGAGAACAACCGGGTGACGGCGGTGGTTTGCGGCGACGAAGTGTTTGAGGCCGATGCCGTAGTGTTTGCCGTCGGTATCAGCGGTCTCAAGAAAATTGTGGAGCAGTCGGCGGGGTTGCGCGATCGCCAAGAATTCCGCGACATTCGCAACCTGGGGGCGATCGACGTGCTGGCGGCGCGGCTGTGGCTCGATCGCAAAGTCAATATTCCCCTGCCCTCCAACGCCTGCTTTGGCTTTCACCCCACCACCGGCTGGACATTCTTTGACCTCAACGCCCTCCATGACGAGTATCGCGACGAACCGGGCACCGTGGTTGAGGCCGACTACTATCACGCCAACCAACTCCTGGCACTGGATGACGACCAGGTGCTCAGGCAGGTGCAGCAGGATCTTGCTGGGTGCATCCCCGCCTTTGGCGAGGCTAAGATTATCGACCACAGCGTGGTACGCATTCCCCAGGGGGTGACCCACTTTGCCCCCGGCAGCTATTGCTACCTGCTGCCCGTCACCACCAGCTTCGACAACCTATTCATGGCGGGCGATTGGATTGTGACGCGCCACGGCTCGTGGTCGCAGGAGAAGGCCTATGTAACGGGGCTAGAGGCGGCGAACCGCGTGATTGCGACTTTGGGGCAGGGGCAGCCCGCCACGATTTTGCCGGTGATTCCTGATGAGCCGCATATTCAGGCGCTGCGATCGGTTAATCATTTGGTGCGGCAGGGATTACAGAAATTGCCTCAGTTTTGGCTACCCTAGCGTTTGGCGAGCATTGGCCGCCCTTACAGCATCTCAAGGCCTAAATACCATTGTCACAGCGGCTTTTGAATGACGCTCCTGATACCGAGTTAGACGAAAATGATGCAGCACGTTTACAAAGCTTAGATGCACGCTGAATCGCGTTAATTCTGAAAAGTTCTTACGTTCGCCACTATTTTGACCGCAAATAGCGAATCCATCCAAATCAACTTACTAAGCGGCTAAATCGTTAACCCTGCGATGGTTATGCTGGCCTATACTATCGAATCCTAAAGAAACAGGGGTTTGAAGCTGTCCTTTCATAGACAGATCGATCGCCTGCCACCACAGCAAGCTCCAGCATTCTTTGCAAAAATTGTTCTGAACTGTAGTAATTTGGCCGCATTTGCATCGGGAACGTATTGACTTGGCCATATCTATTATCCTCAGCATTGCATCAACTTGTTCTTTCAATTTTTGACATAATCAGCCTTCATTCTGCAGGCTCTATAGGGGTAGTTACAGTCTCTCAAAGGGTAAGTTTGTCATCGCTTTCAACTACTCCTAGAGAACGGTATGAGACTAGAACGGTGTTTTGTGCAGCTGAGAGTTAACAGACAGCATGGTTGTTAGATGAGAGTAAATTACCTCGCGATACGACTTGATTAGGAGAGTTACTGATAGTGAGGTTAGAGGTTATCCAAGACACCCATCAATAACCTGCTCATAGCGGATGATTGAATCGTCCCCATCACGACCTTTGGCCGCAGGAGAAGGCCTACTGACGGGGCTAGAGGCGGCGAACCAGGTGATTGCAAAGCCGGGTCAAGGGCAGCCTGCGGAGATCTTGCCCGTGATTCTCGATGAGCCGCATATTCAGGCGCTGCGATCGGTCAATCGCTTCGTGCGGCAGGGGTTGCAGGGGTTGCCCCAGTTTTGGCTACCGTAGCGATGAAATGGGCACGGGAACCAGTTGCCCTTCCCACTGCCGCCATTGATAGTGCCGAAGAACTTTCTTGCGTCGCCGCTGCTTAGGTGGCCCGGTCAAGATGGCTAGACTGTAGGCCACCAGATAAACTCCAGCCCAAATGCTGTAGGCGTGGATAGAAACACTCAGGGCAGGACCGTCGTAGTAGCGCAGGAGCGTAGCAGACAGGTCAGCGAAGTAAATGCCAAAGATGGCCCAGCGAACGAGCGGAAAGCACTTTCTAGCTAAGGGATATCGCGCCGCGCCGGTAAACAAGACCGGGTATTGCAGATACATCAATAAGAAGAACCCCATGGCAAACAGAATACCGATCGCCGCCAAAAGCGTGTAGTTTTCTACTAGAGAATCTAGTGTTATGCCAAGCGCTAACAAGATAGCCGCAGTAACATTGATCATCACTATCCCTTCAACAGTCGCTAGTTTGCTATAGAAAGTTCTCTGGGCGCTAGTGTTCCCTGAACGCGCAAGAGTCTTAGCGAGCTTGCCAATATTTATAGATTTGCTGCAAAGCTGACCGAGTTGCCGCGATCGCGGCGATCGGAGCTGTAGGCTTGAATGTGGGCAGCCCTAGTCGTGGGCAAGCCCCATAAGTGATTGACAAGGAGATGACCTATGGCTGAGTCGGTCTTGTGTGGCAACCAACATTTTTCCCGGCAAGGCTAGGCGGCACCTAAATATTGGGCTGACCGCGTGAAGCCTTGCCCCACGTAGGCTTCATTTGAGGAAAAACCCTTGAACTTAACTGAATTAGGCGGGTGGAGCACCACCTGCGATCGCGCCTTTGCCCCTTGGGCAGAGGCCGGTTTTGAAGCGGGCCGAGTGGCACTGGAGCATCGCGGTGCCTACCGGCTTTTAACCCCAGCCGGAGAACTATCAGCAGAAATCGCTGGGCAATTTCGTCACCAGGCAGCAGACAGCCAAGCCTTCCCGGCGGTAGGCGATTGGGTTGTCATACAGCGGCAGGATGAGGGCACCCATGCCGTCATTCATGCGGTGCTGCCGCGCCAGAGCGAGTTTGTGCGCAAGGCAGCGGGCGGCAAAACCGAAGGCCAGGTGGTGGCCACCAACGTCGACACTGTGTTTTTGGTGACTGGTCTCGATGGCGACTTCAACCTGCGCCGCCTTGAGCGTTACCTGGTGGCCGCATGGGAGAGCAGGGCCACACCCGTTGTGGTGCTGAATAAAGCGGACACCTGCGACAATCTGGCGGACTGTCTCGACCAGGTCGCATCCGTTGCCATTGGCGTACCGGTTCACGCCGTTAGTGCCGCTACGGAAGTTGGGTTAGAACAGCTCGTCCCTTACCTGGGGGCAGGGCAAACCGTGGCGCTGATTGGCTCCTCGGGGGTGGGTAAGTCTACGCTGACCAACCATTTTTTGGGCAGTCAGCAACAGACCACTCAAAGTGTGCGCGAGGATGACAGTCGCGGACGGCACACCACCACCGGGCGGCACCTGCTGCCCCTGCCCTCGGGGGCACTGCTGATCGACACGCCGGGCATGCGCGAGCTACAGCTCTGGACGACTAGCGAGGGGCTGGAGGCGACCTTTGCCGATATCGAGGCCTTCGCTGAAGACTGTCGATTTAGGGACTGTCGGCACCAGGGCGAACCCGGTTGTGCGGTGGAAGCGGCGATCGCAGCAGGCGATCTAAGCGGCGATCGCCTGCACAGCTACCACAAGCTCCAGCGCGAGCAGCAGTGGCTCGACCAGCGACACGATGCCCGCGCTGCTCTCAACAGCAAACGGCGGTGGAAGACGATTCACAAGGCGATGCGCGATCACTACAAAGAGTAGCGATCGTCGACTAACCGGCTAGGCTCGGTCCCATGCCCAAAGGGTATGGGACCGGGTTGTATGGCCTCAGTAGGTCGAAAACAATCCCTTCTGACGGGATCTAGCCCGCCCTTCGGAAAGCAAGCTACACCCTCAATCCCTCTCCCAAGCTGGGAGAGGAACTTTAAAGGCTTTTCCGGCTCCCCTCTCCTCCCTGGGAGAGGGGCTGGGGGAGAGGGCTAGCATGGACTTTGCGATCTATTGAGCCTGCGACATGATTTGACGCAGCGTTGATTTTGTCGTCGGTGCCGCTGGGGTATAGCCTGATTAAGCGCACCGAGCGATCGCTGCTACATCAGGCCATTACTCTATGACCAATCAGAACTACATCATTGGGGTCGATATTGGCACCACCAGTACCAAGTCGGTGCTGTTTACCGAAGCGGGGCAGGTGGTGGGCAAAGCTCTGGTGACCTATCCCCTCTATACCCCCAACATAGCCACCGCCGAACAAGACCCCGAAGAAATTTTCGCCGCCGTGGTCAAAACCGTGCGAGGGCTGGTCGATACCCACGCCCTTGACCCAGCGCAGGTGTTGGGGCTGTGTTTTAGCTCGGCGATGCACAGCCTGATCTTGGTTGACGCCAACGACCAGCCTCTCACCCGCAGCATCACCTGGGCCGACAACCGCAGCGCTGGCTGGGAAAAGCGCATCAAGACCGAGATGAATGGCCACGCCGTCTATCGGCGCACGGGCATGCCCCTCCACCCAATGTCGCCCCTGGTCAAACTCACCTGGCTGCGCCACGAGCAGCCCGAACTCTTTCAGCAGGCGGCGCGGTTTATTTCGATTAAAGAATTTGTGTTTTATCGGCTGCTGGGTCGCTACGTGGTCGACCACTCCATTGCCACGGCCATGGGTCTGCTGAATTTAGAAACGCTGGATTGGGATGCAGAGGCGTTGGCGATCGCCGGAGTTGTCCCCTCATCCCTATCCGAACTCGTGCCCACCACCGCCGTGCTCACCGGGCTAAAACCCGTCATGGCCGGGTCTATGGGCCTGCGAGTTGAGACCCCGCTAATCGCTGGGGCTAGCGACGGCGTGCTGTCAAATCTGGGAGTGGGGGCAGTGACCCCGGGTCGAGTGGCCGTGACCGTAGGTACTAGTGGTGCCGTGCGAGCTGTGGTCAATCGCCCCATCACTGATCCACGAGAGCGCCTGTTTTGCTACCCCCTCACCGAGCACCACTGGGTGATTGGTGGCGCGGTGAATAACGGCGGCATTGCCCTGCGCTGGGTGCGCGACCAGCTGGCCGATGCCGAGGTGGCCACTGCCAAACGCCTGGGCCAAGACGTTTATAGCCTGTTGATGACCATGGCAGAGACTGTGCCTCCCGGTTCAGAGGGGCTGCTGTTTCACCCCTACCTAATGGGCGAGCGATCGCCCCTATGGAATGCCAACGCGCGGGCCTCGTTCTTTGGCCTCAGCGTCAAACACACCAAATCACACCTGGTGCGATCGGTGCTAGAGGGCATTGTCTACAACCTCTACCTAGTGCTCAAGGCGCTAGAAGATTTTGCTGGCCCAGCTACCCTGATTCAAGCGACGGGGGGCTTTGCCGAAGCAGCCCTGTGGCGGCAGATGATGGCTGACATCTTTGACCGCGAGGTGACAATCCCTGAGCATTACGAAAGCTCATGTCTGGGGGCCGCCGTGCTGGGCCTCTATGCCTTGGGTCGAGTGCCGTCGCTAGATGCAGTGACGACGATGATTGGGGAAACTTACCGCCATCTGCCAATCCCTGCAAATGTGACGGTTTACCAAAAGGTATTGCCGGTGTTTGAGCACCTAACCGGGGTGTTTGAGCGGGAGTATGATGCGATCGCCGCCCTGCAAGCCGAGCTCAGCAACATCGCTTTACCCTGAACCCCATGCCTACCCCCGACCAGTGCCAAAACATGGCCGACATTCGCGCCGAGATTGATCGGCTCGATCGCCAGGTGATTGCCCTCCTGGGCCAGCGCTTTGCCTACGTCAAAGCGGCGTCTCAGTTCAAAACCAGCGAGACTGCGGTCAAAGCCCCCGATCGCTTTCAGGCCATGCTTCAGCAGCGCCGGGTGTGGGCCGAGGAAGAAGGGCTGAATGGTGATGCGATCGAAGCCCTCTATCGCGACCTAGTCAACCACTTCATCGCCGAAGAAATGAAGCACTGGCAACAGTCTCAGACTGAACAAGCCTAAGCCAAACCCCTGCACCCACCCACTTCTAGAGAATGCAAACCCTGATTCAGTCTGTCTTCGCATCTCAAAATGCCATCTCCTGGACAGTCCTGAGGATGCTTTTCTGAGGAAGAGTGCCTGTCAGGTCACCGAAGACGTTTTTAGGATACGAGCCGCTGAGGTGAGCGGATTCAACTTTTAGGCCGTGGTTTTGAAGAATCAACTGAACTGTAAAAACCTGCTCCCTCGAACCTGCCTTTAAGAAACATAGGCCTAAATACATAGTTTGATGGGATTGACTTAGCGGGTTTTCCCATGAGCACAGCGTATTATCCCTGGAACGTACAGGTACTAGTCGAATGGCTCAGGCTCGAGCTGCGCCACCACGGTAGTTCTCGCGATTTGTCAACGGCATTGCAGGTGCCTTCTCATACCTTAAGCCACTGGTTGCAGTCATCTTTGCCCACCGTTACTCTGCAAGACATTCGCTGCATTGCCCAATATCGCGGCTGGAGCGTGCGCCAAACCCTACGCTGGCTAGAACTTCAGCCAGCCCACGTCGATGCCTTGATCGTTGAAGACCCGCTAAGCTACCGGGTTAGCTGGAGCGATGCCATGGCGCTTTGGTTCGGTCCTCCGGCGGCCTAGGGGCAAAGGCTACAACCCACATTTTTCCTGTTGACGGGCGATTGCTCCCTGCAACTGCGGCGTCATGCCCAGTTCTGCCCCGTCGTACAGCCGCTGAAACTCGCGTTCAAAGTGGGCCGCCACCGTGGCATTGCGAATCACCAGCAGGTTTTCGTCATTGGTGGTGTTGGCGGCCTGACTCCAGTTTTGAGAGCCAATCAGCACTACGCTCTGGTCAAGCACCGCAAACTTGTGGTGCAGCTTATCGCCAGGCGGCAAGGCCGGCACCCCAACGGTAGTAATTGGATTCGCCCAGGGTACGCTGTTGTCGCGCTTGCAGTTGTGGTCGGGGATAGTGATCCCCAGCATGTCGAGCCCTTCGCTATAGCTGCGGTAGGCAAAGCCAGGATCAATCAAAGTTTTGATGGGCACTCCTCGATTGGCCACCGGCAACAGCTGGTCGCTAATCGCCTGCTCAGAAAAGACAAACAGGGCTAGGTGAATGCTCTGGGTGGCCTGGCCCAGGGTTTTGGCAATCAGCCCGTTGACGCTCTGGGCCCAGGGCCGAGTTTTTGAGGTGGGCGAAAACTGCACTTCCAGCGCCGAACCGGGAGGCGAAACTAGGGCCGAAGGCCGGTGAGGTTTTTGTAGCCCAAACAGACTATTGGGTTGCCCACCGGGGCCATCGCCCCACAGCCAGTTAAACTCTTGCTGAAACCGCTGGGCCAGGGGCTGACTATCGATCACGAGAATGCTGTTGGCGTTTCCCCGACTATCTGGATCCGAAAAGTCTCCATGGGTGCAGCTCAAGGTCCAGTTGGCGGATCCAGTGACAACGGTACGACCATCGATCGCCATAAATTTGTGGTGCATCAGGCCGCTGCCCTTACTGCCGTCGGCTGTGTCGTCAATGAGGGGAATGTTGGCCTGGGCGAGAATGGTGAGCACGTCGCGATCGCGCAACTCATCATCACTCAGCACCCCATCCTGGTCAGCATCAATGAAGGCATACAGATCGTTGACCTTGTCCTGGAAATGCTCGTCTAGCTCGGCCAGCCCTCCAGAATTTCGCTTGGCTACCGGCGTGCTGTAGGTGTTCTCGACCACCACCCTCACCTCTACCCCTGCGGCCTTGCGATCGGCCAGAGCGCGGGCGATCCCCGGCAGCGAGAACTCATGGACCGCCACATCAATGGAGGTTTGGGCAGTGGCGATCGCATCCACCACCACCTGCTCTAAATCATCCCCATGGCGAGTGATCTGGCGGTAGGGGTCGGTATAGGTCGCCGCCTGGTTGTGGTTAAAATACGCTCGAATGTATGGATCCTGCGGCAGCGGAGCGAGGGTGGGAAGCGTAGCCTCGCTGCGAAACTGGCTACTGATCCCCACAAACAGCAGGAACCCAATCCCAATGCCGATCCCCCAACGCACCCAAGGAGATCTAGGCCAGAGAGGCTGACGTGATTGATGCACAAGTTTAAAGCAAATAATTCTGCTTTTAGAGAGCCCAAGGGAAAGAGTTGACTAACGAGAAGAGATAGGGGTGATGAGGAAGATGGGGTGATAAGGAAGTAGCTAGAATCAAAACCCCTATCAAAAATGGGTTTCACCTGCTTTATCTTCCTCACATCCCATATCTTCCCCGCCCCCCATGTCCTACGACGCTCTGTTTACAAAGATTTCCGACCTAGTCATGTGCCATTCGCCCAGTGGTGCGGAGGACGAAATCAATCAACATTTGATGGCTGACTTGGCCAACTTGGGGGTAGAGCACTGGCGCGATGAGGCCGACAACGTCATTGCAAAAATTCCAGGGCGCGATGACAGCCGGGCCATTGCGATCACCGCCCACAAAGATGAGATCGGCACCTTGGTCAAAAGCATCTACGCCGACGGGCGAGTGTCGGTGCGCAAGCTGGGCGGCTCGTTTCCCTGGGTCTACGGTGAGGGCGTGATGGATCTGCTGGGGGATCAGCACACCATCAGCGGTGTTTTGAGCTTTGGCTCGCGCCACGTCTCCCACGAGTCGCCCCAGAAAGCCCAGCAAGAGAGCCAGCCGGTCACCTGGGAGACCGCCTGGGTAGAGACCAAGCGATCGCCCCAAGAGCTCGCTGCCGCCGGCATTCGCCCCGGCACCCGAGTGGTGGTGGGCAAGCACCGCAAACAGCCCTTTCGCCTGGGCGACCATATCGCCAGCTACACCCTCGACAACAAAGCCTCACTGGCGATTTTGCTGATGCTGGCCGAGCGGCTGCAGCAACCGCCCGTGACCGTCTACCTGGTCGCGTCTGCCAAAGAAGAAGTGGGGGCGGTAGGCGCTCTGTACTTCTCCCAACGCCATCGACTAGAGGCTCTAATCGCTCTAGAAATTTGCCCTTTAGCGGCTGAATATTCTATTCAGCCAGGCGAGGTGCCGGTGTTGCTGAGTCAAGACGGCTACGGCCTCTACGACGAAGGCCTAAATGCAGAGCTGAGCCGGGCTGCAACCGCCCACGACCTACCCATTCAAATGGCGGTGATTAGCGGCTTTGGCAGCGACGGCTCGATCGCCATGAAGTTTGGCCACGTGTCGCGGGCCGCCTGCCTGAGCTTCCCAACCCACAACACCCACGGCTATGAGATCGCTCATTTAGGGGCGATCGCCCACTGCGCCGCCATTCTAGAGCACTACTGTAACGACCTGTGACAGCCACCCGGTTAGCGATGAACCTTTTCTAGAATGAAATCAATTCCAGTCAGCCCACCCATCCAACCCGTATTGAACTAACCCCATGGCCAAAACCGTTGCGGATGTAATGACCTCAAACCCGATCTCGGTAGCCCCCGACACCGTGCTGAAGGATGCCATTCAGCTGATGGCCGACAACCACGTGGGCGGGCTGCCTGTGATCAATGCAGACAATCATCTGGTCGGCATTTTGTCGGAATCTGATCTGATGTGGCAAACTACCGGGGTCGATATGCCCGCCTATATCATGCTGCTCGACAGCGTGATCTATTTAAAGACCCCTAACCAGTACAACCAGGAACTCCACAAAGCCCTCGGCCAACTGGTCAAAGACGTCATGACCGATCACGTTGTCACCATTGCCCCAGATAAATCTCTGCGCGAAGCCGCCCACCTGATGCACGACAAGCAGGTGCGCCGTCTGCCGGTGATAGATGCTGATAAGCAGGTGGTCGGCATCCTCACCCGAGGCGACATTGTGCGAGAAATGGCGAATAGCTACGCCTAGGGCGATGGGGCGGTGAATTTTAAGTGTTTGGTTTTGAGTGTTGAGTTCTCCTGCTAATGCTTCAATTCAAAACTAAACACTCAACATTCAAAACTCTCCACTCCATCACTCCCCCACTCCGCTCCCCCTATCGCCGATCCCCAAAATGGCCGATAGTAGAGAAAGCAGATTTGTACTTATCTCTACAAAAATGGCTATTACCCCAAACTCGGTTCGAGAACTGCTCCACTCCGATGACTACGGGGATCGGCTGCGGGCGGTCAACCAAATGCGCGAATTGGACTCCTCCGATGCCTTTGAGCTAGTGCAACTAGCGGCTAACGACAGCAATGCTCGGGTGCGTTATGCCGCTATTAGCCAGATTGCCAGTTTGGGGCAGCAAGACGTAGCCACCGTAGAGCCCTTACTGCGGCGATCGCTCACCCAAGACCCTGACCCCGACGTCCAAGCCGCCGCCGCCGACACCATTGGTGGGCTCAAGCTCAAAAGTGCCTATCCTGAACTGGCTACGCTTTACCACAGCACCGACGAGTGGCTAGTGAAATTTAGCATAGTCGCGGCCCTAGGTGAGCTGGGTGAGCCTCAGGCCTTTGACCTTCTGCAAGAAGCCCTAGGCTCAGACAATGAGCTGATTGCCACTGCTGCCATTGGTGCTCTGGGCGAACTGGGCGATCGCCGTGCCCTACCCCTGCTGCTCAATTACACTACTCATCCTGACTGGCAGGTGCGCCACCGCTTAGTGCAGGCCCTAGCTCAGTTTTCTGAGCCCGATGCTAAATCGGCGCTGCAACAGCTCACCACCGATACATCTGACATTGTTGCTGGTACGGCCAAACAGCACCTAGGCCTCTAAAAAAACGGCTTTTGCCAGGGTAAATTCACGCTTCTAAGTTACTTAATATTACGCAATCTCTCTTTCAGATTACGTTTCTATGCCTTGGAGATTGAGTTTAGCGTAGATAGAGTTGCGTTTACCCTGGTATAGGCAAGCAGGCTCAAACATGCGGCTCGCCGCACTCTGTGCAGGTAAACAGGTGCTGAAATAGCGGTTTGCTCCAAAAACTGCCTCCCGTTGACGAAGCCCTGGCAAAGTTTGCTATAGTGAAATAGTGGCTGTAATGCTCTGCCTAAAACAATTTCACTCCCACAAGTTTCTAGACCAACTACTGTTTTGGTTTGGAGCTTTTGAGGAAGTGTTGTTAGAGGGTTTGCACAAATGCTAACTCTGAGCAAGCCACAAAAAATATAAATATTTTATCGCTTGTTACACATTCGTTTTTATTGATTAATCTCTGAACTGCGAGTCAGAGTCTTCAACCAATATTCAACTCAAGACATTGGAGATGGCCTGAGTGATAGCAACTTCTCCATCTGCACAGCAGCAAAAGTGGGACACCCTGAGTTTCGTGTCTACCCTATATTTGCAGCCAGTTCTAGAACTCTTGCTGAGAGATGTTCCTGCGACCTGGCAAGCCGAGGTGCGGCTAGGCTTGCAAGAAGCCCTTGTCAACGCTGCTAAGCACGGCAATCGCCTTGATCCGGCTAAGTGCATTTCGGTTAAATATACTACATCAGCGTCTCATCTATGGTGGGTGATCACTGACCAAGGCGGCGGATTTAGCCATCCCTGTAGCTGCGACGAAGCCGTTGATGACAACTGCACCTCTAACCCTGGAGAATGCGGTCGCGGTCTCTACATTCTCTACCAAATATTTGATCAAGTGATTTGGCACAACGAGGGCCGAGAGCTGCACTTGGGCAAAGTGGTGCGGCAGCCTCGTCGGCTACCGCTCATTCGCTAACTAATTTCGCTAAGCAGTATTGTAGACAGCTGATTTGGCTTCCTCAGCCAAATTTGGGCAGTTAGTCGCTGTGCTCGGCTAGACGAGTTTTGCGATCGCCGTGGCTAGGGCAGGGGGGCGCTTGCAGACTGCGGTTCAGCCAGCCGGCAGCCTGCTCAACTCGTACCAAAGCTTCCTCAGAATTTTGCTTGAGCAGAAACACTAGCGCCGCCGCTAGCTGTTCGCTGGCACGCACGCGGCGATCGCGGTTGAGGCGGTGCCAGTCAGCAGGCTTAACGGCTAGGCGCTCCGCCAGTATTTGAGCCAGCTCCAGGTCGGTTAGCTCAGCAGCCGGTTTAGCAGCCCGGGCGATCGACTGGGGCGTCATTGACGGATCAAACGAAAAAGCCATAGTTACTGAAACCAGTTGGGGTTAACTAGAAGATGTACCCTGCCCTAGCAGCCCTGCTGGGGAAACATCCCTATTTCTCTATTCTGCACAATGAAACCAGGCTACCGGCAAAAGCGATATCACAGCCAGCGCGGCACCATAGGCAGCAGTGCCGACGAAGCGCCCCGTTCTCTTACGGACCTTATGCATCAGCTAGAAGGGCTAGAAGCACGCCTACACCAGCTTAAGGTCGGAGTCTCCAATTTGCTACAGCTTCAGCAGATTCAAGCGGGCGGGGCGGAGGAGGATGCTCAGCACTCAGCCCAGGAAGTAACAAACTTGCAGGAAGCCGCCGACAGTTTTGAAATGGAGCTGGCCAGCCGAGTTGTATCGTGGCAGCATCTGCAAGAACCATTCTGGCAGGCGGTGCGGTTTGGCGGGCTGGGACTCTTGCTGGGCTGGGCTTTGGCCTGGTTTGTCTATGCCCGATAAACGTATTTCCAAAAAAAATAGGCAGAACTTTTTTAAGTTGACCAAAAGTAATTCCCCTTCCATGCTAGGATTATAAATCGTGGATAGAGCGGGTCGGTGCCCGAGTGGTTAATGGGGGCGGACTGTAAATCCGCTGGCTACGCCTACGCTGGTTCAAATCCAGCCCGGCCCATCCACGACAACTTGCCCTTATAGCTCAGTGGTAGAGCACTCCCTTGGTAAGGGAGAGGTCACGAGTTCAAATCTCGTTAAGGGCTTCCAAATATTTTGCCTAGGGCTAATCCACAATGCTCTGGACATCAAGGCTTCGGGTTTTTATCGGCAATCTGTGCTGCGCGAATTCCGCTCGATTATTTAAGGCGAATAGCTACCAGAACAGATGGCTCAGCCAGTGGCGCAGCGGCTGTGGCCCCTCGGGCTCTTGGTAATGGGACGGCAATAGAGCCTGAAAGGCTTGTTCTAGCTCGGCCAGAGCGGCATCGATGGCGACTCGCTTGGGTCGGGCCTGGTGGGGAACATGCACGGCTGGGCCAAACCGCAGGGTAATTTGTTTGCGAAAGTAGAGAATTTTGGTGCCAATGATCGCCACTGGGTAAATAGGTACCCCAGAGCGCATGGCGTAGAGCACGGTGCCGCGCCGCAGGGGATGCATGTGCCCCTCCCGTTCTCCCAAGCGACCTTCGGGAAAGAGCATGACGCCGTCGCCCCTGGCTAGTAAAGCCTGCACCGCCTGATCGATCTGCCGCATTTGCTGAATTGAGCTACCGTTGGGCACGTGATCGCGAATCGCCGCCGCTAGGGGCTTGAGATCGTCCCGTCCGTTGTCGGCGGCGGCCATTACGGCCATTTCTTCCTTCCACCAGCGCTCCAGAGGAATCACGCCCCCCGCCCAGCCAATCAGCCAGCGCTTCCAGCGTTTGTTGTAGAGGGTGCGGGCATCGCCCAGGATGTAGTAGTAGGGGGTAGGGGGGCAAAAAGCCAGCAGCAGGAACGGGTCTAAATGACTGAGGTGGTTAGCCGTCAGCACATTGGGCTCAGTAGGAATATGCTCTGGATTTTCGATGCGCACCCGAAAGCAGGCTTTGATAAAGCGGCGCATCACCCAGCGGCGAATGCCACCGCTCACGCGCCGATCGGCGGTGCCCTGGGCGATCGCACTCAGCTCGGCCAAATCGATCGCAATGCACTGGCGCACCGCTGGATTTTGCGACGTGGCCACCCCCTCTTGTACTCGCACGATGGCCTCTGGCGTCAGTGCAGCAGTTAGCTCAGCGGGTTGTAGGGTATCGGTCATAGTAGCGGCCCAGATACATTGACAAAACATCAGGACAGGATTGCCATGAGTATGGAATGCCGCCGCAAGGATGGCTGGGGTTTCCGATAATTCTTCAAATTTTCCTTAGGGGCCGTGGCAGGCTTTATACTTTTGGCCGCTGCCGCACCAGCAAGGGTCGCTGCGCTTAGGCTCCACCGGGGGCAGAGCATCCCCGTCCAGATAAAACCAGCGCTGTTTTTGCCGCACAAAGCGCGATCGCTCATGCACTTGACCCAATCGAGGGCCCGCGTAATAGGCAATGAACTCGACAACGCCTTTGCTGTCAGCGGCTTGCCCAGCCTCCGTAGCAACCACCCGCAGCCCCAGCCAGGTAGTAGTCGCCACGCTCTGCCCGATCGCCGCCCGCTGGCCTCCGTACCGCTGGGTCGGGTGGTGGGTAGCGATCAAATAGTCAATGTTGCCCTGGTAGTAGGCCGTATAGCGCGATCGCATCAGTGTCTCTGCCGTTGGAGCCTCCGCCTTCCCGAGTAAATAGGGCCGACAACAATCCCCAAAACTCTCCCCACTGCCGCAAGGACACCGCTCCGCAGCCCCTATCCCCATACGCCCCTCACCCATCCACCCATCTACCCATCCACTCCCCTACCCCCGAGGCCGCGCTGGTAAAATCAGCGCATCGGTCAAACCCGCCGCCCGCTTGGGCAAGGGCTGATAGCCGTTGGCATCGAGTCGCTTGATGCGGTCAAAGAAGGCTTCGTAGAACCGCTCTAGGCAGTCGCAGAACCAGGCCTGGTAATCGGGCCAGCGATCGCGATCGTCCAAAGTCACCTCTGCTAGGGTGCTGGCCACCATGCAGGCCTGGTCGCCGGTGCCGTCCCATATCAAGGGCAGGCCCATTTCGTCGGCGATGGCCTCGCGCTCCTCGGCCAGCAGGTGAAAGTGGGGCTGAGCATCGATACCTGAGAGCAGCAGCTCGGTGTAGAGACTGCCGTGGTCGCGATCGAGAATGGCGTTGAGGCGAAACCCTGCTCGAGCAATGGCAAAGCCCATGGTGGCTTCAGGGGTAGGCGAACCGGGCTTAACCAAACTGCCCTGGCGATCCATGCGATCGCACAATCCGCTCCAAAACTCTAAATTCTGCTGCTGTAAAGGCGTCAGCGGCTCTGGCTCTGGCTCCTTGGGGGAAACGTCTTCAACGTTCTCGGCTTCTGGATCCGCTTCACTATCGTCCACCGCTCCGCACACCGGCATAAAGTTGGCGGCCATAGCGGCCTTACCAATCTGCCAAAGCTCCACGGTCATTCCTAAAAACATGACCTCACTGCTTTGGTCAAGCCAGTCAAGGGTTAGCGCGGCTGCCGCAGAAAAATCGGGGGCGACCCAGATCACCGTGGCGGCATTCTCAGTAGCAGCCCAAGCTAGCAGCTGGCCCAGATCGCTCAAATCAGGCTCCTCTAGGTGAGCTGCCACCAGAACCAGCGCCCCAGTGTCGGTCTCGGTCAGCAGGGCATAGCCAAGCTCAGGAGGGGAATCACTCTCTGGCGAGTCTAAGCTCAGCCCAGCCGCTTCACCCAGCAGGTCTAGGGTTTCTGCCTCAGTGAGCCACTGCTGAAAATCGGCCTGTGTCTGCCAATAATCGGTGGGGTCGAGTTTTTCCAGTCGTCCCAGCTTGGGTTTGGCAGCTCGCTTAGGCACAGGTGATTCGCTCTGGCAAAGGGCAATTGTGATCCTATTATGGCGCGCCATCGACCCACAACGATGCCGTATCCTCATAGCGTTTCACCTGAGTTGCCGCCAAATATGAAGCTAGCTAATAACTGACTAACGCTGCCTGCCACAGGGTATAGCCCTGAGAACTCAAGTGCAGCCCATCGGTGGTGAGGTCTACCCGCAGTAGCCCCTGGCGATCGCTGAAGGTAGTGTACAAATCCACATAGGTAGCCCCCTGGTGAACCGCTAGGGCTGCCAAGCGCTGGTTGACTCGCTGAATGCGATCGCTCGACACTTCGCGCAGCCGCGTCGGCAAAATGGAATACACCACCAACCGCGACTGGGGGTGCTGCTGCTGTAAACGGGTCATCATTCGATAGAGATTGTCGACCACCTGAGCCTCGGGCACTCCGGCTTTGAGGTCGTTAATACCGGCCATCAGGTGAATGGTTTGGGGCTGGGTGTCGGCAAAATAGTGCAGCCGCTCCAGCATGTGGGTCGTGGTCTCCCCCGAAATGCTTTGGTTCAGCCACAGTTGGTCAGCGGGCAGCTCGTCTATCGGCAGCCACAGCGCCAGCGAATCGCCGACCATCACGGTTAGCGGAGCTTGCCTTTGGTCGCGAGCCATAGCTGCCGCCTCTGCCGCCAGCAGCCGCTGCCAGTCACCGTGGGTCGGGGAGACAAATGCCCGCTGCCACCGGGTTATGTAGCGGTAGGGGGCCACCTGGGCGTAGAGTTCTCCAGCCTGGAGAGCAGCGGTGCGAAATTGATACAGCTGCGCCCCAGTAACAGGGCGCGCTTGAGGGTCTACCTGGGGAAGGGTGGGACGGCGGCCAGGGGTCATAACCTGCTCGGGGCTAGGCCAGCGAGCGGCGGCAGCACTCATCGACCGAGGCGGCGGCGTGGGGGCTACCGTCGCCATGCTGCCCCCCTTCGCAGGGCAAGCCTCAATATTGTCGGGGTTAGTTGCAGGGGAGCACAAGTTTGGGCCAGCTAGGGAGGGTAGGGCCGCATTTGCGATACCTCTCTGTAGAGGTGCCTCTGTCTCCTCAATCTCTAAGGGGGGCACCCCGCCACCCAAGGCAAGCTGAGCCGCCAATAGCCAAATATCCATAAACCCACGTGCCTCAACATCCCAATTCGTTTTCCAGGCCGGCCCGTCGCCCATCAGGATGAAATGGCAGCATTCTGTGCCATTTATGCAGCACAGCTAACGGGCAAACCAAAATTCACCCCGATCGCAGCCCCAGACAGCTGTCTTTACCCCTTGACAGAGCTGGAACTGCCTCGTAATAATGAAAGACTGTGTTTATGCGCTCGGATCAGGTTCCTAAGGCTAACGCCTCCCGTAGCGGAGCCCCAGTCTTGGGGTCGTTGGCACCTGTACGGCGGTTATGAGGTAAAAGAATGACGTACGCAATTGTTGAAACCAGCGGAAAGCAGCTGCGGGTAGAGCCGGGTCGCTTCTATGACGTAGACCGCCTAGCCCTAGATGTAGATGACCAAGTCACCCTAGAACGGGTGCTGTTTATCAACAACGATGGCGAATCTGTGGTGGGTCAGCCTGTAGTTGAAGGGGCAACCGTCGTAGGCAGCGTAGTCAGCCATCTGCGAGGCCGCAAGGTGATCGTTTACAAGATGCAGCCCAAGAAGAAAACCCGCAAAAAGCAGGGCCACCGCCAAGATCTCACCCGAGTCATGATTAACTCCATTGAGATGAACGGCAAGGCGATCGCCGGCGAATCTGCTGCCGCTCCTGCGCAGGCGGCGGTCGAGGCCGAAGCCGAAAGCTAAGCCTCCCCAACTCACGCTAAATTAAACAGTAGGTAGGTTGAAGGAATACACCCATGGCTCACAAGAAAGGTACAGGTAGTACTCGCAACGGGCGCGACTCAAACGCTAAGCGCCTTGGCGTCAAGCGCTATGGTGGCGAAGCCGTGATCGCTGGCAACATTTTGATTCGTCAGCGGGGCACCAAAATTCACCCCGGCAACAACGTGGGTCGCGGCGGTGACGATACGCTGTTTGCCCTAGTAGACGGTGTTGTTACCTTCGAGCGTCGCGGCAAGAACGGCAAGAAAGTTAGCGTTTATCCTGCTGCCGTACCCGCCGTATAGCTTTGAGATGATTGCAGATTAGGTAACTGCTGATTCAATTCAGACAGTTTCCCAAACAAAAAAGCTCCTCATTTAGAGGAGCTTTTTTGTTGAAAGGATTTAGGAAACCCAGATTTGGTGTCGCTGAACCGAAGCATGAATGCGGGTAGGGGTAAACGGCCGTTTGCCCCTACAAGAGACGTTGGAGTTTTGGTTCATACCTATATCTAGCAACGCTCCGGATTTCCTTTAGCTCAACCCATTCGGGCACCAGCAGCAGCCCGACGTTTAGCTAATCTAGATAGCCCATCAAAATAGAAGGATGGGGATCCACATCGTCATTGTCGGCAATGGGGCGATCGCCGGGCAGCGTGTGAATATCAGCAATGTGCAGGGTGCTTACGGCCACTGGGCGGTGGCCCGGCAGGGTGTCGGTAGTGAAAATTTCAAAGGTGTTAGCGCCGATCGGACGACCTATGGAGTGACTGGGGCCGAGGGTGCCCACAATCTCAAAGGTGTCCAAGCCAATAGGACGATGGTTGGGCAGCGTATCGGTCTCTACAACCCGAGTGCTGTCGGCCAGCACCAAAACATCGCCGTTCTCAGGGCTGGCTTTGACAATGCCACCAGCAGCAGCACGCTTAGTGCGGCCCCGGGTGGCGCGGGCTGGTTCTTTTTCGGGGGTATCGGCACTACCGTTGCTAGAGTCGTTGGTCGTGGTCATAGGGGTAAGAAGTCCTTATTGCTGCAAACAGCTGCCCATGGGGCAAAATGCTGATTATGACTATGAGATGTGATTAAAATCTAGAGCCTGCTTCGGCGCATGCTGCCAATGGGCAACCCCCACCAGAAACAGAACCGTTAAGCAAATATTATACTTTGATGACTACACCATCGAGTTTACGAAAGATTATTGGCGGCATAAGGGATTTCTAATCAAGGTTGCAGTGGGCTCAAGGGTAGAGTGGGAATCGTTGGTTTTCTGCCCCAGAGAGATGTTGAGGGCAGAGTCTCCATGGCGCGATCGCCTTCACAAAGCCGTTTAGCCGCTATTTCATTCCTCTGATCCCATTTAGGGAACAGGGGAAATACCGATCATCCAAATCAATGATCTATAATGGTTAGGTAAGCAATATCGTGGGGCTGTAACGGTTTCGACGTTTTGACGAAAGTCACGCTGTGATACAGGCCGAGAGTGAGTCTACTCTCGTAAATCAAGGCTCAAAACAAACGTAAATGCGAACAACATCGTTCCTTTTGCTCGTAAAGCTGCACCTGTTGCCGCTTAACCTAAACCTAGTTTAGTTCTAACTTAGTTAGCGAGCGTTCATAGTTTGACTCCGTTAAGAGCTATGAACAAACCCCAACGGATGCTTCAATGATTCTCCTCTGGTGGATTCATTGACTAAGACTTAGCCAGAGAATCCCGCCGTCCGGGATAAGTGGCGGTTCCGGCCCTGAGGATTAGACGGGCTAAGCCTGTGAATGAGTGGTGTGTTAATACTCAAAGCGGACACGGGTTCGACTCCCGTCAGCTCCATCTCTAAATTCTGTGTTCGATTATTAATTATCTTTCCATCTGAGAGACCCAGTGTTGGGTCTCTTTTTTCATCTGCCTATACTGAGGAAGCAGCCCCGGCTGACTGCTGTGTTGCCCTTGAAACAAGACCTTGAGCGAATGCTAGCCCAGCTTCGTCACTATTGATCATCCTATTTAGAACAATGCGGTTTCCCATCCTGCCCTATCTTCACCAACCAGTTTTTTGTCGCAACTACAAAACCGTCCTTAATCCTTGGCGGTTTTGGTATTTGCACCAAGTGCGCTACCTAGAACGCTGCTGGCTGCGGGAGTATCGGCCTGAACGGCACCACAGCCCCTAATGCTAAATTCTATTAGACTTCCTCAGTTACTGAGCACAGCCCATAGCGCGGTTCGTTAAAAAGAACCAGGCTATTGCAGCTGTTAATTTAGTTAGAACACGTTGACAGGCAAAATCTTCTGGTAGGGGCACTGCAATGCAGTGCCCCTACGTCGAATCTGTTCTGACCCAATAGACGTTTGCTTTGGGCGATCGCAACTCCAAAGCCCTTTTCTGTAAGTAAGGTTTGCACTTGGTACGCGGTCATGACTTTGGACCCAACCCATAGGTTCATGACCAGACCCTTCAGCTAAGCGTATTGCCAGCTCTGGAATTGGCTAAAGCGTTTGGAGGGGCGCAAATACCGTGAGCGCGTCGGGTAGGCACTCAAACAATACTGGGTTGACTTCTAAAATCTCGCCATCGACCACCAGCTTTTGCGGCGGGTCGGTACTTACCTTAATGCGGCGAGCCCGCAGGCAGGTAATGTCGTCCCGTTGGGTTGGGTTACCCCAGGCCGCTGCCGCCACTAGAGACGCCAGAGCATTAATGCCCTGGAGCCGGGTCGTGCTGGTGGCAATGGTAATCTCTAGCAGGCCGTCGTCAGGGATCACCTCCCCTAAACCCTGAGCCAGCACAGAGGTCGGCGGAGCTACGTTAGCGACAGTAATAGCGGTAGTAACCACCGTCGTCACCTCACCGTCGATTTCGAGGGTGGCGGTAAAGGGTTCAGCGGCGGCCAGTTGTCGCACCCCCGAGAGCACATAGGCCAAGTTACCCAGTTCGTTTTTGAGCTGGCGGCTGGCCCCATCGACCATGCCGGCCTCGAAGCCTAACCCAGCCAGCAAGATCATAGGAATGTCGTTGCAGCGGGCGGCATCAATCACGTGGGTGTTGCCCGCCAAAATCGTTTCGCAGGCAGCGCGCAGGTTGGTGGGAATGCCCAAGCCCACTGAAAACGCGTTGGCTGTGCCCCGCGGAATTACGCCTAGAGGAATACCCGTCCCGATGGTGGCTCCGGCGACTGCCGACACCGTGCCATCACCGCCGGAGGCAATGATCAGGCTGCGGCCCATGTCGTGCTCAGTCTTGGACTGAATGTGAGCGATCACCTCCTGGGCCTGCTCCGCCGGATCAAGCTCGGGCTTAGTCATGATCACGTTGACCAGAATCTGAGGCTCGAGCACCTCTTTAATCAAGGCCAGATCGGTGTTGGGGTTACCCTGACCGGCCACCGGGTTAAAGATCAGGTAAGCAATCTGGCTTTCGGCAATGCCCCGCAGCAGCAGTGTGGCCGACATGGCGTTGAGGGCGGCGGGAATACCCTGAAGTTGGCAGGCCCGCAGCACCAGGGAAAAACTGGGAAAGGCGAAGGCGAGCGCCTCCGGGTCAGTGAAGAAAATTACCCCTGCCACCTCCCCGGCAAGAATGTGGGCAGCTAGCTCAATGTCGCCCCCCTGGTTGGATTCTTTGAGGGCAACTAGCTCTATTTTTTGTAGATCCCAACCCTGCTCAATGCCTCGGGCCATTTCTGCCGGGGCCATAATTTGAAAGTGGGTCAACACCCCCTCATGCTTTGAGAGCCAATCCAGGACGGCGGTAGCCTGAGTGGGATGGGCCAGAATCGCGAGAGTGCTGGGCATAAATGATTCTCAGTAGTCTAATCATGCTAACACCCGCTTTAGCCGGTGAGAAAAGCTCAGTTATTGGTCTCTACTGCGTTGCCGCTGCTAACGGCCAGCTGGCTGACAGTGGTTTGCCAACTGCCAATCAGAGCTGGCGACCACCGCCAGTTGAGGGATAGGGCATTGGGGTTAACCATGGTGGAATCGAGGGCCAGGGTCTGGGCGAAGTAGGACTGGGCCTGCTGCTGGAGCTGGGCCTGCTCTTCGGCCGCAATGGCAAGCTCGCTGTTCTTGTGGTGAGCCAGGGCCAACCCCGCATAGGCATTGACCGTTACGGGAACGGCCACTTGGGGACCACTGCCGGGGTTAATGTCGCGCCGCTGGCGCTGGTCAATGTCGATCGCCCGTTGCCAAGCCACTATGGCCTGGTCGTAGTCATCCATAGCCATGTGGGCAAACCCCAGCGCCACCCAAGCCTCAAGAAAGTCGGGGCGACTTTCAATGGCCTGAGTCCAAGCGCGTAGGGCATCGTTGGGGGAGGTATCGGCGGCGCTACCAGCGACCATTTGCTGCCAGGCCAATCGCCCTCGCACATAGGCAAGGTCTGGGTCGAGCAGCTGTGACTCGGCTATGGCGCTCACCGCTGACTCAGCGGTGGTCAGATCGTTGCGATCGAGTAACTGCTCGATCAAAATGCGAGCGGTGTCAGTACGCCCTAGGGCGATCGCATTTAGCGCCCCTGACAGCAGCGCCGGGCTGGCAGTTGACGAGGTTCCGCCAGCGTCATTAGCCACCGGTGGCTCAACCGGGTCGCTCACCGTGGGGCGGTTGACGGTGGTCAGGGTGATGGTCGCTAGCCCCAGCACTGCCCCTAACCCCGCTAGGCCCAAGCTACCCCACACCAGCAGGTTAGGAGACATCGACCAGCGCCGAGGCAGCGCCCAAGTCAGCGGCGGCACTCCTGCGGTTGAAGTAGCGTTCGGGTCTGGGGGTAGGGGGTACAGCGGCGTCGGGCTAGGCTGGGTCTGGGGCAGCAGGCTTTCGGCGGGGTCGGCGATTAGGGGGCGATCGGAGCCCGGCCCGCTGCCATTATTTGAAGGTTGGGGCTGAGATAACCGCTGTACCAGGTTGGTCACAGCGGGATCAGCAGGCTCGGGCTGCTCCAGATCTTGCAGCCAGTCGTAGAGGGGTGAGGCAGCGCTGTCGATGGCGACATCTTTAGCCTGCTGGGTAAAGACCTCCGCCGCCAAACTAGAGATTTCGGGGTCGGTGCTGTAGTCAGGCAGCAGCAGGGCGGTTTCGGCTAGATCATCATCGCCAAAACCACTTTCTGAAGTAGCGGCGCTGTCATGGGCATAGAGATAACCGTCGAAGTCGGGGCGCAGGTAGAGCAAAGGCAGCATCCAAAAGGGCTGATCTGATCCGTAGGCTGACATCAGTCCCTGTCGTACTCGGCTGAGGCAGAGGTCGATGGGATGGCCCTGGTGCAGGTTGCGGTAAAGCAGTTGGGTAAAGGTGAGAGCCACATCGTCGGGGATGCGATCGGCCATGGCGATGACGCCAGGAACCCCTCGGTTGACTAAGGCCTGCACCAGGTTTTGGTCACGCCAGCCGGCCTGAGCATCATCTTGGGGAGTGTAGGCCCCGCGACAGGAGTTAAACACCGCTAGGCGAACGCCATTATTGACTAGCAGGCCCGCCAGGTCTTCGCCGCTGAGCCTTTCCGTCAGACCAGTCTGACGGTTGACTAGAAACAGATCGCCGCCAGTATCGCCGGCCTCGCTGTGGCCTGCATAGTGAAGAATTTGGAACTTGCCCTGCTCTAAGGCCTGGGCCAGCTCAGGCCGTCCCGGCTGTTCTAAAATCGTCAGTTCTAAGGTTAGGTAGCCTAGCCGGGTTGCTTGGAGACTATCGATTAAACTTTGTACCTCCTGGCGCAGGGCTAGGCGCTCCTGGTCGCTGGGGGCCGAGATAATCACCAGTAAGCGGATGGGATCGCTGGCGGGGGAGAGTGGCACCATGGCCGCTAGGTCGGTTACCGTTTGGGCTTGGTAATAGCGGCACAGGGTGACATCGAGGCCGGTGGCTAGGGGGCGATCGTCGTCGTAAAGCAGTTCCCAGGGGAGGCGCTGCACCCGGCTATCTTTAAACCCCAAGCGCAGCCGCAGAGGTTGCCGTCGGTTTTGAGCAACGCCTTGAGCGGCGACCCAGCTATCGCGAATGCGTCCCTGAAACAAGCCCTGGTGGAGGGTTTGACCAAGTTGTGTCCAAGGGTCAGAGGTGGGGACGGGGGCAGCAGGGGCAGCGAGCAGGGCCTGTAGTGGATCCTGAAACAACGCCTCGGCCTGGGACAGCCAGGTTGCTAGAGGCCAGGTGACCTGGGCCTCGGCCAGGGGTACCCCAGGAGCCACGACTTCGGTGCGCAGCAGGTAAGTGTCTGGCCCCAGGGGGGTGATCGAAAGCTGAAATTCCTGGGTCACGACCTGGGTCACGGGCGGTAGGGGGTGAATTTCTTTCACGGTAGCTCGCTGGGCTGCTCTCGGCGAGAGGGGCGGCGGGGTTGTTAACAAACTCTGGTTAGATCGCCCGCCAGGTATGGGGATGGCGCTATGATGACTTGTCTTTAATTACAGGGCCACGGTGGCGAATTCCTGGCGTAATTTTAGTGGTTGGGGCAGTGGGTTAAGTCGCCGCTGTTCTCTTAGGGCCGCAATGCTGCGATCGCTCACCCTGGCCACCCTGACGGCTCTGATAGCGGCAGTTCCAGGCCAAGCAGAGATCATCTCCGTAGAGCTTGAGGGATTTGAAGTGCCGCCCCTGCCCGAGGCCGAACAAACTCGGCTCGATGCCCTGCTCGGGGTGCGGCAGATTGAGGTGCTCAGCACCCTGAGCCCCGACGGATCTACCTTGGTAGTAGCTGTCAGTAGCCGCATCTTTACAGAAGATCGCAGTCTGCACTTTCTCAACTTGCGCACCGGGGCCCTGAGCGACGCCCTCGCCCTGGAGTACGACATGGTCAGCCCTGACCTGCCCCTGCGCTGGGTCAGCAACGACACCCTGCGGTTTGTGCAGCAGGATCCCTACGGTCCTTGGGAAATTATCAGCGTCAACCGGGTGACGGAGATCGCATCGCGCACCCAGGTCTACCCCACCCAGCCCGAAGAGGGGGAAATCTTGGGCATGGCCCCCGACTTTTCTAAGTTTGCCCTGCGGGTCTACGGCGAAGACGAGGACACCATCTACGTGGTGTTTTTGCCGTCGCTGCGTCGAGTGGAGGTAGCCAAACTGCCCGAGGGGTTGCAGATTCAGCCCTTGGCCTGGTCAGAGAGCGGCGACCAGGTGGCCCTGGTAATGTCATCAGGGGAGGAACGCCGCCTGTACGATCGCACTCCCAACACCCCTAGCCTGGCCAAGCCCGTAGTGCAAGATGCCCTGGGTCGTCTGGATCCGGTAGATAACCCCTTTCACCAGCACAGCACTGTGCGGGTGTTCGACTTCACCCAGTCTGAACCGCTACGTCTAGAGCTAACCGCTCCGGCTCGTGGTAGCGATACCTTTGCTGGGGCCAGCCTCAGTCCCGATGGCACTCGGCTGCTGCTCAAGCGCTATCGGCCTAGCGCGGTGGCGGGTCGGGAATACCCCTCCTACGTGTTTCCTGAGTCGGCCTACTTTGAGGTGTATGACCTGGCGGGGACGGTGCTAGATACGATTGCAGCCAACGCGCTGCGGGGGCCAACGGAGTCGGGAGGGCAGTTTTTAGGCGGCGATCGCCTGCTGTTTTGGGGCACCGAGGGCATCAACCGCCATCTGCATGTCTACGACCTGAGCCAGCGAACCCTTACTCCCCTGCCGATGCCGCCAGGCTCCGTGGATGCGGCGTCGATTGTGACTAGTGAGAAGGGTGACACCGTGGTCTACGGCTTTTCATCGGTGACCCAGCCGCCCGAGCTGTTTGCGCTTACCACCGATGGGGCGTCAGAGCCGCGATCGCTTACTACCATCAACGAAGCCGTGACCAGCAGTAACCGGGTGCGGATGGATCCGGTAAGCTTTACCACTGCTCAGGGGGAGCGCCAGGGCTTTCTGATTCAACCCGCGGACAGCGCCTTCCCGCCCCAAAAGGTGCCGATCGTAGTTTGGCAGCAGGGGGGGCCGGGCTTCTCGATGGCGAACGAGTTTGCCACCGAGGTAGAAATGCCGCTGAATCTGCTGCCCAACTTTGGCCTAGCGGTGCTGGTGGTGCCCCTGTCAGGGCGCGAGGGCTTTGGCCCCGAGTTTTACCGCGCTCTGGCCGACAACCAAAACTTTGGGCAGCTTGACCTCCAAGAGGGGGCCGAGATCGTTCGCCAAATGATTCAGCAGGGGTGGACGACCGCCGACCAGGTGGGGATCACGGGCTGCTCCTATGGGGGCTACTACACAGCCCAGTTCACCAGCCAGTACCCTCAGCTAGTGGCGGCGGCCAACCCCCAGTGCTCACTGCTCGACACGCTGACTGAGTGGCAGCTGGGCTACTCGTCGCTGCTGTCGTACCTGGTGGGGCAAACACCGATGGAAGCTCCTAGCGCCTACCTACAGACGTCGCCCCTCTACAATGCGGCATCAATTCGCACCCCCACGCTGTTGTTTCATGGGGCCGAAGATTTTTTGCAGGTCGATGTAGCCCGCAACTTCCACGATGTGATTGAGCGGGCAGAGGTGCCCGTTACCCTTTATGAGTTTCAGGGGGTAGGGCACAGCCTCTATGGGTCGGGCCATCAGCCTCTAGCCGCACAGCTGCAAATCGAATTTTTTCGACAATATTTGCAGCCCTAGACGGGGATAACCGTACCCAGCTTGCTGTCTCAGTTGCTCGCTAACGCTTACTAAGCACTAGAGGGTTGTTTAGGCATTGCCGAGGGGGCGGGGATGTTGAGCGAATCGTTTCAGCAGGGGTTGAAAGGGGTGGCAGCGGCGGCGGGTTTTGTGTTGGTCGGGGCGCTGGTGGCGCTAGTGCTGTCTGAATTTCAGGGGGAGTTTGAGATGGAATTGCAGGATGGAGGAGGCTATATCAGAGTTGTGGGACCGACGGGGCAGTGTGAGCTGCCAGATAACTTTAGGCCTAGCGATCCATAGGAGTCCGATGTTCGGATTAGGAAGGCATGGCGAATCCCGGCTTGACTTAGCCGGGATTTTTTGGCTCTTACCGAATTGCTGTTTAGTGAACTCCGCTGTAGGGGCTGAGCATGCTCAGTCCCTACAGACAAAAACTGCCGCAGCAGGGCCACGGCAGTCTGAGTTCAGGCATCCCTCTTTTGCGTGAGAGGGATGGGAGGTTGTGATCCCTAGGCAGTCAGAGTTTTGCGCTTAAAGGTGTTGAGACCGGCGTATTGGGCCTTAGCACCTAGTTCTTCTTCGATGCGCAGCAGCTGGTTGTACTTCGATAGGCGTTCGCCTCGGCAGGGAGCACCGGACTTAATTTGGCCGGTCATTGCTCCTACCACTAGGTCGGCGATGAAGTCGTCGGGGGTTTCGCCGGAGCGGTGGCTGACCATGCAGGTGTAGCCCGCCTCGTGGGACATTTTGATTGCTTCGAGGGTTTCAGTAATCGAGCCAATTTGATTGACCTTGACCAGGGTCGAGTTGCCAACGCCGTCTTTGATCGCCTGGGCAATGATGGCTGGGTTAGTGACAAAAGCATCGTCGCCGACTAGCTGAATGCGATCGCCCAACCGCTGAGTCATAGCTTGCCAACCTGCCCAGTCCTGCTCGCCGAGGCCATCCTCAATCGACACAATGGGAAACTGGTTGACCCAGCTTTCCCACAGGTCAATCATGTCGGCGGTGGACTTGCGACTGTTGTCGGATTTGTAGAATAGATAGCTGCCGTCCTCTTGGTACAGCTCGCTGACGGCTGGGTCGAGGGCGATCGCAATGTCATCCCCAGGCCGCAGACCGGCTTTCTCAATGCCCTTGAGAATGACCTCGATCGCTTCCACATTGCTCTTGAGGTTAGGGGCAAACCCGCCCTCGTCGCCGATAGCGGTGCTGTATCCTGCCGCTTTCAGCACCGACTTGAGCGCGTGGTAGACCTCGGCTCCGTAGCGCAGCGACTCAGAAAAGGTCGGCGCACCCACCGGGGCAATCATAAATTCTTGAAAATCGACGCTGTTGTCGGCATGGGCACCGCCGTTGATGATGTTGAAGCAGGGCACCGGCAGCAGCACCGAGTCGGACCCACCCAAATGCACGTATAGGGGAATATCGGCGGCAACGGCAGCAGCCCGAGCTACGGCCATCGACACGCCCAGAATGGCGTTAGCGCCTAGGGTGCCCTTGTTCTCGGTACCGTCCAAGGCCAGCATTTTGTGATCTACGGCGGCGAGATCCATTGCATCCATGCCGAGGATGGCTGGGGCAATGGTGTCGTTGACGTTGGCTACGGCTTTGAGCACCCCTTTACCGCCGTAGACGGCTTTGTCGTCATCCCGCAGCTCTAGCGCTTCGCGAATACCGGTGGACGCTCCAGAAGGCACGCCAGCACGCCCCTTAGCTCCACCCTCTAGCACTACATCGACTTCAACCGTGGGGTTGCCCCGCGAATCTAGAATCTGCCTACCGTGAACCGATGTAATTGCGACCATAACGACTACTCCGTTGGTAATTCCATAGACCTTGCAACCCCGCCATTGAGGGCGCACGCGCTGAAGCGTTAAATATCCTGTAGTATCCTACCGGGTGAAAGCCCCCTTCTAACGTCGCTTCGGCCACCGTTTACGCTATCCAACGCAACTTGCCGAGCCAGTTTGGAAGTGACCCAACAACCGTCTAGACCACCCTACTTCACTAAGCGCGCGCACTAAATAGGCTCGCTTCCAGCAGCGCCTTTAAAGCAAATGCTAGTTCTCCTGCATCGTACCGGCAGCAGATTAAGGCTTTACAAGCTATTAGCATCTTCCAAGCAGCTTTTATTGAAGGGTGGCCGCTTGAAGCTGAAGAATTTTCAAGAAACTAGCGCTGACCATCCTGATGATCACACAATCCACGCTAAGCCAGTACACTCACATCCTGCGAAACTGACCGACATTTCTAAGATCTTCAGAAAAGTCCTGAAAAGAAAGAGATTTGGGTTTTATCTAAGTAGGGATCTAGCGCTCTTATGAATAGTCGTGTTCTTCAACAAGGTCGCCCTGCTTGTTGTGAATACAAAGTTCCGTCTTTTGAGCCTTGGCCTTCTCTTTTGCTTCGTCGACTACGTCAGTCTTTTTGCTACCTTGAGCAATCCGTTTTTGGCCCTGGGTTGCAATCCAGCCCGACTCTTCCGGATCGGCAAAGACGTGAATGGATTCTCCATTATCTTTTTCATCATCGGGAGCAACGGCCTGACCTGTGGTGCCACCGGTATTTTTCTTAGCGATTTGCTTGTGGCGGCGTTTAGCCCACTTTTCAGACTGGGCAGTGGCGATCGCGATCGCCCGACCTTCTTCATACCCATCGTCTAAAAGAGCATTGGCAATATCAATCGCCTTTCGCCGCACCTCAGCAGTCAGATTCTTCATGGAGGTTGGGAATTCGTCGTAAGTCCAGGGCATTTTTACCTCCAAGCCTACTAAGGTTCGTCTACCTCTAAATTTGCGCCACTTGTAGTAAACTGCAACTGTCTGAAGAATGACTTTCCATATTGACGAGCCATTAATTATCTAGCAGCTGCATTTGCCGATATTTCCAAGAGCCATTGTAGAGATCGGCATAGCGATGAAAGAGCTGCATGGCCTGACTTGACCGACGTTTTTCAGAAGTTTGGCTAAACAGTCGGTCATAGTTACGTCTGGCTAAGTGGTTTAGGTAGGGCAGGTCCTCAAGAAGGGTGAGGCTAGAAGCCACAATTAATATGGCTTTCAGCAATTCCTTGGGCCATGCTAAGTTGCTAAACAATTGAATTGACAGGTGATGCTCTTTGTCATTGAGAGGCAACACGTTAAATAGAACCCGAATAAACTTTTGGCCGTAAGTTGGCACTTTTAGCTCAATTTGATGGGGTGAATGAATCGTCAGCTCCACTTCAACCACTGGGTTTCGCCACATGCGAAGAACGTTGAAAGGAGAGTCTAGCATCGTTTCAAAGCGAATTTTGCCGCCCTCTTGGGTTGCTTGGAAGTCGCTGACTTTAACTACCTTCAAATTTCCTAAGCTGAAGCGATGAATGTCTTCTAAATGTTGAACGTTGAGCAGATGGTAAACCTGACACAGGTAGGGAAACGGTAGCCGATAGGTCTGCTGAGCAATGTATTCTGAGGCTGGGGCGATCGCAGAATCAATTGATTGAGCTGCCTTTAGGATGGTCCCGTCAGAATGATCTTCGGCCAAACCAATGCAAACCCATCCCAGCAGAATGACTAGACCTATTAAACAGTAGGAAACGTCAGTCACATCGAATACAGGACCGGAGAAGGCTGCCACACCTCGGTCAATCGCACCATAAATAATTGCCGGAATTCCTAGCAACCACAAACCATACTTAAAAATGTTGCGCTTTAAAGCGTCTTCCACAGGAGAACGGCTTTCACTGATGGAGGTCAAGTAAGCCTGTACTTTTTCTGGCCGATACATAACAATCCCCTTTTTCGGGAATAAGAAAAAAATTTGTTACTTAACCAAACAATAATTTTTTCGTCGTAATACCAACCTCAACCCCAAGGATGAGATGGTTTGACAATCTACAGGTAGATAGATTAAAAAAATCTTCCGAGGTACTTCTCGCTTAAGCTCAGGAATAGCTACAAAGGGGCTCTCCTAAGTGCTTGTTCAATGAGCACTAAAACAAAAATCCCTATGATTTAGCACAAAAAAAGGCGTATCGACACCTAGAGCCTTAACTCAATAGGTTGTGCGATCGCGCCCAGCCCAAAAGTGTGATTTATATAGCAGATAAAGCTTGAATCAGGACAGCGCAGAATGTCCTGATTCAAGCCTATTGAGCATTTTTTAGTTTTTCGCCCTTCTATTTTTGCTCTTGAGCAAGTTAAGCAGTCACCTCGACTTGGCTCATGGTTTCACGAATCTCTAGCTGACGAGAATCCATCGTGGCTTTGAATAAATCTGTGGGTAGCGCTTGCTCCACGGGGTGCACCCCAGGGCATTTGAGCTTGCCAGTTAGCATCAGCTCTGCAATACTGCCTGTGCCCAGGCCAGTGGCGATCGCAGCGCTTTCATGGGCAAAGGTACTGACGTAGTGAGCATCCTGCCCCCCTTGCTGCCCCTTGATGTCACAGCGCATAGCCACCCCAGTACCGCTAAAGCGATCGGTCACACTGGTCATAGAATGACTGACATGGGCTAAAAACTCTACCGTTTGCCGATTGCGCAACACCACTGGTGGCAGCCAGTTGGCCATTGCCCAAGTAGCGTGGTTATAAAAGTCGGGCACTACGCCAAACTTTGTAATTACATTATCTACCGGAAAGGTTTCCTGTAGAGTAATCGACTCGGGCATGTCATACCAGTAGACATTGGCCTTGCCGTAGGGAGCCGGGAACTCCAAAGTTTCTCGACCTGAGTAAGGTTTCACCGATTGCCAGATACCGTTCAGCCAGGCCTCGAAGGGGCGTTGCAGACCAATAAAAGTAGTTCGCATCACCGTCACGCCAGCACCACCAGAACCAGCAACGATGTAGCTCAGTTGAATCGAGGTCGCTTTGTCTAAGGCTTCGACCCCTTGGCGCACCATGCTGTTTGAGATACCAGGAAACACCCCAGTATTGATGACGGCTGTCACCCCGGCAGCCTCGGCCTCAGCGTGCAAGGCTAGGGCTTTGCGGGTAAAACTGCGTTCATCGCTAACGTCGGTGTAGCCAACTCCCTGATCAATACAGGCGCGCAAAACACCAACATCTCGGTAGTGAAAAGGGCCAGCCGAATGAATGACCAGATCTGCCTTAGCGACCGCTGTTTCCACCTCCGGTTGATTCGTCAGGTCCAACAGCTGAAACTGCACTTTGGAACCCAGTCTTTCTAAAGCTGCGGTACCCAGTTGGGGGTTGCGCCCGGTAATAGTCACTTCAGCATCAGTGTGAGCCAAAATGTCTTTAGCAATACTGCCGCCGATTCGTCCGCAGCCGCCGATGATTAGTACTCGTTGCATAATTTGTGGTTAATATCTGCAATTCATAGCTACCAAAAGTTTTTAGAAGAATAGAAGTTAAAAACTAACTAAGCAAAACCCTTCAACTAGAGTCTTTTGATAACCGTATTAAGGCCGTCCTTGAGGTATCGCTACCAATCTATTTTTGCAATAAGACAGCCTCAAACTTAAGCTGGCGCCATTTCAAGCCTGACCAACTCTAGGTGGGTCAGCTCGCGGCTAAACAATATTTAAAAGTTTAAGGTTTTTCGACCTGTTCACCCTCTTACTTGGGAGGGAATAGGTTAGGGGATCAAAGATATAGCTGCTTGATGCAAAGGCTTATGAGAGCAGCAATGTTAGCTGAGCTGCTTGCGCAAGAGCTCTGTGTGGTTAGCCAGCGTTTCGCCACCCGCCTCTGCCAAGGCCTTCACATATTTGATTTTGAATTTGTCTAAGGCGCTGACTAACCTCGATTCAATCTCTTTGCGGGTGTTGTATTGACTCAATTCACTGGCGAGCGCCTCTCGCAGATTGTGCTGTAAGCGAGCGGTAATTTCTGCACCTCTAGCGTCTAACAAGCTCCCCGCAACACTGCGGTAAAGGCCCTGAGCCACCGAATGAGACAGGTGCTTAATCATCTGCACAGATACCTGTTCTAAGCCTGGTAGATAGTTGAGCTGGGGGTATCCTGGCATCTGCTCTAGCGTTCTGGCAATACTGTGCTGCACCAGCTCCTCAATGTCGGGTTGAACCTGGGGCAAGATGTTGTCTACCCCAACTTGGTAGAGGCGGCTGGCGATCGCCGTGATCTCTTCCTCGGCCACCAGATCAACTGAGTTTTCAGAGTCAGCCACTGGGTCAATTAGAGCTATCCAATTCAACAGTTCTCCCTGTCGGATCGAATCCTGAAGTTGCTCGATGATCTCAATGCCGGCAATACCGGCAATATCAGCCCCAACCGTGACAATTACATCCCGCTGGGCCTCGGCCTGCACCGCTTCTAGCGCTAGCAAATCTACTTGGTACAAGCGCAGGGCTACAGGCAAAGCTCGCCATCCGCGCCAAAATGGCAGCAACAAAAACAGGTCATACCATCGCCGCAGGCCAGCCTCTACCCAGGTTAAGTCCGGGTTGCGCCGCCGGGTAGCACTAATGCGCGCCAGAATGTCTACCGCAAAAATTAGGACAAATGGCAGATCAATCAGCCAAAAATAATCGGTTGGCGCACCCCACCGGTTGACGGTGCGGTAATAGTTGCCCTGGAAAAACGGTCGAATTTGCCTGTCCCAAAACTCAAGCTCCGTTTGCCAATTCGCCTGTTCGAGATAATCCGCACTCCAAAATTGGCTAAAAGCATCCTGGGCTGAGAGCTGACCTGTTCTCGATCGCAGGGCCTGCTGAATGGCAACTAGGGCAAGGTCGCCGTGGGGCTCGGCAAAGGCTCGCTCTGTCGACAGTTGCTGACTGAGATTCTGCAAGTCTGATAGTGAATTTTGGGTGGGCTGCGATCGCAGTCCAGTTTGATCAAGCTGGCTTTTGAGCTGTTCAACTTGAGATGAATAGCGCTCGGTTAGAGGATGGGCCTTAATGCCTTTAACGGGGTCATAGACTTGGGTAACAGGGGACAAATACTGCCTATAAACCGGCCGCAAATTGAGATAGGTGAGATCAAAAAAGACTAGCGCCAAGTTGACTAAAGCAATGATGGCGATAACGCGCTCTAGGTTGGGATAGTGGCGCTCAAAGTAAGATTTAAACTTGACCATGGATAAGCGGCCTAGGAGCACAAGGACTGAGCTACCGGCATTGGACTGGAGTAGAGTAAATCCGCATAGCCGCTGCCTTCAAGCTTTGATTATTGTTCTCTTGGCTGGCTTCGCCATCAATCATCGGTAGTAGTTGCGATCGCCCCCCTCGCCGGCACTATCTACCGATCGGTGCCGTCCCTACTTACAAGGCAGAACGTTTAGTTGGTTTGCCCTAGGGAGTCATCTATTGCCCCATTGACGCAGGCGGGTTTACCGATGGCAACAGGAGTCCAATCCGTAGCCTTGAACTTTAAGAAACTGAAGCTTCGGCGCTGGACAGACTGCCCTGGCAGCGGGGACAGAGGCCGAAGAATTCCAGGGTGTGGTAGAAGATTTTGAATTCGTGGGCCTTGTGCAGCTGTTTTTCCAGGTCGTGGACGGGGCACTGGTCAATGGCGATAGTGTTGCCGCACTGAAGGCAGGTGAGGTGGTGGCGGTCTTCTTGGGGCAGGCTGTAGAGCGCTTCGCCCGAGGGCAGGGTGCGCATCTGCACTGCCCCCTCCAGCTTGAGAGCATCCAGCGCTCGGTAGACCGTGGCAAGCCCTGTGGTGTTGCCGTCCTGCCGCATTTCGACGTAGAGAGCTTGGGCCGAAATTGGCTTACTCAAACCCTTTAGAACGGTCAAAACTTTCTCTTGGCTGCGGGTGCGTCGTACCATGCTGGCTCACTTGTACTGACTCAATTTTATCAATCGGTTGATACGGTAGGATGAGGGGTACAAACTATTGTGGATTTTCCCCGCCACCGGAGTCAGCCTTGCCCCACTACAGCGCTCGCATCTATGTCACCCTGCGCCCCTCGGTGCTCGACCCGGCGGGCACCGCAGTGCAGTCTGGACTGGCCCACATGGGCTACGACAACGTCGGCCCGATTCGCATTGGCAAATACATTGAGCTCACCCTCGATGCTGAAAATGAAGCCGCTGCCAGCCAGCAACTCGATCGCATGTGCGATCAGCTCTTGGCTAACCCGGTGATTGAAAACTACCGTTTTGAGCTGCAAACCCTAGCGACAGCGTAAAAGCTTTGAGTTTTGAGTGTTTAGTTTTGAGTTCAGGCAACTCATTCAACACTCAAAATTCAAAATTCAAAACTTCCCCCTTACCTCTCCCTTCTCCATGAAATTCGCCGTCATCGTTTTCCCTGGGGCCAACTGTGATCGCGACGTGGCCTACGTCACTCGCGACATTCTTGGGCAGCCCACCCGTATGGTCTGGCATGAAGACAGCGACCTGAGCGATGTGGATATCGTGGTGGTGCCTGGGGGCTTTAGCTATGGGGATTATCTGCGGTGTGGAGCGATCGCCCGCTTTTCGCCCGCCATGCAGGCTACGGTAGAGCACGCCAAGGCAGGCAAGCCGGTACTGGGCATTTGCAACGGGTTCCAAATCTTGACCGAGGTTGGGCTGCTGCCGGGAGCGCTGGTGCGCAACCGAGATATGCGGTTCATCTGCGATCGCGTGCCCCTCAAAGTCGAGCGCACCGACCTGCTGTGGACATCTAATTATTCCACGGGTCAGGTGATCACCCTGCCTATAGCCCATGGTGAGGGCTGCTACTACGCCGACGAGGCTACCCTAGCCGAGCTAGAGGCCAATAAGCAAATCGTGTTTCGGTACAGCGGCATCGATGGGTCTGTGGATGAGGAATCCAACCTCAACGGCTCTCTAGGTAACATTGCGGGTATTTGTAACCGACAGGGCAACGTGCTGGGCCTGATGCCCCACCCCGAGCGGGCTGCCGATGCGGTGCTGGGCGGGGTAGATGGGCTGCCGCTGTTTGAGGGGTTGGTGCGATCGCTAGTAGCCACCTAGGTTAAGCTTCGTCATTCCTTTAACAAGATCTGCCTCCCGGGGCATAAACTTCACCAAAACCCTTGTCACGGCGGTGCAGCTGGGTACACTTAACCCTCAAGGAACCAACCTTGGTCTGGGTATCGTCATGGGCCGTTGGTTGGTTTGCGGGTTGCCGTACAGTAACCCATTGCTGTGTTGTTCGATCAAACCCTGAGCCTAATTGGCTTGGGTTAATGGCTGTAGGAGACCTCCATGTCAGACTCTGACGAATGGCTCAGTAGCGCCCTAGCCTACCGCCCCACGGTCTATGAATATTGCCAGCTAGCGCTGCTCCCTACCCTTGATCAGGCCGCCGCAGAGCGCATGGGTGAGATTTTGCAGCAGGCTGAAGCAGAGCCGTTGCTCAACTTTTTGATTGACGAAGCCGATGAGCTAGTGGCGTGCTTGCAGCCCTGTCTCAGTCCCCAGACGCTCCGCCAGCAGCAGCGGCAGCTTCAGGGTGCGATCGATGCGCTCTGGGTGAACGAACTGTTAGCCGCCTACGGACCCTGCTCAAAGACCAGCCTCTAACCCGCTTGTCGTAGGGTGTGAGAGTCATCCCAGGGGCATTGTGGATATAAGGACAACTGCTTCACGACAAGACACCCATTGAGAGGGATATCGATCTGTGGTTTCTAAGCGTTGGCTAGTGCAGGTGTGTCGGCATCGCTCGTGCGATCGCGGCGGTTCGGCGGCGGTACTAGCGGCATTTCAGCAGCACCAGAGCCCCAACATTTTAGTGACCGAGAGCGACTGCATGGGCCAATGTAGCGCTGGGCCTACGGTTAAAGTGATGCCCGGCAATACCTGGTACTGCCGGGTCACCCCTGGGGATGTGCCGCGAATTGTCGAAGAGCATTTGGGGAGGGGGGAACTGGTGCGCGATCGCCTCCACCCTCGCTTCCATCCCCCTGATAATCTGAGCAATCCCTAAGCCTAGGCTCTGCTCAGCCTAGAGATTGCTGGAGACAGCTACAGCTCCTCACGTATCACCGCGCTTGAGCCATAGCTTCCACTGGAGGCCGCACTACCCGTCGGGCCAAACCCAGTTTTTCTAGCAACAGAATGGCGTACCAGGTGACATCGACTTCCCACCAGCGCCAGCCAGCCGGGGCCACGTTAGGAAACGCGTGGTGGTTATTGTGCCAGCCTTCGCCGTAGGTGAGCAGCGCTGTCCACCACAGATTGCCCGAGTTGTCTTCAATATGAAAGCGTCGCTTGCCCCACATGTGGGTTGCCGAGTTGATCAGCCAGGTCGAGTGCCACAGCAACGCAATTCGCAGAAAGCCACCATAGATTACAAAGGACCAGCCGCCGAGGGCAAAGAGGGCGATCGCAACCGGCACTTGCAGCAGTAGAAAGTTGCGATCGAGCCAGCGGTAGTAAGGGTCACGGGCAATATCTGGAGCATAGCGACGGTAAATCTGGCCATTAAAGACTGCCGGATTGCGGTACACCATCCACAACATGTGGCTCCACCAAAACCCCCGACTGGCGGCATAGGGATCCTTTTCAGCATCCTCGGTGTAGAGGTGGTGCTGACGATGCCCTGCCACCCAAAAGATCGGGCCCCCCTGAAGCGCCATCGCACCAATGGTGGCAATGACGTACTCTAACCACTGGGGCACCTGCAAGCTGCGGTGGGTGAGCAGTCGGTGATAGCCCAAACAAATGCCGATGCTGCCAAACAGCCAGTGCAGCGCCACCATCACCCCCAAGGCCGACCACGAAAAGAACCACGGGGCTAGCAGGGCAACGCCGTGAATGGCGGTTAAAAAGCCGACCAATGTCCAATCTAGGCCTTTGATTTCCCGTTTCTCTGGGGCTGGTTTCAGTAGTGTTGTCATAGCACGTCCTTTTCTTCTTTTAGGGTTAAACCCTCGACCAGTCTGTTAGTCCGACCGAAGGGAAGTCCTTGCCCGCCTCCTTTGCACCCCTGAGGGACCGGCTGGAGTCTTTTGCAAGTGTCGCTTGCAAATTAATCCTAACAAACTTCTCTGGTAAAATGCAAGTGTTGCTTTCTTTTTGCCATGGCAGATCAGCGCAAATCAGCTCGACAGCGTCTAGTAGATGCGGCATTTCAGCTATTTTCTAGCCAGGGAGTAAGCGCTACTACCACTCGGCAGGTGGCTGATTTGGCGGGGGTTAACGAGGTCACGCTGTTCCGCCAGTTTGGTAGCAAGCACAGCTTGCTTGCAGCGGTCATGACTGAGGCTGAGGTGTTGTCTGGCCCAGACCACGGCTTTGATCTGGCAGCTCTAGCCCAAGCTCCCATCGACCAGGCCTTGAGGGAGTTTCTGGGCCAGTGCTTGGCCACCCTCGATCAGCTCTCCGAGCTGGTGCGATCGGTAGTTGGTGAAGCCGGACAGTTTTCTGCAGACAATAGCCAGGCCATGGGGCGGGGCCTACAAACCATTCGCAACTTCATTGCTGAGTACCTGGAGGCGCATCTGGCCCCAGGGGAAGCCGTCGGCCTCCCCCCTGAGGAAGTAGCAGGGTTAGTGATGGCGCTGCTGCTGGGCTATGCCGCGATCGACGGCACCACCAGTGGAGCCGGTGAAGGCAGCGCAGAATTTCACAGTCTGTGGTCCAGCCGGAGCGCTTTTATCGATAGTGTCGTCAGTTGGCTGCTCAGCTTGCGCCCCCCGACCGATGTGGCCGCTATTAGCCCAGCCCAGCTTAGCCTTACTCCCGCCAACACAGAGAGCTGGAGCGACCTACCCGCCCCATTAGTCCATGAGATTATGCAAGCGGCCCGCAAGGCTGGCAACCAGACCCATGCCTTGATCTACGTACTGCTGGGGGCCGGGGTAGCGGCAGCAGAGGTGCCGCTGCTCAGCCGCGCTAGCGCCCTCTACGACAGCAGCCAGCACATTTTGCTTGTTGGCCCTCAGCATCGCCAGGTGCCCCTCAATCAGTGGATCATGGGTCGGCGCTACGGCACCTACACCAAAAACCCGCTCACCCGCTGGCTCAAAAGCCGCAATGATGCTTCATCGGCCATGTTTTTGGGGCCAGACGATCAGCCGATTACGCCCTTAAGAGTGCGGCAGCTATGGGCCGAGGTAACAACCGGCATTATGTCGCCTACTGGCGAACCAATTGGCGTTGAGCAGGCCCGTGCCACCTGGTGTGTTGAGATGCTGCTGAGGGGGCTGAACCGCCAGGAACTGAGTCTGTTGAGTGGGCTATCGGTAGAGCAACTCGACCCGCTGGTACAAAAAGCCCAGGCGCGATCGGCCTTAGCCCAGGCCTTGCGCCTCGATCAACAATCTGGTTCAGCCTCAGCTACTCTCGACAAGCCTGGTGAGACTAGCGCTGGGGCCAAAGACTAGCGCCATAGCAAAAGAGCGAGAGTACAAGAGCAAAAATCGAAAACGCCCGATGGGCCTAAATCCATTCATTTTGGGCTGTTCAAACCCAAGGGCTTTACTTGGTGTAGGAGCAGGGGATTTTCTGGCACTGTGATCTAAACAACACCAAGCGTTATCTGGACGAATGCTGTGAGGAACGCAGGACAGTGAAGATTGCCGCCATGATTCTGCCCTCGCCGTAGGGAAACCCGCACAAATTCAGGTATGAAATAGCACTAAGCAAGTCTGTAGTTACGGAGATGATTATTTGTCGCTACAGGCAGTTGAGCAACTATGGTATCTCAGCAAAGTTTGTCAACGTTTTCTTCCATGAATCAGGTGTTGGAGGCCATCGACGATCTTTTTGTGGCTGAGTTAGAGCGCACGGGTTCACCTTGGGTAGGCAGCCACCAGCTAGGGAAATTATTTTTGGCTGCCTATGGATTAGACCTAGAGAGGCTGATTGAGCAGCGAGGCTATGGCAAAGACCTGAGGTATTTCTTGACCAGCAGCAGAAGATTCTCGATATATAGTCATCAGCCGTCCCCAAAATATTATCTCGCTCCGCTAAAGCTGGTGATGCCGGGCGCTTTAAAGAGCGGTCGGCCTGCGCCAAAGCTACGTCATTAAAAGAATCTTGCTTTGTCAAGGAGCTTCTGATCGTTGACAATTTGCGTGGACTGCATTCCTAAGGCGCAACTCAGCACAATGCTGTTCGATGAGCGTCAACGCACAACGTCCTGAGAAAGCGATGAAGTAGCGCTCAGGAGGCAGGGAGCGAGATGTTGCTGTTTGGCCAAGGGCCGGGGGGGCTATCCGGCAGATCTTCGATCGCGACTTTGGTGTCGTAGCGGGTGAACCCACGTGACTCGTAGTTTTTGTAGGCGAAGGGGCCATCGAGGCTACAGGTATGTACCCATACGCGGTTGGCTCCCCAGTTCCAGGCGCGCTGTATGCCCACCGTGAGCAGATGGCCTCCAATGCCCTGGCCAATAAACTGGGGCAGCAGACCAAAGCAGGTGATTTCGACGTCGCCTTGGGGGTGTTCTTCTAGCTCGATATAGCCCGCTGGGGTACCCGAGATGTAGGCTATCCAGGTTTCGACCTGGGGGCGGTTGAGGTAGGTGAGCCAGCGATCGCGGCTCCAGGGGAGGCGATCGCACCAGTACCACTGGCCGCCCACGCTGGCATAGAGGAACCGGCTCAACTCTGGGCAGGGCACCTCGGCCTGGCGAATCTCCAGATGGGGATGCTCGCTGAGCTTGGGCCGCAACTGGGCCGGGTCGAGCATTTCCAAATACCAGGTGGTGACCTCGATCTGCATCAGTGGAGCAAATCTCCTTTAAAGACGGTGATAGCCTGACCGCTGAGGCGAATGCGATCGCCCTCATCCTGCACTTTGACTATGCCACCTCGGGTCGATGACTGGTGGGCGAGAAAAGTGGTTTTGCCCAGTTTTTCGCGCCAGTAGGGGCCGAGGCAGCAGTGGGCTGCCCCGGTGACTGGGTCTTCATTGATGCCGAGGGCAGGGGCAAAAAACCGAGAGACAAAATCGTAGGGCGCTTCGCCCCGGCTGGTGACAATCACGCCGTGAACGGGGAATTGCCCGAGGGCGACAAAGTCGGGTCTCAGATCGCGCACCACCGCCGCCGACTCTAGCTCGACTAGATAGCCTAGGGAATTTTCTACGACGGCTTGGGGGGTTGCGCCTAGAGCCTCTGCTAAACCGTCAGGTTCAGCGATGGGGTGAGACGGGTTAGCTGGAAAGTTGAGCTCAATCCAATCGCCGAGGCGGCGGGCCGTGAGCACACCGCTGCGGGTATGGAACATAGCGGGCTGTTCGTTGCTCAGGTGACCCTCGCTCCACAGCACGTGGCAGGTGGCCAGGGTAGCATGGCCGCACAGGTCGACCTCTACGGTGGGGGTAAACCAGCGCAGCCGGTAGCCGTCGCCCTCGGGGTAGAAAAAGGCGGTTTCTGAGAGGTTCATCTCTTGGGCCACCTGCTGCATCCAGCGATCGGGGCGGGCCTCGGGTAAGGCGCACACTGCCGCGGGGTTACCGCCAAAGGCAGCGTCGGTAAAGGCATCAACCTGAGTTAGCGAAATGGTCATCGGGCTCCACCCTTTTCCTTAAAATTTCAGCTGAGTCTAAACGTTTGCCGAATTTGCTCAGCGGTCATAAAGCGGCGATCGGCAGATAAGTCGTCGGCCATTGCCCCGGCCACTTGGGGCAGGGTAATGGGTGACTTCCTTTGAAAACGCCCCAGGCCAGCATAGCTAACCAGGCCTAGATATTCGCGAATGGCTAGCAGCGATCGCTCACGACCAGCCACCCCAACGGGCAACGGCTCAATGTGAGGGACGACGGCAAACCCCAGCCCCTTGAACGTCAACCAAGCCCGCAGCATGTGGGGAGTATCGGTGATTAAAATAACCCGCTTCAACCCCCTAGCGCCAAGGGCGACGGCGGCTGACTCTGCCTCTTGCTTGGTGGTTTTGACGCAGACGGCGCTGAGCATGAGGTTGGGCGACAGGTGGCGCTGATCGAGGGCTTTAAGCACAGTGACTCCCTGGGAGAGGCCCATAATCAAAAGATTGGGCGATCGCCCCTCGGCCAACATATCGACCGCTGTATTGTAGCGATCGCCTTGAATGCGGCCGTTCCGGGCCAGCACCACAATGGCATCGGCTGACTCCCCAGTGTCTCGGGGCACACAACTCGACAGCAGCGCCGTTGCTGGGATTGAAAATAGCGGCGACATCACCACCCCATAGGCGACCAGTAACGCCAAACCTGCCACAGCCATACGCCAACTGTATTCAGGCTCACTGGTAACTAAAACTACTGCGATAACCACCAACAGAACCGGGGTGACTTTTTTGGGGCTAAAAAACCAGTAACCCAGCTTCCAGGTTAATTTTGGCCAACGTCGCGCAAAATCAGTCCGAAGTGGCTCTAGCATGGCAGTTTCCTGAGCCTTGAGAAAGGCGAGTCCCGAGAAAATTCTCAAGTCTAGCCTACTCATCTGCACGCTCACTTTGGCACATAACCCGTGCCGTCGAGCAAAGTTCACAGGTCTATGTAGTCACCGCAAACCCTGAGGGCGCAGCCTTTGCTATTCCCTGGCTCCCATCCCGCGGGCAGGCCAGTCGGCTGGCCCGCCCCGCAGGATCGAAGATGTCACCCACTACTGGTAATAGCGTTGGTCAACCCACACCCGCAGCTCTTGCTCAGAGCTGAAGGTACGGCGCTGCTGGCTGACTGGGTCGTGGGCAACAAACAGCGTATTGCCCCAGCGATCGCGCTTCACAGTCACGCTTAGGTCGGCGGAACCACAGAGGTAAGTCAGCAGGGCACTGCCTACCAGACTGAGACGCCGCTTAGCCTCTGCCCAAGCCCGAGCAATAGAGTAATCGGTTTGGATGGGGCGATCAAGCGGCTCTTGAATTAGCTCAAGCTGAGCGTACAAACTATTGGGTTTCATGGAGCTGTCCTCTAAGAAAGGCGATTGGCCAACGGGAACAGCACGAATCGATTCGGCATAGGTAAAGTTTCTGCGATCGCCCCCTATCGAAACAGAGGCAGTTAGCGTAAATTGTCTTGGTAACAGTTTGAGTTTTTACAACTGTTCTGGTCACCTCACCCCAAAACTGTTCCCACTTCACCCCAAAACAAACCCCTTTTCAGAATCCTCCCCCTTCGCCAACTCCCTCATCTCCCCACTCCCCTACCCTCCCACCCCCTACCCATGCCCCTCTCCCCTATCACCCTCGCCCCGCACCAGATCCTCTACGAACAGGTGGCCGATCGCCTTCAGCAACTGATTACCGAGGGCACCCTCAAACCGGGCGATCGCCTGCCCTCAGTGCGAAAACTGCGCGCCCAGCTGTCGGTCAGCACTTCCACAGTGATGGAAGCCTACCGCCTACTAGAAGATCGGGGCATGGTGGTGGTGCGGCCCCAGTCGGGCTACTACGTCAAACAGACAACCCTACAGCTGCCCCAGGAGCCCGCCCCCACCGCGCCACCGCGCCAGGCCACCGACATTGATATCTCCCTGGCCTTTGAGGTGATTAGTCTGATGCGCGATCCGGGGTTGATTCAGCTGGGGGCGGCGCTGCCAGCCCTAGAACACCTACCCCTAGCCCAGCTCAACCGACTGATGGGCAAGGTGCTGCGAGACAACACCAATGCGGCCCACGCCTACGGCACGCCCCTGGGCTGCCCTGAGCTGCGGGCCGAGTTTGCCAAGCGCATGCTCGACGCGGGCTGCTCGGTGCACCCTGACCAGATGGTGATTACCAACGGGGCCAACGAGGCGATCTATTTTTGTCTGCAAGCGCTGACTCAGCCTGGCGACACCGTGGCGATCGAGTCGCCCACCTACTTCGCCGTGCTAGAAGCGCTGAAGTGTTTGGGGTTGAAGGCGCTGACCCTGCCCACCCACCCCCGCGACGGCATTAGCCTGCCCCACCTCGAAGAAGCGCTGCAAACCGGCGATGTCAAGGTAGTGCTGCTGGTGTCGAATTTCAGCAACCCCCTGGGCAGCTGCATGGATGATCGCAAGAAAAAGCACCTGGTGGAGCTGCTCAACCAGTACGACACGCCACTGATCGAAGACGATGTCTATGGCGATCTCTGCTTTGAAGGCACCCGCCCTAAGGCAATCAAAGCCTTTGATACCGAAAATCGCGTGCTCTACTGTGCTTCGGTGAGCAAAACTCTGTCGCCAGGCCTGCGGATAGGCTGGTGCACCGGGGGCCGTTACCACGGCAAGATCGCTCACATGAAGTCAATTCTCAACCAAAACACGGCGATCGCACCTCAGCTCACGGTGGCGGCCTTTCTGGCCAACGGCGGCTACGATCGCCACCTGCGCCACCTGCGCCGCGTTTACCAAGACCAAATGGTGCACATTCAACAGGCAATTCGCGACTACTTTCCCGCCGAGACCTGCGTGACCCGGCCCACCGGGGGCCATGTGCTGTGGCTCGAAATGCCAGCAGGGTTTGACTCACTGCGGCTGTACCAGGAGGCGCTCGCCCAAGGAATTGCGATCGCCCCCGGCGTCATGTTTTCGGCTTCGGGGCAGTGCTACGGCAACTGCTTTCGGCTGAATACGGCGGTCCCTTGGTCAGAGCAGGTTGAGCAGGCGATGCAAACCCTGGGTCTGTTGGCCAAAAAGCAGGTGGCAGAAAATTTCCTGCGGGACGATGGCCACCGCAGGGACAACTTGCTGGCTTCTAAAGTTTGAGGTTTGAGTTAGGCCTTCTTCAAGGCTCTAGGCTCAGCCAGAGCGCCCTCGGGGGCGATCTTCAGAAGATGAAGAATGCGGCGCAGAGGAATATTGATGCGGTTGGTTCGGTTGGTGAGCTCGCGGCCCAGGTTGTAGATTGCCTGCTCGACCAGGTAGTTATTGAGCAGCACCTCTAGCTCTTGCTGGGTCTTGGGCAAAAAGCTATCGCGGGTAGCGGTAGCCAAGTAGGCCTTAACAAAGGTGCTGCTGACCCAGCGATACCAAAATTCGGCCCACTGCTCCATTTGATGGTGATGGTCGGATTGCCCCATGCCGCTCTCGACTTCCTTGTCGAGGGCAACGTTGACGGCATAGTAAAACGACTGCAGCATGCAGGCGACATCGCGCAGGGGCGATCGCTTCATGCGGCGCTCGTTGAGACTGCGAGCTGGATCACCTTCAAAGTCAATGATGTAGAAGTCTTTGCCGGTGTAGAGCACCTGCTCCAGGTGATAGTCGCCGTGGTAGCGAGTCCGCAGAGCGGTAATTTTGTGGTTTAACACCGACTGAAACTGCTGCAAACAGGCATCGTGCTGCTCTAAGACCAGGGTGGCGAGCGCTCGCGTCTCCGGCGGCAGCGTACTCAGGCGATTCTTTAACAGCAAAAAGACCTGACCGGTCAGGTTGCGGCTGTACTGGTAGACCGATCGCTGATAGAGCGAGGTAAAGGGCTCCGGCGTGAAGGCGGGCTGATCCGCATCCACCGCCAGGGCCAGGTGGAGTTCAGCGGTGCGCTGCCCCAGCAGCTGCATGTTGGCCAGGTAGCTGTTGATCGCCTTACAGGCCGGAATCGGAGAATCAACGGAGGGCAGCGGGCAGTAGGGCAACGGGAAGAAGACCTCGGTCGGAGGCTCATCCACGGCCACTGGCTCCATTGCCAGGGGCGACCCAACCGGCATGGGCGCTTCAGCGATATCCGACTGATCCATCACCACGAGGTCGAAGTAGTCGCGCAAATGGTCGAGGGTGTAGTCCCAACCGCTGCGGGTGTCGGGGATAAACTCCTGCAGCAGACCGATGGTGATCGGCTCCGCCGCCGGGCGATGGTAGGTCAGCGTGCCCGCGATCGAAGGAATGTGGGTAAAGTGCTGGTGTTCGTCCAAAAAGCGGCGCACTTCCAAGTCGGGGTGCTGACCCTCTTCAACTTTTTGAAAGAGCTTGAGAATCAGTCGGTTTTGGGCGGCGACGCTGCCGGTCTTAGCGTAGGCAATCGACGTGTTGTTGTGGAAGCCTTTCATCAGCGAAGCTTCAAAGGGCAGGCCGTCTCCCGTTGGCTCCTCACCCAGGGATGGGTTGGGATCACCCTTGCTCAGCTCAGCAAATAGGGCTGTGGTGTCAGCCACCAGCTTACCGGCGGCATTTTCATAGACTCGGTGCTGAGCAATGCCTTCGAGCAGGGCGGTCAAGAACGACTTGTCGGCGATCGCATCAAATAGCACCGCTACGTTGTCGCTGCTGGCCAGATTGAGTCGTGCCACCACCGACTGCGGGGCCTCATTGAGCAGACGGAGCGCCTTCTCCCCTTCGGCCATCGCCAAAAACAGCACGTAGGTCTGGGGGCTGCCCTGGATGTAATCGACCTGTAGCTCCAGCATCTGAGCATGTCTATCCCGATAGGGGATGGCGATGACTTCAGTAATGCGAGCCGTCTGCACCGTGCGGGTTCTGCCGCCAAACCAGGGGTGGCTAGACAAATACTGGGGCAGCAGGATCTCTAAGCTCGCCGTGAACCCGCGCGTCTGGGCCGATTGCAGCTGAGAAAACGCCGTAGGCCAAGCCCCCGCTAGCTGCAGCATCGGCAGCTCTACCTTGGGTTTGACCTCGGGTAGGGGCACAACCTGGGGCTTGAGCATAAACCAGTAGACCGCGTAGGCCCCAATGCTCAAGAAGTAGGGCGACTCATCGATGGGGGGAAACTCGGTGCGGCCAAAGATCTCGACCGGCACCCACCCCTTCAACCCCGGTAGATCAAGCTCAACGGTTTGCACAAAGCGAGACAGGTTTGCCACCACCAAAATCCGCTCGTCTTCGTAGGTGCGGGTAAAGGCCAGCACCTTGCGGTTGTCGGGATGCAGAATTTGAAAATCGCCGCTGCCCAAGGCGCGAAAGTGATTGCGCATGGAGATCAGCCGCTTGGTGGCGTTGAGCAGCGAGCTGGGGTTGGCCCGCTGGGCCTCAACGTTGACCGTGGCGTAGTGGTACTCAGCCTCGACGATCAGGGGCAAAAACAGCCGCTGGGGACTGGCGTTGCTAAAGCCGGCGTTGCGGTCAAAGTTCCACTGCATGGGGGTGCGCACGCCGTTGCGATCGCCCACATAGACGTTGTCGCCCATGCCAATTTCGTCGCCGTAGTAGAGCACAGGCGTGCCCGGCAGCGACAGCAGCAGGCTGTTGAGCAGCTCGATCTGGCGGCGATCGTTGCCCAGCAGCGGGGCCAGCCGCCGCCGAATGCCTAAGTTCACACGCATTTCGGGGTCTTGGGCATAGACGCGATACATAAAGTCGCGGTCTTCATCGGTAACCATTTCCAGCGTCAGCTCGTCGTGGTTGCGCAGAAACAGGCCCCACTGGCAGTTGTCAGGAATGGCAGGCGTCTGCTGCAAAATATCGGCGATCGGAAAGCTGTCCTCCATGCGCAGGGCCATGAACAGGCGCGGCATCAGGGGAAAGTGAAAGTTCATGTGGCACTCGTCGCCGTCGCCATAGTAGGCGGCGGCATCTTCAGGCCACTGGTTGGCCTCGGCCAACAGCATGCGGTTGGGAAACTTCTCGTCGACGTGCTTCCGCAGCTTTTTCAGAAAGGCATGGGTTTCGGGCAGGTTTTCGCAGTTGGTGCCTTCGCGCTCGTAGAGGTAGGGCACGGCATCCATGCGCAGCCCGTCAACGCCCATTTCTAGCCAAAAATCCATGACGTCAAACACGGCCTGCTGCACCGCCGGGTTGTCATAGTTCAAGTCGGGCTGGTGGGAATAAAATCGGTGCCAAAAATAGGCATTGGCCACCGAGTCCCAGGTCCAATTGGAGGTTTCAAAATCCTGGAAGATGATCCGCGCTTCCTGGTATTTCTCGTAGGTATCGCTCCAGACGTAGAAATCGCGCTCGGGGCTGCCCTTGGGCGATCGCCGCGCCCGCTGAAACCAGGGGTGCTGGTCGGAGGTGTGGTTGACGATCAGCTCAATAATGACGCGAATGCCCCGCTGGTGCGCCGCCTGTAGCAGATCCTTAAAATCGTCCAGGGTGCCGTAGATCGGGTTGACATTCACATAGTCGGCAATGTCGTAGCCGTCATCTCGCAGCGGCGACGGAAAGAAGGGCAGCAGCCAAATAGCGGTGACGCCTAGGTCTTGAAGGTAGTCTAGCTTGCCAGTCAGGCCGCGAAAGTCGCCAATGCCGTCGCCGTTGCTGTCGGCGAAGGCCCGCACAGGCACTTCGTAGATGATGGCATTCTTAAACCACAGGGGCTCATTCTTCAAGGTCAACCTACCCACTAGCAACGCAATGTCCGCCCCCACGGTAGCGGAATTCGCCAGGAGCGTCATCGTCCCGAAGTAATAGCGATCCCGCGATCGCGCCCCAGGCTACGGCGTTGGTTTGAACCTACGGCTGAGCGCCGAAAGCCTTGAATCTTCAACAGAGTGAGCACAGCACCATTGCCAACTGCGGCGCGTCAGACTGCGCAGCGACACGTTCACAGAATTCACAGGAAGGCCAAGAACGTAAATAGAACGCTAAGAACGCGCGCTTATCCAAGTATTCGGGAACCAGGCACCCCCACCCCTTAGGAGGATGCGTGCGACCGACATTTGCCTCTATCAATAGCATTGCTGATGGTGTGGCAACACACTGTTTCAGCTTGGCTGCTCGATGCGGCCTAAATTACTCTTTTGCAAGTGCGATCGCCGAACCCCTATGAGCTTTCAACGTGCCAGTGGTGTTTTACTGCATCCCACCTCGTTTCCCAGCCGCTACGGCATTGGGGATTTGGGCCCAGCCGCTTATACCTTTGTCGATTTTTTGGCGAAGAGTGGCCAAACGCTGTGGCAAATTTTGCCCCTGGGGCCCACTGGCTACGAGCATTCGCCCTACATCATGAACTTCAGCACCTTTGCGGGCAACCCGCTGCTGATCAATTTAGATCAGCTGGCCGCCGAGGGTTTGCTGGAGGAGGACGAGCTGATGCCTCTGACAGACGTCGATCCGGAGAAGGTCGATTTTGACAAGGTGATTGCCCACAAAACGCAGTATCTCAAACAGGCCCACGAGCGCTTTTTGAATGCGCGATCGCCCGAGCAGCAGGCCAAGTTTGACCAGTTCTGCCAAGAGCAAGCCTCCTGGCTAGATGACTTTGTGCTGTTTATGGCCCTGCTAGAGGACCACGACGGCAAAAGCTGGAATTTTTGGGAACCGGCGATCGCCCGCCGCGAACCGGAGGCGCTGCAAGCTCAGCGGGAGAGGCTGAAAGCCCAGATTCAATACCATCAGTTTGTGCAGTTCAAATTCTTTGAGCAGTGGCAGAATCTGCGCCAGTATGCCAACGACAAAAACATCAAAATTGTTGGCGATATTTCGATTTACGTGTGCCACAACAGCTCCGACGTTTGGGCCGCTCCCGAGCTATTTAAGCTCGACCCCGACACCTTTGAACCCGCCTTTATTGCTGGCGTGCCCCCCGACTATTTCAGCGAGACCGGCCAGCTCTGGGGCAACCCGGTCTACAACTGGGATAAGGCCGAAAAAACTAATTTTGCCTGGTGGATTAAGCGCTTTCAGGTGACCTTGCAGTACGTCGATATTGTGCGGGTCGACCACTTTCGCGGCTTTGAAGCCTACTGGCAGGTGCCAGCGGGCGAAGAAACAGCGATCAACGGCGAATGGATTGAAGCCCCCGGCGAGAAATTTTTCACTGCCCTGGGTGAAGCCCTGGGAACGCTGCCGATTATGGCGGAAGACCTGGGCATCATTACGCCTGAGGTTGAAGCGCTGCGCGATCGCTTCGACTTTCCCGGCATGCGCATTCTAATGTTTGCCTTTGGCGATGACCCCAACAACGCCTACCTGCCCCACAATTACACCCGCAACACCGTGGTCTACCCCGGCACCCACGACAACGACACGGCGATCGGCTGGTGGCAGCAGGCTAGCGACACCGAGAAACAGTTTGTGGCCCGCTATGCTGGCTACAACTCGCCCGAGGCGATCGAAGACATCAACTGGCTGCTGATTCGCATGGCGTTGGCCTCCGTGGCCGATCTGGCAATCATTCCGCTGCAAGACCTGCTGGACCTAGACGGGCGATCGCGCATGAATGACCCCAGCCGCAACGACGGCAACTGGCGCTGGCGCTACCGCAGTTCGGCGTTGCTGACCAATGCTTTGAGCGATCGCCTCCGGACCCTGACTCAGCTCTATAGTCGCTAATGCTGTGAAAATTGATTTCAGCACCATTTTGAATCAAAAACGCGACACGATTATTGAGTTGTGGATCAACGCGGTTTTTAACGATCAGCAAATTGAAGCCACCAATGAATTAACTTTCAATGCGGTCCGCGACAGTTTGCCCAGGGTGCTCGAATCTCTCGCCGCCATGATGGCCGACAGCGAGGCAGAAAATTTTGAGACTATCGATGATGCCAGTCTAGAACACGGGCTGATTCGCGCTGAGCAAGGGTTTGAACCGGCAGAAATTGCGCGCGAGTATCGTCTGCTGCGATCGGTGATTTTTTCAGAGCTAGAAGCCGATTTGGTGCAGGCCGAACCCAAGGATGTGCTGTGGGCGATTCGGCTGATTGATGCGGTAATTGACGAGGCGATCGCCCGCTGTTTTGACAGCTATACCCAAACCCGCATGGAGGAGCTAGACCAGCTCCGAGCTCAAATGCAGCTCACCAATCAAGAGCTGACGCGTTTAGTGCGGGCCAGCCACGACAACATGTCAAAACTGACCCACGAGCTTAAAACTCCGCTGACCTCAATTATTGGCTATGCCGACTTATTTCTGCGCCAGCAGCAGCAGACCGAAATCAAAGATTCCTATGCTCATCTAGAAAGTATTGAGCGCGTATTGCGCAGCGGTCGGCTTTTGCTGCGGTTGATCAACGACACTCTCCAACTTCAGAAAGGTGATGGCCAAATTAAGCTCAAGCTCGTCACGATCGACCCTCACGAGCTGATTCAGTCGGTCATCGAGATTATTGAACCGCTAGTGCGCAACAAGGGGTTGGAGCTGAAGGTGGCGTGCGATCGCATTCCCCCAGTGGTGCAAACTGACCCCCTGCGCCTACAGCAGATCATTACCAACCTGCTGAGCAACGCGATTCGTTATACTGAGACTGGCCATGTCTCTATTGCGGCCGAAACCCTGAGCGATGGCCGCTGGTCAATTACCGTCACCGACAGCGGCATCGGCATCACTGAGGCTGAGCAAAAACATATTTTTGAACCCTACTACCGGGTTAGCCATCGCCCTACACCTGATACCGAACAAGGCACAGGCTTGGGCCTAGCCATTGTGGCCCAGCTGGTGAATTTGATGCAGGGTGAAATTTTGGTGTCATCACAATCAGGCCAAGGCTCCACCTTTACGGTGATCTTCCCAATCGAACAGCATGGGCTTAAGCAGGGGGAGCCGCCCGCTCCGTCAGTCGCGGGGGCGGGGAACCCGTAGCCGGGGCGATCGCGGTGAGGCCAGCAGCTGTCGCCAAATCTGTTCGTAGCGCTGGGCCATCGCCTGAGCCGTAAACTGCGCCACCGCCACCGCTCGACCCCGCTGACCCATCTGCTCACGCAGGGCAGCATCATTTTTGAGGCGACGCAGGGCGTTGACTAGCCCCATGACATCGTTCTTCTCAATCAGTAGCCCTGTTTCCTGCTCAATCACGGCTTCTGCTACACTGCCCACGCGCGTGGCAATCACGGGTCGGGCCGCCAGCATGGCTTCCACAATGGCTAAGGGAAAACCCTCAGAGCGCGACGGCAAGACAAAAATATCGACGTTGGGCAAGTGGGCGCGAGGGTTATTGACCCATCCCGGCAGAGAAACGCGATCGCCAATGCCCAGATCCTGAGCCAGATGTTCCAGGGCTTGGCGTTCTGCCCCATCGCCCCACACGACCACGTGGGTATCGTCAACCTGAGCGATCGCCCGCAACAAAATATCATGGGCCTTCATCGCGTCTAGGCGGCCCACGCTGCCTACCACCAGCATGGGCTCTTTTAAGACTGGGCTTGGGGCAGGTTCAACTTCGACGTCGGGCACGCCGTTGGGCACAGAGATGACCGTGTTGCGGCCCAAAGCATAGAAATCCTCCATTCGCCGGGCCGAGGCTTCGCCTACCGCGACGTGAGCATCGACCCGCAGCGACAGCGATCGCGTCCGCCATAGGGCGATCGCGTCCGTAGTTCGCAGCGGTAGCTGATCGACCCGCACGACCCGCGCCTGGGGCAGAGTCAGAGCCGCCGCCAGGCCCGTCGCTCCAGCCCAGGGTGTACACAGATTGAGATGCACAATGTCGGGGCGCAGCCGATGCAGAGTAGCGAGATGGGCGGCGATAGAGGTAAACCCTGTAGGGGGTAAGACAATTTTTTCAGCACCGGGCCGCTGGCTGGCGATCGCATCGACCACGGTAGCCGAGACCCCTAGCACCGTAATGGCAATATCCCTCGACACCGCTGCCACCAAATGACCTAGGCTAAACTCCGCGCCCCCCATTCCCAAAGAATCTGTGTAGACCACAACTCGCGGAGCAGGTTGAGAATTACAGCCAGACGATAGCGAGTCTGCGTTGATCATTCATTCATGGCATCCCTACGCTATTTATTCAGCAGCGTTTCGCTGGCTGCGTCCTCTCCACTGGGGCAGAAAACTCTAGACAGCGCCGAGTCAATATTCCGTCGGCAACATTGTTTCTAAATTCTCAGGCGTTGCTGAGTAGCGTATGATTGGCCAAAATTGACCCTTTCCCTAGCCCTCTCCCGAGAGGAGAGGGGACAAGAGTTTGGCTCCCTACTCTTCAGGAAGAACCAGCAGCAGGTAACAACAGATGGTCGGCGAAACCAACCTCACGCGGCTGTTATCGTCTATGCAACCCACTCTCCGCGAGGGGGAATATGTGTTTTGCACCGTTGCAGCTTCAAGCGGTCTCGACCTCGACCCCATTGGGTTCTTTAGGGAAGATGAGGGGGTAACGCTGATCTTGCTGCGGCACCAGGCCGAGGCGGCGGGCCTGCCCTACTCAGCCACCTTCGCCATGATTACGCTCTCGGTGCACTCCAGCCTGGAGGCGGTGGGGTTTTTGGCGGCGATCGCCACCAAACTCGCCAGCCATGGCATTAGTGTCAACCCCGTCTCAGCCTTTTACCACGACCACCTGTTTGTGCCCGTGGCTCAGGCTGAAGCCGCGATCGCCCTACTCCACGAGCTTGCAGCAGAAAGCGACACCAGCAGCCCTTAAGCATCGGCTTGTCGGTTTCAAGACGGAGGTGCTAGTCTTGTATCAGATAGTTCTAGTTAAAACTATCTAGATTAGAACTATGGCTTCCCTACCCAGTTTATTTGTCACTCACGGGGCACCCGATTTGCCCCTGCGCGCTGGCCCGACCCAAGACTTTCTGCGATCGCTCTTGCAGACCATGCCGAGGCCAAAGGCTATCTTGGCGATCTCGGCCCACTGGCTCACGGCGCAGCCCACCGTTAGCGCTGCCGAGCAGCCCAAGACAATCTACGACTTCGGCGGTTTTTCCCAGGCGCTCTACGAGTTGAATTACCCCGCCCCAGGCAGTCCAAAGCTGGCAGAGCAGGTGATATCTAGACTCACTGAGGCCGGGTTTTCGACCCGTGTAGATTGCGATCGCGGCTTCGACCACGGCGTTTGGACGCCGCTGCTTCTGGCAGCCCCAAAGGCCACCATCCCCGTCGTGCAGCTCTCTTTGCAACCCCACGAAACGCCGCTGTACCACTACCAACTCGGCAAAGCCCTCGCCCCCCTGCGCGATGAAGGCGTACTGATTTTTGCCAGCGGTGCCGCCACCCACAACCTAGGGGCCTTTGACGGCAACTACGATGCCCCACCGCCCGCTTGGGCCGTAGCCTTTGATGACTGGCTGGCAGAGGCGATTACCCAGGCGGGTAGGTCTTCAACCAACGCCGCCAACGATATCCAAGCCCTGCTCGACTACCGTCAGCACGCCCCCTACGCCGCCAAAAACCACCCCAGCGAAGAGCACCTGCTGCCCCTGTTCGTGGCCCTCGGCGCTGGCGGCCCCGGCAAACAAATTCATCACGGCTTCACCTACGGAGCCTTCAGCATGGCCGCCTACCAATTCAATTAGTTTTGAGTTCTAAGTTTTGAGTGTTGAATTCACTCCACAACTTAGAACTCAAAATTCAAAACTCAAACCTTTCCCCTCACCCCAGGACATCCCCATGGCACTCGGCAGATTGATCAACGGCAAATGGTCCACAGAATGGACAGAGCGCAGCGAATCGGGCGAATTTCAGCGCATGCCGACCCTGTTTCACGACTGGGTCACGGCGGATGGCTCTAGCGGCTTTAAGGCCGAGCCGGGGCGCTACCACTTATATGTATCGCTGGGCTGTCCCTGGGCGCACCGTACGGTGCTACTGCGATCACTCAAAGGGCTGCAAGGGGCGATCGGCCTCTCCATCGTTGACCCAGTGATCAGCGACCAGGGCTGGAAATTCTCACAGCGCTTCAGCAGCATTCCCGACAGCCTCTACGGGGCGGAATACCTATGGCAGCTATACACCCGCGCCAAGGCCAGCTACACCGGACGCGTCACCGTGCCCGTTCTGTGGGATACGCAGACCCAAACCATTGTCAACAACGAGTCGCGCCAAATCATTCAAATGCTGAACTCGGCATTCAACGATTTTGCGGAGTTTCCCAGGCGCGACTTCTACCCCAATGCGCTGCGGCCCCAAATCGACGCAGCGATGGATGCCATCTACCAGCCAATCAACAACGGCGTGTACCGCAGCGGCTTTGCGGCTTCCCAAGCGGCCTACAATGACGCGGTGACGGAACTGTTCGAAGCGCTGGATCACTGGGAGGAGGTGCTAGGGCAGCAGCGTTACCTAGTGGGTGACCAGATCACCCTGGCCGACTGGTGTATGTTCACCACCCTGTTTCGCTTTGATTTGGCCTACTACGGGCTGTTTAAAACTAACCTTAAACGCCTGGTGGACTACCCCAATCTATGGGGCTACTGCCGTGAGCTCTACCAGCGGCCGGGGGTGGCCGAGTGGTGCAGCGCGGAGCATGTCAAGCAGCTCTACTACGCGGGGCTGCCCGAGCTTAACCCTAGCGGCATTGTGCCTGCTGGGCCAGCAATTGATTACGGGCAGCCCCGCGATCGCGATCGAATTTAGCCTTCCACCAGGCTGGCCTCGACCACGTTGGTGGCAAAGCTGGCGTAGGCAGCGCCAACTTGCTTGGCCATGGTGTCGGGGAAGAGGTGAAATTTGCCATCCTTTAGCGCCATGACAATGCCTTCGCCTACGAGAGCCGGTGACTCAGCGATTTCTCCCAAGCCGGCACTATTGGCCATATCGGTGGCAATGGGGCCGGGGTGCACACTGACCACGGCAGTGCCCTGAGCGCCCAGCACCTCCCGCAGCGCCTGGGTGATCGAGTAGGCCGTCGCCTTTGAGGCTGCATAGGTAGCAAAGTCAGCAAAGCTCTTGAGCGAGGCTACCGAGTTGAGCTGCACAAAGGCACCACCGCCATTGGCTTTGAGGACCGGGGCAAAGGCCTGGGCCATCCGCATCAGGCCAAACACGTTCATGTCAATCTCGTACTGCAGCGCCGCGATCGCATCTCCAGCCAGCGGCCCGGCATTGCGCAGCACCCCGGCATTGTTGACCACCAGCGCTACATCGGTGGCGATTTGGGCGGCCTCGGCAATGGTCTCGGGCTGGGCCAAATCAAAGCGTAGGGGAACGACGCGATCGCCATAGGTTGCCACTAAAGGAGCGGCGGAATCGAGGTTCCGCACCGCGGCGTAGACTTTGGTGGCCCCGTGCTGGAGGAGAGATGCTGCGATCGCTTTACCAATGCCGCGGTTGGCACCAGTGACGAAAGCTACTTTGCCGTTGATATCAAAAGACATGGGAATACTTCAGAGAGGAAGATCAGAACAAGGGACCGGGAAAAACCTTAAAGCTTGGAGCTGAGACTGAGTTTAGAAAGGTCAGCAGAAGCTGATAATTTGTCGGTGGGGCACGGTGGGGTACACAGCTAAGACAGAGCGGCCTAAGGATCTGCCAGCAGCCCCTTAGGCCACGGTGCCAACCTGGCTCTCAAAGGTTGGCTGCAACACATCCATGCCAGCTTTCACGGCCGGACGCGCCGCGATCGCCTCAACCCAGCGCTGCACATGGGGGAACTCATCGAAGGACAGCTCCATGTAGGGGCTCTGAGCCGCCGCTACCCAGGGATAGGTGGCGATATCGGCAATGGAGTAGTCGCCCGCTAGAAAGGGGGTTTTAGCCAGCTGCCCTTCCATCACGCCCAGCAGCCGCAGGGTTTCTTTCTCGTAGCGGTTGATGGCGTAGGGCAGCTTTTCTGGAGCAAAGTTGCGAAAGTGGCCAAATTGGCCAAACATGGGGCCAACGCTCGCCATTTGAAACATCAGCCACTCGATCGCCTTGATGCGCTCCCCGGTTTCTGTAGGCAGCAGCTTACCCGCTTTTTCCGCCAGGTAAATCAAAATGGCCCCCGACTCAAAGATCGCCAAGTCGGTGTCACGATCGACAATGGCCGGAATTTTGCTGTTGGGGCTAATGGTCACAAACTCGGGGGCAAACTGCTCGCCCTTGCCGATGTTGACCGAGTGAATGGTGTAAGGCATCTCCAACTCTTCAAGCAGAATAGCGGGCTTGCGACCGTTGGGAGTCGTAAAGGTGTACAGGTCAATCATTGAGGTCAGCTCCAGGTGTAGTGTCTCTCGTAGGGGCAAACAGTCGTTTGCCCTAGCCAAACCGATGCCGAAATTTAGAAGAATCTAGATCTCCAACCAGACGCCACTACGCTAGGTGAATACCGCACTCTTGCTTCAGCCCCTGGAATCGGGTGTCGCGCTCATCTAAATCGCTGGCCACAAGCGGACGGCTAGAGTGCCAATCACCGACGGTAACGTAGCCCTGGTCAAAGAACGGGTGGTAGGGCAGATCGTGGGCTTGCAGGTACTCATAAACATCCTTGGAGTTCCAGTGCAAGATGGGCAAAATTTTGTGAATGCCGTGCTGTTGACCCACCACATCGAGCGTTTTGCGGTGGTGAGTTTGCTGCGATCGCAGCCCCGCCAGCCAGGCCGTTGCCCCCAATTCCCGCAGTGCCCGCCCCATGGGCTCAACCTTGCGAATCTGGTCGTACTGATTCAGAGCCTCAACGCTGTCTGCGGCCCACAGTTTGCCGTAGAGGGCTTCCATGTGGGCGGGGCTGAGGGGCGACTGGTAGGGCTTGAGGTTCAGATTTAGCCGCTGGGTGAGCTGGTCAGCAAAGCGGTAGGTTTCCTCGGGAAGGTAGCCTGTATCGACCCAGACGACAGGAATATTGGGGATAACCTCAGTGACCAAGTGCAGCATCACCGCCGCCTGAATACCAAAGCTAGTGCTCATCACTAGCCCAGGGCCAAAGGCATCGGCGGCCCATTCGACAATGGCGGCAGAGGTTGCAGGAGTTGCCTCTGCGCTTGGCAAACCGGGCCAGGCTGGCAAGGGGCTAACGGAGCGCAACCCTTCGGCCAAGGCGGTCAAACGTTCTGCGCTGGCAGTTGGAGCAAGGGTAGCAGTCATGCAAATGCCTCCTTAAAAGGCTGAGACTCGGGTTGCGGGGTGAAACAATCTAAGTAGAACGGTCTGTATACTTTTAATTATGTAGACAGGTCTGTATATTGTCAAGCCTGCTGAGAACACCCTTGTTTGAGAGCCTAGCTAAGCATCGTTAGAAGAGTCGCCAAAAGCCTTGGGGCAAAAGCACTCATTCATCTTGCTGCACTAGCTGGAGAAATTCTGTAGGCGGACAAACAAGGCTTGGCCCGGTAACGGCGTTTAGGCAAAGGGCTGTCATCTGAGTTATTATACAGACAGACCTGTATATCATGCACTTCATGGCTCGCTCATCTGCTTCGCGCCCTTGCGCCCGCAATCGCATTATGGCGGCGGCCTCTGAGCTGTTCTACAAAGAGGGCGTTCACAGCGTCGGCATCGATCGCATCATTGCCGAGTCGGGGGTGGCTAAAATGTCGCTCTACAACCACTTCAAGTCAAAAGATGCCCTGATTGCCGCTTGGCTCGATGAGCAGCACCACAGCTGGCGTGAGTGCTTCCAAAACGCGATCGCTCGCCACGCTGCTGCCTCTGGCGAATCACCACTGCTGGCTATTTTTGACGTCTTGCAGGAGGGAATTGAGAAACCCAACTTTCGCGGCTGCGCCTTTATCAACTCAGCGGTAGAACTGGTCGATGCCGAGCATCCTGGCTACCAGATTACCCTCGCCCACGAGCAGGCCGTCGCCGACTACATTCTCAACCTGGTCAAAGAAGCTAACCTGCCCAACCCCGAAGCTCTAGCCCAGCAGCTGCTGATTTTGATCCAAGGAGCTACCGTCGTCGCCATGATGCACGGCTGCCCCAATGCCGCTAGCCAGGCCAAAGCCGCCGCGACCACTTTAATCAAGGCCGCAGCCCAAGGCTAATTTTCCAGGCTGAGGCGGGCGTTGATCGCCAGGGTTTTCAGGTCATCCAGGCTGGGTACCGGGCAGCTCTCTTCCGTCTGTGGCTGGCTCAACCACAGCAGGTACTCGATGTTGCCCGCTGGGCCGAGCAGGGGTGACCAGGTGAGCCCTTGGTATGTCCACCCGAGGGATTGGGCCGAGGCTAGCACGCTGGCGATCGCATCGGCCTGATCCCCAGCGTCGCGCACGACGCCCTTTTTGCCGACGCGATCGCGGCCCACCTCAAACTGCGGCTTCACCAGCAGCACCACCTCGCGTGGCGGCACTAGCAGCGCCCAAAAAGCGGGCAGCACCTTGGTCAGCGAAATAAACGACACATCCATCACCCCCAGATCAGGGCGAGGAGCATTCTCGCCGTAGAGCTGCTCGGGGGTAAGGTGGCGCAGGTTAGTGCGCTCCCGCAGCATCACACGCGGGTCTTGGCGCAGCGCCCAGGCCACCTGGCCGTAGCCCACATCAATGCCGTAGACCTGCTCGGCCCCGGCTTGCAGCAGACAGTCGGTAAAGCCGCCGGTCGAAATCCCCCCATCCAACGCAATCCTTCCCTTGGGCTCGATCGGGAATTCGCTCAGGGCTTTGGCCAGCTTTTCGCCGCCGCGCGAGACAAAGGGCGATCGCGACTTCACCAGCAATTCCACATCCTCAGCAAAGGCCGTGCCCGGTTTATCCACAACGGCGTGGTTCACCTGCACCTCCCCAGCTCTAATTAACCGCTGGGCCTGCTGCCGCGATTCGCACAAGCCCCGATCTACCAGCAGGGCATCTAGACGCTGTTTGGCCATCGGTAAATCCCCTAGGCAGCGGTGCTGGGTTTGAGGCCCCGGCGGCTGGCGATTTGTTCGAGCTGCTGCTTGACCAGATCGAGCCCAGGCTTGGTGCTTTGGCGATCGTACAGCTCGCTGGCTTTGAGCAACGCCTGCACGGCCTGCCCATCGGTGCCCATGTTGGCGTAGGCCAGTCCACCGTTGTGGAAGGCTTCGGCACAGTTAGGCTCGGCCACCATCACGGCGGTGAACTGGTCGATAGCAGCCGGGTAACGGCCCTTAGCAAAAGCCGCACAGCCCGCCTCAAACTGAGTTCTAGCATCGTCACCGATAGGCATAGAGAGTTCCATCACTGGGGACGGAAAGAGGGCGCTGTTGCCCAGAGGGCGGCGATAAGCCCGCACCATCACCCCCATGCCAAAGCCCAGCACAGCCAGCACCACCGATAGCCAAATCACCAGTTCCACGGGGTTCAACCTCCAATAATTAGACCAACAACCGTTTTGACGCGTCTGCCAAAGGCCGAGGTCAACCCGACGATAGCACCGACTCGCTGCCCCACCCTGCCGGAAAATCAGCGTCTCAAACTGAATAACCTAAAGGTACGACCTAGCCTTCTGACACTTAGCCCCACCCTAACTATGCAACATGTTTTAAGAGGAATCGCGTTGGCCCTGCGGGGCCGCTCTTTAACCGTCGCCCTTAAGGGGCAATCTTTAACCATTGCCTTGGCAATTGCAGGGGGCATAGCCCTAGCAGGCTGCGATTCGCAGAGCGATCCGTTCCGGAATCGCGCCTCCACCCCTGAGACGCCGGTTGAGCCAGCCCAAGAATCACAACCGGCAACCGGCTCGGAGGGGCAAACTGAGGCGATCGCCACCATTCAAGCCATTGTCGCCAACCCCGTATCGGTCACCCTAGGACAGGGAGAGCCTGAGCCAGCTCAGATTAACCAGACCATGGCCTACGGCGACCAAATTCGCACCGCCGATCAGGCTCTAGCTGAGGTGGGCTTAGTCAACGGAGCAATGTTTCGCATCGGCGGCAATGCGGCCCTTACCCTGCAACCCAGCCAGCTCCGGCTCGATGCCGGACAAATGATTACCTGGGTTGAAGGCGCACTAGCAGAGCCCATAGAAATTGTTACCCCGGCAGGCATTGCCGGTATTCGAGGCACCACGGTGTTTGTCAACATTGAAGATGATCCCAATGCCCCGGTCGAAATTTTTTCGTGGGAAGGGGAGGTGGCCTTTCGGCTCGCTGACAGCGAGAACGAGGTAGTTTTAACCAGTGGCGAGCAGCTGTTTATATACCCAGGCGAGCGAGACATCGAGGCGCTGAGTCAGCAAGTGCAGCCCCTCGATCGGGCCGCAGCGCAGGAGCGTTTGGAGGGAAGCCCGCTGATTAACGGTTTCAGCAGCCCGCTACCGACCCGACCTGAGATCGAAGCCACCGTTGATGCTTTGTAATAAGCAGCTCAACATCAATGAAAGTCATCACCCACAACCGGGTTTCTTTTGCAAAATAGAAGGCCATCACCCTAGCGCAGCGGCTTGACTTCGCTCTAGTCAGTGGCGTTGATCGCATTCATTGCGCCGCTCATAGGGACCATCGGCATGATCTAAAGGAAGATGCCGGTGTTTATTGTGAATAGGTTCCTGTTGGTTGAATTCATGGAGATGACTATGGAATTCATTGCCTCATCTATAAGGATCACTTTCATGATCTAAGCCAAAATGAAAGTGTTTATTATGAATGGCTTCTTATTTATGGAATTCATTTGCCCATTTTCAACGAACGTCCTCTTTTTGTCAGAAAACATCATCCTCACCAGCTGAAATGCTGGCCCTCTTCTTCAAAAATGACGGCAAAATTACTGAGCCCTTCAGCCTAGCAAGCACATCTCAACTCCCGCAAAACCATCGGTTTCGGGACATTAACCCCTGTGCCACTTTAAAGGGGCAAACTCTATGGAGGTGCATCCCATGCCTCGACAAAAAAGAAGCTCACCCGTGCTCGAAAAGGGCGTTCGCCGCGCCGCTGCGCTCAAATCAATCAGCGCCAGCCTAAATCTGGGCGACGGGCTGACCTTAGACAACTATCAGCTAGAGCTAGATAAGCTGCAATCGCAGCTAGCTACCTATAACGAATCGCTATCGTTTGTAGACCGCGCCCTTAGCGTCGTGCGCGACACCGAAAAAGACATTAGAGTGCTTTCAGAACGCATGCTGATTGCTGTGGCGGCTAAGTATGGCAAAGACAGCTATGAGTATGAAATGGCGGGCGGCACTCGCAAGAGCGATCGCAAGCGCCCCACCCGCAGGATAGACAGCGTGGCCTGACCCGCTTATCCATCGAACTTTCAGCATCCCCTCGGCAGGCTTAACCTACCGAGGGGTTTTGCATTCGGTCCACTATTTGGCCTACTTACAGAGACACTGTACCAACGGTAATCCTCAATTCGTTGAAATAAATGGGGGTATGTGACGGCTGACTCTAAAATGGGGCTAACCTTGAGCAATCTGCTTACCCCTCTCTCAACGTAGGCTGAGTGAAGTGCCAACAGGACCCCGACGAAATTCTGTGACCGTTAGGGTTTGCTTCATTTCACCAAACCTACCTCTGCCCCCGTTAAATCTCCCAAACGCCCCCAGAAATCAACCATGAGTGCATCGTTACTTTTCATTCAGAAGCTTAAGAATTCAGACAAATTTCCAGGTTATTTTGTAGCCAGTACCGCCCCCCACAACGTCGAAGACGACCCCCTCGATTACAGCACCTCATCCAACACCCCTATCTCTGCAACTCCCGAATCCCATGTTGAAGAGATGGCCAGCTATCTCAAAGAACACAAGGGCAATGCAGAAATCCTGGTTGTGATCCACGGCTATAACACCAACAAAGACTCCGTCAAAGAATGGTTTGATAGCATTCAAGAACACATTGCCCTCCACCACCCACGCCGATCTAAAGGCTTTGTGTTAATTGGCTATCGCTGGCCCTCCGAGCAGATTGTCCCCAGCGAGTTAACAAAATCAGGACAGAACAAACTAAAGGTCTTAAGCAGACAGCTAAAAAACTATAGAAACGCATTGCCTTTTGTGCCTGGACTGCTGCTTTTAGTGGGCTTTATAGGGTTGCTAATCAGCTTAGTATCCTGGTTTTTTGGTCTTTTTTCAACTGCTGCTCAGATTCCGGGTACAGTTCTATCTTTGATTGTTGCTGGCTTAGCAACGGCTGTTGCACTCTTATTCTTTGCGCCTATATTCACCATTATCCTGCTGCGGTTCGTTGTTTACTTTCGAGACAACTATCGGGCTAACAACTTTGGCACTCCAGACCTTGTAGAGCTGATGCGCCAAATTGACAATACCCTAACCAAAGATGTCCCCGAGTCAGAAAAAGACTGGGGCAAAAGCCGCATCAAGCTATCATTTATTGGCCACAGCATGGGGGGCTTTGTGGTCACCAATACCGTGCGAATTCTTTCGGATGTATTTGACTCAAGATCTGTCGGCACTATGAGCACAGCCGATCCCCAGAAAAAACCCTCGCCCGCTGTTGGCAATGTGTTTTGCCTCAGCCGTTTGGTACTAGTTTCACCGGATATTCCTGCCGAAACCATTATCTCTGGAAGGGCTAATTTTCTTCAGTCCTCCCTACGTCGATTTGAAGAGGCCTATCTGTTTAGTAATGAAGGCGATATGGCACTGCGTTTGGCCTCTACAGCGGCCAACTATTTTAGCTATCCCTCAAGAACTCAAGACGGCGGCTATCGCCTCGGCAATGTTACCGTTAGAAGCTCTGGAATAGAGATAAAAGAAGAGAGCAAAGAACAGTTTGAAGACTACGGCATTCTAGCGAGACTTCCTAATGGACTGTTAGTTAAACTACAGGATACGCTGACCAGCCAAGGGCACGTACAAAGCGCTATCTGTGGCGGACAGCTAGCAAAAGTTGAGGGCAACGCGATCGCCAACCTGCAAGGCGAGATGCTCACTTACTCTGAGCAAGGGGAAACGGCTCCTCTCTACGAGGTGCTGCACGATTTTCTTGAGCCCTACAATCTTCAAGCTAGCAAGATCGACTGTTTGCAGCAGGGGCAGATCGTTAAGCTCCCCAGTGGAGAGGTTGTTTCACTTCAAAACAAAGCTAATAGCTACTGGTATTTTGAAGCAGTTCAAGAAAATCATCTTTGCCGAGTTCAAGGTGACAAATTATTTGATTTTGACGACGATCAGTTCGTCATATTTGAGCGTGGGCATATCGCCAAAATCAAAGGCGAAAAACTAGAAATTCTTGACAAAGCCGAGGATCAATCCTGGGCCTCAGCCTATGGAGAACCCCTCAAGGTAAGCGGTGATCAGCTTACTGTGTTTAAAGACGGGAAATTTGTCAAATACCAACACCAAGAGGAGATTGCTGGAGAACCCCTAGCTATTGGGGGCAGGGTCTCTATCACCTGGCGTTTTCCCCTTGACTACCTCTACATCCGTGATAAAACTCCGCTATCTGAGCGTCAAAGAAGTGTTGCTCTAGCGCCTGGAGAGACCCCCATCGGTGAGCTGTTTAGCTTCTTTGACTGCACAGACTACATTGAGCCCAACGCAGATAGAAAACTCGTCGGCGTACTCAGCCACGCAAAACGGAAAAAATCTTTGAGCATTGGAGACTACTTTGCGTTGACCAAAGACTACTTTAGCGGACGCATTGATACCCACGGTGGATACTTCAATAACCTTGATCAACAGCGTCCCTACAAACCTGAGGCGATCTCCTCTAAGTTTGTTATCTATGGATTGGCCTGCGTGGGGTTTGAGAAGCTTTTAGATGAGCTGGGTGAGCAAACCGCCGTCCAGCAAGATCCGCATCTGACTACTCTCTACGCCCAGACTTTGAGTGATTTGACAGAGCAGAGCCCCAACTCCTCAGCAGAACAACGCAGGAGAATTGCCCTAACTCAAGTGCTGTCTAGCATTTGTCAGAAAAAGCAAATCCAAGTGCTGCTATCGAGAAAATGCTATGAGGAAAACGTTTTGGGGCTTGAATGAAAACCAGTAAACCTAGGACGGCTGTATTATGAGTACAGTCACACTTCGTTACATCTCTAACTATGGTTGCTGAACTGGTTTCCCTCTCGCTGGCGTCAATCGAAAAGCACACCTGGACTTGGCGGGGCTATGCGATCGCCTACACCGTCGCAGGCGAAGGAACACCCATCGTTCTCATCCACGGGTTTGGGGCCTCCCTCGGCCACTGGCGCAAAAACATTCCCGCTCTGGCGACGGCAGGGCACCGGGTTTATGCGATCGATCTGCTGGGGTTTGGCGATTCAGATCAGCCCGAAATACCCTACACCCTCGACCTCTGGCAAGACCTGCTGGCCGACTTCTGGGCTGAGTTCATCCGCACTCCTGCTGTCTACGTCGGCAACTCCATCGGCGGGCTGCTGACCCTGATGATGCTGGCCAATCACCCCGACAAAGCTAGGGCCGGGGCCGTGCTCAACTGCGCCGGGGGCCTCAACCACCGCCCTGAAGAACTCTACCCGCCGCTGAACTGGGTGATGGGAGCTTTTACCTGGCTGGTGAGTTCGCCCCGAGTGGGGCCACTGGTGTTTAACCAGGTGCGCCGCAAGGGTCGCATTCGCAACTCGCTCAAGCAGGTGTACCGCAACTCCGCCGCCATCACCGACGAGCTGATCGAGATGATCTACACCCCCGCCTGCAAACCCACGGCGCAGAAGGTGTTCGCTGCCATTGTCACCGCACCGCCAGGGCCAAAACCCGAGGAACTGCTGCCCAAGATTGCCCAACCGCTCCTGGTGCTCTGGGGTGAAAATGACCCCTGGACGCCCATTAAAGGCGCTGAGGTCTACCGCCGGCTAGCTGAAGATGTAGCTCGCCCCAGCCTAGTTACTTTTCACGGTATTGCCGACACCGGCCACTGCCCCCACGATGAGCGCCCCGAGGTGGTCAATCCGCTGCTGCTAAACTGGCTAAATACACTGCCCAAAGGTTAGCTGCAAAGCAAATCATAGGTTCAGTAGATCGCAAAGTCCCGGCTAGCCCACCCTGCGGGAAGCAAGCTACATCCCCTAGCCCCTCTCCCAGGGAGGAGAGGGGTGCGGGCTAGATCTTGTCAGGAAGGATTGTTTCCAATCCACTGAGGTTGGGTAAAACGAAATAAAACCCAACAACGGACTAGGGTTTGTTGGGTTCTGCTAGCGCGCCATCTAACCTACACCTGCCTAGCAATGCCCTATGCTCAATCATCAGAATTCCGTAATCTCCATGACTATTACTTGACCGATCGCCCCTACAGTGGGTTAAAACTCGATTAACTCTCACTGTCTGCCGTCGTTTCCTATCGTCACTGTCTATGTCCTCAGCTTCCCTTCAGGAGCGGCTCGATCGCTACTACCAGCAGGTCAAAACCGTGATTTTGTCGCGGCAGCACCCGGTTAGCGGCCTCTTGCCCGCCAGCACGGCAGTGAACGTCCACGGCAACTACACCGATGCCTGGGTGCGCGACAACGTCTACAGTATTTTGGCGGTGTGGGGGGTGGGCTTGGCCTACCGCCACCTCGACGACGACCGGGGCCGCACGGTGGAGCTAGAGCAGAGCGTCGTCAAGCTGATGCGCGGCCTACTCACGGCAATGCTGCGCCAGGCCAGAAAAGTTGAGCACTTTAAAGAACGACAGGATCCGCTTCAGGCGCTGCACGCCAAGTACGATACGGACACTGGACTACCGGTAGTAGGGGACGACGAGTGGGGTCACCTGCAAATCGACGCCACCTCAGTGTTTTTGCTCATGCTGGCTCAGATGACGGCCTCGGGGCTGCAAATCATCTACACCCAGGATGAAGTCAACTTTGTGCAGAACCTGGTCTATTACATTGGTCGCGCCTACCGTACCCCCGACTACGGCATCTGGGAACGGGGCAACAAAATGAACCACGGCAAGCCCGAGCTCAACGCCAGCTCTGTGGGCATGGCCAAGGCGGCTTTGGAGGCGCTGCGGGGATTTAACCTGTTTGGCATGCGTGGGGGGCAGTCCTCAACTATTCACGTGCTCACCGATGAGATTGCCCGCGCCCGCATTACCCTAGAGTCGCTGCTGCCCCGTGAGTCGGGGTCTAAGGAGATTGATGCGGCGCTGCTGAGCGTGGTGGGCTACCCGGCCTTTGCCATCGACGACGAGCAGCTGGCCCAAAAAACTCGGCAAAAAATTATCGACAAACTGCAAGGCCCCTACGGCTGCAAGCGGTTTTTGCGCGACGGTCACCAGACCGTGATTGAAGACACCAACCGACTGCACTATGAACCCGAGGAACTGCGGCAGTTTGAGCACATCGAGTGCGAGTGGCCGCTGTTTTTTACCTACCTGTGGCTAGACAGTTTGTTTGAGGGCGATCGCGACCAAATTCTCTTCTACCAAGAGCGCTTGGCGGCTCTCACCGTCGATCGCGACGGCCATGGCCTACTGCCCGAGCTCTATTATGTGCCCGAAGCCAGCCTGGCAGCAGAGCGCCAGAAGCCCGGCAGCCAGCTCCGTCTCCCCAACGACAACTTGCCTCTGGTTTGGGCCCAGAGCCTCTACCTACTGGGGCAGCTGCTTCAAGACGGGCTGCTCAAACCCAGCGATATTGACCCCCTAGGGCGGCACCGCGCCCTGGGCGATCACCGCTATCCCGTGGTGCAGGTGGCGCTGCTAGCCGAAGACAAGGCGCTGCAAACGGAGCTAGCCACCTACGGCCTGCCCACCCAAACCCTAGAAGAGATTGACCCGGTGCAGGTGTTTCCAGCCACCGAGCTGTCGTCGACCTACGCCGAAATTGGCAAGAACGACAAGCTCGACCTTAGTGGTCGCCCAGTGCGGCGGCTGCGCAGCCTGACCACCTCGCGAATTTTTCGCATCAAGGGCAAGTCGGTGGTGTTTTTGCCGTCGTTCTTAGATCAGCAGCGGTTTTATCTCACCCTCGACTACCACTTTCTGGTAGCCCAAATTCGCAGCGAGCTAGCCTACATCTACGACCACTGGCGCGAGCCAGGTCGACCCACGGTGACACTGCTGCTGACCCACGCCATGTTTGAGCTGGGTCACAAACCGATCTATGAGTCGCCGCTGATGGCGCTGATGCAAGAGCTGCAGGACGATCGCTGCGATCATGTCCCCGTCAAACTTGGCCCCCTGCATCAGCTGATGATGACTACCAGCCTTGAGCGGGTCGAAAACGTCAACGGCTACCAGCTGGGCAGCACCTCCGTGGGTTACACGCCCCTGTGGACAGCCTACTTGGGCTTTGAGCCCGATCGCGACGGCCCCCTATCGCTGCTCGAAGAATACACCCTAGAGAACGAAACCGACCTCGACAGTTTGCTCACCCGGCTGCGCCAGTCAAACAACATCTACGAGCAAATTGAGCTGCTCAGCACCCTCAAGCATTTGCACGGCAGCGGCTTTAACACTGGCTTTGGCGGCCCCAACCACGCGATCACTGTCGCAGACCTGCTGGATGAGGTCTATGCCAAGGCCAGCCAGCTAGAGCAGTGGGGCATCTTGCGCCGAGCAGCCGGGCTTTTAGAGAAGGCCGACATCACCCTGTCCGACGCGGTGACCGAGCTGCTGGTGCGCCAGAAGCAAATCTCCGTGGGCAAATCCTACAGCGAAGAATCGCTGATTAGTGAGCCCATGGGCCACAGCGAGATTGTCGATAAAATTCGCACCTTCTGTGGCGACGACGTGCGCGACCACGTGCTCACCCAGGAGGTGCTGATCGACCTCAGCATTCTGATCAAAGCCGAGCCTTCCCTCTTCAAAGGGCTGATGACCCTGCGGGTGGGCTATCTGCTGCTGCTGATTACCAGCGAGCTGGCCCGCGAGCGCGGCATTACTCAAGATGAGGCCTACGGTCAGCTGATCGACCTCAGCCCGTTTGAGCTGAAGACTCGCCTGCGCCAGGTATTGGCCGGGTTCGACGGGCTCAACCAGGCGATCTTTCGGCGGGAGTCGCTGCACGTTAAGCCCCATAACCCAATCAACTGGCAGGTGGTGCCCGACGACATCGAACCAGCCGCCGAAGAAGCCGAAGCGCCCACTTCCCACGACTGGTGGCGTAAGCGGGTAATTGACGGCGAAATCGCCCGCATCTCGGAGGAGTTTTACACCCAGGTCTGGGAGGTGCTGAAGCACTCCAAGGGCATTGTGATCGGCAATAAGTTTGACCGCAAGAACAGATTGGATAGCGATCGCATTCTCTCTGAAATGACCCCCGGCGAGCAAAACTTTGAGCGCCGCATCACCCACCTGCTAAACAAAATCCAGGCTCCTGAATACCGCCACGTCAACCTCGAAGCCCTGCGCGAAATGGGCGAAATCTTCAAGGTCAACCCCGACCTCTACTTTGAAGACCACATCTATCTCGATGTGCTAATTGGCCACGCCGTACGCCTCGGCTGGCTCGACCACCAGCCCGATCGCATCGCCGCCTACGAGTCTGACAAAGCCGCTGCCTGGCAGGCCTTCTACCAGCTGCCGCCGACCCAGTGCGCTACCTACATCGCCATGGCGCTACAGTTTCTCACCGTGCTGGGCGAAGCCGAAACAGGAGCTGAGGTGTTGGAAGAGGTGGCTTAGGAATAGAAATTCAATAGCATCCACCTTTTGTAGGTTAGGCATCCTGCCTGACCATGGACAGCCAAGATGGCTATCCCACAGTCCTGAATCCTTATGCCTTTGCTATGCCGCGCCCAGAAAGCGTCATGGCAAACCAGGCGGTCAGCAGCGTTAGCGCTCCAGCAATCCAAAACGGAAAGCTGTAGCTGACGCTGACCAGCAGCCCCGCTGTCGCCGGGCCGATCGCATTGGAAATGCTCAGATACGACGCGTTTAGCCCCATCACTTCCCCCTGTTCGCGCGGGCCGCTGTTGAGCGACAGCAGCGCATCGATCAGCGGCATGGGGAACGAGTTGACAGCGCTAAAGACGACTGCGATCGCCACAAACGCCACGATGTTGGGAAACGCGGGCATCAGCAAAAACAAAATTCCCCGCGCGGCCAACGCCCCCGCTAAAATCTGCACCAGACGAAACCGTCGCCGCAGCGGCTCTAGGGCAAACACCTGAGTTACAAAGCCAATCATCCCCACCGCTGCAAACATGATCGCCAGGTTGCGAGCGTCTTGCCCCAGCACCTTAAGAAAGAAGGGCTGAAACGCAAAGGTAAAGATCGTAAAGGTGAAGCCGCTAAAGAAGGTCAGCCAAAAAATGCGGCCAAAGCGTTTATCGGTGGCCGACCTGACCAGCCGACCAAAGCCGAAGTCCTGCCAGGAAAACTGAAACCTGCTGGAGCCGGTTGCCAGTGTTTCTGGCAATAGCACCAGGCAGAGCGCGGTAGCGAACAGGGCGATCGCCGCCGAAAACAAAAATCCCGTGCCTAGGCTAGTAAACCCCGGCAGCGGCGGCACCAGCTGTGCCACGTAGCTCAAGGGCGGCCCCACTACAAACCCCAGCCGAAACACCGCCCCAAAAATGCCGTAGGCCCGCGCCCGCTGCTCTGGCGTGGTGATATCGCTGACAATTGCCTGGGCGATGGAGGTATTGCCGCCCGTGATCCCATCGAGCAGCCGCGCCACAAACAGCATCCAGGCGACCGGGGCCAGCCCCGCCATCAGGTTTGCCGCCACCGTGCCCAGCAAGCTGACAATCAGCAGGGGCTTGCGGCCCATGCGATCGGAGAGCCGCCCCAAAATGGGGGTGGCAATAAACTGGGCTGCAGCATAAGCCGTAGTTAGCAAACTGGCCTGAAAATCGCTGAGGCCAAACTCCACCGCATAGGGGTAGATGAGCGGAATAATCAGCGTGAACCCTACCGCATTGATAAACGCCACCAACGCGGCAATCCAAAACCGCAGCGGCAGGCGCGAGGGGTCAGCTGAGGCCATAAAATTAGTCCATGAAAAACATTATTTTAGGGGTGGCGATCGCCCTGGGGCTGCCGGTAGTGGCCCTGGTGGGCACCTTCGCCTACATCAGCTCGCCCAACTGGAATGAGGCAGACTACGACGACCTGGTCACCTACGAGGCCTACCCTTCCGGCACTGCCAACCCTGAGCAGCTTAGCGTAGTCAGCTACAACATTGGCTACCTGTCGGGGCTGACGAACCAGCAGGCGGTCGAGCGCGACAAAGCGCTCTTTGATGACAACCAGGCCACTGCGATCGCTGCCCTAGAAACCCTCCAGCCCGACATTCTGGCGCTGCAAGAAATTGACTTTGACGCCTACCGATCGTTCAACCTCAACCAGCAGTATGCGGTTTCGGCGGCGCTGGAGATGGCCTTTGGGGCGATCGCCGTTAACTGGGACAAACGCTACGTGCCCTTTCCCTACTGGCCACCCCAGGCCCACTACAAACAAGTAATCTCCGGGCAGGCCGTGCTCAGCCGTTATCCCGTTCGCCGCAACGAACGCCTAGTGCTAGAGAAGGTGCCGACGAATCCGTTTTACTACAATGCGCTGTACCTCGATCGCGTTGCCCAAGTCACCGAAATCGACGTATCGGGCCAAACCCTGATCGTGATCAACGTTCACCTCGAAGCGTTTGACGCCCCGACCCGAATCCGCCAAACCAAAGTAGTACGGGATCTAGCCGAAGGCTACGCCGAGGACTACCCCGTGCTGCTGATAGGCGACTTTAACAGCAGCCTCAACCGTGACGAGGGCGATGATCCGCGATCGATTGGCATCCTGCTCGACTCCCCGGTGCTGGCATCGGCACTGCCCACAGCCCCGTCGTCGTTCACCTTTCCGTCTGACCAGCCCCAGTACGTCCTCGACTACATCTTCTACACCCCAGAAACCCTAGAGATGGTGTCTGCCGAAGTCGTTGCCGAGGCGGCTCAGGCATCGGACCATCTGCCCATCCAGGCTGAGGTGCGGTTGCGCTGATTCTATAAAAGAGGGTTCAGAAAGGATTCGATACTGCTAGATGAAGGTGACTCTAGCCTATGGCATTGCTTGACCACCTAGCCAGAATTTCTAAAGTTCGATATTGTGGAACAACTGTAGTTTGAAACGTGTTCACTTTAGGGTGACAAACCGCAAATCGTATTTTTCCCGGACTTTAAGCAATGAAACAGCTACAGCAATGGGTATTAGGGCTGCTACTGGTGACGCTGACGGCAGTGGGTCTGATTACTTTGCAACCTCGTGCTACGGCCCAAGATACCCCTACCCCCGCCACCTTAGAGTCAGCCGGGCTCACCCTAGAGGAACTGAGCGATGGCGTTTATGGGCTGATCGCTAGCGTAGACTTTCCGCCCGCCGACCCGGGCATGGCAATCTGCAATGGCGGCATCGTCATCGGCAGCGACGGGGTGCTGGTGGTCGATCCGTTTCAAACTGAAGCTTTAGGCGACCTGCTGTTTGAAACCGTGGCCACCCTCACCGATCTGCCGGTAAGGTACGTGGTCAACACCCACTACCACTTCGACCACACAGGGGGAAATCCAGCTGCTGCTAGCCGTCAGCTGCCGATTCTTGGGCGTGGTCCGATTCGCGAGTTCATGCTTACTCGCAACGGCGAGAATGACCCCAACCCCACACCGCCCGACGTGAGCATCAGCGGCACCTGGGATCTGTGGTTGAGCGATGGGCAAGAACCGGCAGAAAGCCAGCGCAGCGTGCAAATTCGCGAGTTTGAAGGTCACTCTGGCGGCACCGATGTTGTCGTCTACGTGCCCGATGCCAACGTGCTAATCGCGGGCGATTTGCTGTTCAACGAGAGCGTTCCCTATGTGTCCGACGGTAATATTCGCGCCTGGCAGGCTACCCTAGAGCAGCTCACGATTGACTACCCCACAGCTACGCTACTGCCAGGGCATGGTGCCGTCACAGATATCGAGGGTTTAGTTGCCTTCAAGAGCTACCTGGACAATCTAGTTACTCTGGCCGAGGGCTGGAAAGCCGCAGGCATCAGTAAGGAAGACGCATTAGCCACCCCCTTACCCACCCAGTACAGCAGCTTCCGGTTCCAGGCGCTATTTTCCGGCAATCTGGAAGCAGCCTACAACCAGATCACCTTGGGTCAGGACGATGCTGCCTCAATTCAGCAATACTTAGCGACGCAGCCAGAGGCTGTGAAGGCGCTTTAGGCCTGAATTCCTAAGGGAGTACTAGGGAGTCGCCGCTGCGACTCCCACTTGAGCACACATATCAGCTAGGGGGCAACGCCCACACTTGGGCCGATTGCCTGTGCAGATGTGCTTGCCAAAGGGCACCAGCAGCCGATTGATTTCAACCCAGTAGGGCTGCGGCAGTTTGGCTTCCAGGGCTGTCATTGTCTTTTCGGGCGATTTGGTTTGCACATAGCCCCAGCGATTAGTGACCCGGTGCACATGCACATCGACGCTGATGCAGGGGTGGCCCAATGCCACCCCCAGCGCTAAGTGGGCACACTTCGGCCCCACCCCTTTGAACTGCATCAGCACTTCGGGGTCGGCGGGCAGGTTGCCACCCCATTCAGCCAAAATTTGCTGAGAAACTTGGTAGATCTGTGGGGCCTTGTTCTCGGCGAAGGTAGACCCGTCGATGAGGGCCAAAATCTCTTCTACCTCTAGCCCTAGCATTTGCTCCGGCGATCGCGCCCGAGCAAACAACCGCTGCGCCACCACCACGCTCACCTCATCGTAGGTGCGAATGGAAATAATGCAGGCGACGAGCTGCTCGTAGAGCGAGTCAAAGCCCTCTTCCGCCAGTTGAAACATGGCAGCTTTGGGAAACGGGGCCACGGCCTTACGCAGCAGCGGGATCGCCCGGTCGATGTCAAATTCCTTGGCAGTCACTAGGCTACAGGTTGCAGGACTAATTGACAGAATCTTAGAGAAACTGCACTTAAGTAAGCTAACTGTGACAGGCTCAAATAGCTAGGGTTTAGGGTCTATGGTGTATGGTTCAAGTCCAGTCGTGAACCTTAAACCTTGAACCCTGTACCTCGCTAACCCATCACCTTTGGATTGGCAGACTACTAGCTCATCACCAAGGGGGCCATCAGCTCGGGGTCTTGAAACAGTGGCGTGCTCAGGTAGCGCTCGCCAAAGCTAGGCTGAATAATCACAATCAGCTTGCCGTCGTTTTCGGGGCGCATACCTACCTCCACGGCGGCCTTGACGGCGGCTCCGGTGGAAATGCCCGAGAGCAGGCCCTCTTCGCGGGCGAGGCGGCGACCGTAGGCGATCGCATCCTCATCGGCCACCTGCACCACTTCGTCAATCAAGGCTACGTTCAGCACCTCGGGCACAAACCCCGCCCCAATACCCTGGATTTTGTGGGAGCCGGGTCGCCCGCCTGAGAGCACTGGGCTGTTGATGGGTTCGACGGCGATCGCCTTGAATCCCGGCTTGCGCTGCTTCAGCACATCTGCCACGCCGGTAATCGTGCCGCCCGTGCCAACGCCCGCCACCAGAATGTCGGCTTGGCCATCGGTATCGGCCCAGATCTCTTCAGCGGTGGTGCGGCGGTGAATGTCGGGGTTGGCTGGGTTGCGAAACTGTTGCAACATATAGGCATCGGGCAGGCTGTCGAGAATATCCTGCGCCCGCTGAATGCAGCCCGACATTCCGGCTACGCCGGGGGTGAGCTCTAGCTCGGCCCCATAGGCCCGCAGCATGGCCCGCCGCTCGGAACTCATGGTTTCAGGCATGGTGAGAATCAGGCGGTAGCCTTTGGCCGCCGCCGCCATGGCCAGGGCAATGCCGGTGTTGCCCGAGGTGGGCTCGACCAGGGTGGTTTTGCCGGGGGTGATCAGCCCTTCGGCTTCAGCGGCTTCAATCATGTTGATGCCAATGCGGTCTTTAACAGAGGCAGAGGGGTTCATGCCCTCCAGCTTGATCACGAGCCGGGCCAAACAGCCTTCCTCTTGGGGAATGCGGTTGAGCTGCACCAGCGGGGTGCGGCCAATGAGTTGAGTCACGTTTTCGGCAATTCGCATGGGCCTGGCCTAGATGTAATACATAATGTCGACTTGCTGTTGGGCGTTGCGCTTTTCGACCATGTCTTGCAGGGTGTACTTTTGCAGCACCCCCTCGGCGGCTTGGCGCACCTCTCCCCACACGCCCTGAATAACCTGCGCTTCTGGCGTGTTAGACACCTGGGTGGGGTCGGCCTGGGGCTCAAACCCTTCTATGCAGCTCACCACATCATAGAGGGTAATCTTCCACGGATCACGGGCCAGCAGATAGCCCCCCCGTGCCCCGCGCTGGCTCTTGACTAGGCCCGCCCGGCGCAGGGTGGCCAGCAGTTGCTCTAGATAGCGATCGGGAATATTCTGCTGGCTAGCAATCTGCCGAATTTGCAGCGGCTCGCCGCTGGCATAGTGGGGGCTCAGCTCTAGCAGCGCTAGCAGCGCGTATTCACTTTTAGAAGACAAATCCACAGGGAAGCGGGGTAAAGAGCGATACGTTCTATTATACTCCGGTTCTCCACTGGGGTTTGCAGGATTATGCGATCGCGAAAAAACTGCGGGATTTGTATTGGGCTTCACTAAACGTCACAGGGCTTCGGGGTACTGTTCTAGGATGCGGAAGGTGTTCTGGGATACATAGATATAGAGGCGATCGCGTTCTCGCTGCCGGCCGTCGCTCCAGCGTCATCCCTCCCAGTCACGTTTTCAGCACCGCAGGCAAACCTCTGGCAGGCCCTTTCCCATGAGCCCACTGAACCTGGTTGTGGATCAACTCGTTGGCCCCGCGGCCTCAACCCAGTCTTCGTTAGCCCCTGCCCCAACACCCCTAGAAGGCCTAGCCGACTTTCTTGAAATTCTGCAATTTCTAATTCGCGAACCCTCGGTGGTCGGCAGCGAAGACTCGTTCTTTCGAGTGCTGCGGCGCGAACTAGATGAAGTGGGGGCTGAGGTCAGCTACTATCATGGCGTGCTGGTGGCCCAAGGTCGCCGCCCCCACGACCTGATGCTGTCGGCCCACATCGATCGCCACGGGCTGCTCTGCACCGGCCCCAACGAGTTTCAGTACGCCGCCTTCATTGCGGGCAACCAGAGTGAGTTAACCGGCGACTCGGTGTCTGAACAAATGCTCCACACCATTGAGAACCGCTTTCAGGGGCAGCGGGTGCAGGCTCACCTACCCTACACCGGCACCTACATCGGCCAGGGGATCATCACCAACTCCTACATTTGCCCCGAGCGCAAGAACCTGATTTTTGAGGTCGATGGGCTCGACTACCTTCAGCCCGGTACCCCGATTTCATTCTTAGATCGTCTGCAATTTAAGGATGGTTACATTTCGGCTCAGCTCGACAACGTGATCAGCGCCGCTATCATCATTTTTTTATTTCGCTGCGGGTTCGAGGGCACGGCCCTATTCACCGCCCAGGAAGAGTCGGGCCGCAGCTGGCGCTATGCCCTTTCGTGGTTTCAGCGGCAGCGCATCGCAACTCAGCGGTTGGTGGCCCTCGACACCAGCCCCTACCACAGCCGCGAAGCCGCCGACCAACAGCTCGTCACCCTGCGCCGTAAAGACGCCAGCGCCGATTTTGCCGCTGCTACGACCCAAGAGCTAGCCGATCGCTGCACCCAGCTCGACATTTCCTACAGCTATAAAGACGACTACATCGCCGCCCAAAACCTGGGCCGCCCAAAACCTTACTCCCTGGGCCGCACCGAGATGGGTCGCCTCACCGCCGCTACAGAAGGATCAGTGACCGGCACCACGCTGCAAATTCCTACCACTGAGTACCACACCGCGACGGAGACGGCATCGCTGGCCTCGGTCGCAGCGGTAATTCGCCTATTGCAGACCTATCTGGACTGATGCTATCGGCAGAGGGCAATAGGGCCAGACCTCTAGTTGGCAGGGTTTTCGGTGTCAATACCAAGGGAAAGTTGGTAGATGTTTTTCTTCGATTGCCCCGTCGCTTTAGCCAGTTGACGGCTGGCATCGGCGCGAGACATGCCCGTATTTAACAAACGTTCTAGCTCGGCTTTGATGGCTTGCTCAGACAGTACCGGAACCGCATGGGTCGCCCCCTGGATAACAACGGTAAATTCGCCCTTTGGGGCTTCGCTCTGATAGTGAGCTAAGGCGCTGCCTAGGGTGCCGCGCCAAAATTCTTCAAAACGTTTGGTCAGCTCGCGGCCTAGAGTGACGGGGCGATCGCCCCCCAAAGCCGCTACCAAATCCTCAAGGGTTTTGAGCAGCTTATGGGGTGCTTCGTAGAGCACAATGGTGCGATCTTCTTGGCCGATGGCCTCTAACCGCGCGGTTCTCTCCTTACCCTTGAGGGGCAGAAAGCCCTCAAAAACGAAGCGATCGCTGGGCAACCCTGCCACGCACAGCGCCGTAATTGCCGCCGTTGGTCCTGGAATTGGCACCACGGGAATATCAGCCTCCACGCAGGCTGCGATCAGTTCATAGCCGGGGTCAGAAATGCCTGGCATCCCCGCATCTGACACTAGGGCGACGGCGTGCTGCCGCGCTTGCAGGTGGTGCAGCACCTCGCCGATGCGGCTATGGCGGTTGTGCTCGTGGTAGCTGATCTGCGGCGTAGTGATCTGAAAATGCTGGAGCAGCTTGCCTGTGTGGCGAGTGTCTTCGGCAGCGATTAAATCAACCGACTGCAACATTCGCACCGCTCGGAAAGTCATATCTTCGAGATTGCCCAAAGGCGTGCCCACCACGTAGAGATGGCCAGGTTTAGGGTCAGAGTCGGGGGCCGGGGGCATGGGCAGAGAGAGGTGGGTCTAAAAGGTTAGTGTAGCGTTGGCAGGTGAGCAAGTTTCTGCATTCGCGCCTAGGGCCAGGGCAGAACACCATCCCCAGAGCAATGCTCAAAGAGCCGCCCTCGAAGTGACGGTGGAGACCTGCCCGCAAGGCGATCGCCCTATCCTATCCATGGGCCATACTAAACAGCAGTGGTTGAGTCAGTACAAGGGAGAGTCGTGATGGGACAACTTAAAACCTGGGCCTTAATACTAGGAGCAGCGGCCCTGACCGTTGGCCTATCTCCTGCCCTGGCGCAGGCTCCAGACCAACTGGTAGCGGCTGAGGCCGCCCCCGCCGCCGAGGCTCCCCCGGTTTTAGAAACCGCCAGCTACGCAGATTTATTCTCTATTGCGTTTCCGGCCGGGTGGCAGGTGAGTGAGCAAGCCGATGCCCCCCAACTCGTCGCTGATAGCGCCGGAGCCAGCGGCAGCCTGCCCGCCATGCGCACCGAGGTCACCTGGCAGGAGGCACCTCCCCGCGAGGTCGTGGGCGAGTCGCTAGAGTCTTTGCGCGCCAATGGCTACACCGTCACCCGCTACGATGCCGTCACCATCGACGGAGTCACCGCCGTGCGCCTCTGGATTAGCGGCATTCCTGATGCGTTGCCCAACGCATTCATCACCTACGTGGGCTACCCTACCGCAACCGCCACCATTACCAGCTACTACGGCGACACCACCGACGATATCGACCCGGTGTTGAATGCGATTCACCAGTCGTTTGCGCGATCGCAAGCCACCAGCGCGACTCCCCAAGTCAACTAAGAGAGGATAAAAGGTTCAGGGTGCAAGGTATAAGGGTTAGGGCGTAACCTCGATCGCAACTCTTACTCCCTGAACCCTAAACCTGAAACCCTTAGACCCCACATCACAATGCTTAACGCTGGCAGGGCACACTAACCCATACCCTGGGTTTTGGGATGTATTGCCCTTCGATCGCCGCTAGCCGTGCAGTGTTATGCAAATTGATTTTCACCACGGGGTTACCTACGTGTGCGCCCGGTTGGCCGGTTTTGAGCACCAAGAGGCCGACATTGTGGCCCACAGCGCTCAGTATGTTGACGACTCTACCCAAGCGGGGCTGATTCGCTTCGACAACGGCGCGATGTTCGATCGCATCAGCTCGGCCCACAAAATGCTCGACTACCGCAACTTCAAAGAACTGGCGAATTGCAAGGTGTGGATCCCTTTTCACTTTTTGCCGGGCAACGGCGGTCTACCGGCTGGCCAAGACCCACCGGGCACCTTTATTGAAAAACTGATCTGCCGACCCAATAGCCCCGTCGCCCAAACCATGGTGCGTGAGTGTATTGAGCAGCGCTACCGCAGCTATGGTTTGCACCGCCTGGGCATTACCCTGCACGTGTTTGCCGATACCTGGGCTCACCAGGGCTTTGCGGGGGTCAGCCACGAAATCAACAGCGCCCGTGACCTGGTTGACGGCAACGACAGGCCCGATCAAAGCTTGATGAATCGACTCAAGGGCTTTTTCATTGGCGGAGCGCTGCCTTTGGGCCACGGCACGGTGCTGAGCAACCCCGATAAACCTTACCTGCGCTGGGGCTACACCAACGGTCGGGGCGAAAAAATCAGCCGCGACAACCCCAAAGACTATCTGGCAGCGGCTAATGAACTCTGCAAAGCCATGCAGCGCTACCGATTGGGGAATGCCGATGCCGATGTGCCAGGGCTGCCAGCGGCCGACAAGGACAAAATCGCGATGCTGTTTGAAACCACTCTAGGAGAGGGCGACTGTCGTCACCGCCAGTGGATAGACCACATTGCCCAGGGTTCCTTTAGCTTTGGCCCTGCCCAGGTGAGCTATATCGCTAATGGCTACGGCTCGTGGAAACACAAGGCTTTGGGTATTGTCGGCGAGGGCGATGGTCAAAGACCGGCCTTAGGCCATCGCATAGAGTCTCGCCTGCCCTACTCGCCCCAGTTTTTAGACAGCAACTGGAAGCTTTTTCACGATGCGCTGCGAGCTCACCACTTTTATGTCATCCATGATTTGCTGCCTCAGTACGGTATCTGTGTGGCTTAGAGGTGGGGGAGATAAGGGAGGTAAGGAGGGAGAGGGAGAGGGTTAGCTGTCGGCAATTATTAGATAATTTCGAGGGCTGGAGCTTTTAGTTTTCCTGCGAAAAGGAGCCTAAGATAGGGGGGCAGGCTATGCTAAGCCTTGGTTCATCACGCCTACAACAAGCTTCCCGTGGTTTCTCCCGTTATTTCTCGACCCGCTCTAAATGTTTCACCGCCGCCGTCGCCGCGCCCTAGGTCAGCGCTTCTGCGTCAGGGGTGGCGGCTGTCGCTGCCGTGGTCGAAAAACAGCGCTGAGGGGCGATCGCTGCTGCTCAAGCATCCTCAGATGTGGGGCTTGGGCTTGGGTAGCTTGGCCCTGGGCCTGGTCAACGGTGCCTTGGTCATCTCGGCGGGGATCGGGCTGGTGGCCTATCAACAGATTTTGCAGCTCTCGCCGCGTCAGCGCAAGGGGTTGATGCAGCGTCTTCAGCAGGGGCTACCGCTGCCGTCTACCCCACAGCAGCAGGCGTTGATGTTGGGTTTGGTCACGGGAGTTAGCACTTATACCTTTACCGCCCTGTGGCACAATACCCACTCGCTGCTGATGGCGCTGCTGCTCACCGGACAGGGAGCGCTAGCACTGTTTGCGGTGGGGGCACTGCTGCGATCGTCTCGTTCGACCGAGCGCAGCGATGATTTGTGGGATGCTGCCCCCGTAACTCAGGTGGATCACAATTTGGGTCTGCTGAGCCACCCTGACCCGCTAAAGCGTCTGGTGGCCGTACGACGGTTGGTACGCCTGGCCCAGGGCAATGAAGAGTATCTGGTGGGAATGTCGGTGCGATCGCACCTGCTCGACTGCTTTCAAATCCGGCTGGGCCAAGAGAGCGATGCGATCGTGCGATCGGCCCTAGAAGAGGGGCAGAGCTTACTGCGATCGGCCAAACCACTACCGCCAAGTTCCTCCGCTGCCTTCGTTGTAGACTTTGCATCCGACGCTGCCGAGCTGAAACAGCCAGAATTAGAGCCGCAGTTTGTTGCAGCACCAGACATTTCAGAATCTCTCAAGCCCTCAGAATTGGGGCATTTGGAAGCATCACCAGAGCAAATCGGCCTGGAGCAGCATTCAAGTAGCGCCTTAGAAAAAACGCCAGAGGCATCTACCACCACACCGACTCGTGCGTCTGAATCTGCTCCCAAGGGACGGCGCACTGTTGAATACGTGGAATACTTAGACATTTAAACTCTAGAAATCTGCGCTATGGATCGCTTCACCGTTGAGGTCATTTCCCAGACCCCAAACCCTCAACAGACCATGTATGCCGCCATGCACCAAGACTACGCTGAGGGCTTTGTGGCGCACGATCGCGCGCAATGGCCCAGCGAGGAGCGCTGCGGCGAAATCTTAGTCACCAGTCTGCTCAAGGGCGGACGGGGTCACTACGGCCCACTAGAGCACCCGCAGATTGTGTTTAACGTCGGCTGGTTTCCCCACAGCACCATGCAGCAGATCCGTACTCATCGGGTCGGCGTTTCGTTCGATGTACAGAGTTTTCGATATACCGGGCAGCGCATTCTCGACGTGGTAGACGGCAAACGCGAGGTGGAAGAAGTCTTCTACCTGCGACCCCTGGGCTACTACACCGATCGCCAGGGCAAGAAGTACGAATACACCCCTGAAGCTCGCCAGCAGGATGTTGACTGGTGCCTGGAAGCCAGCCGTCGCTACAAGACCCGTATTGACCAGGGCTTTGCCGAAGAGCACGCTCGGGGGCTGATTCCCTTTGATATTCGTCAGCACTGGGTGATGTCGGCCAATGTGCGATCGGTAATGCACCTGCTCGACCTACGCTGGAAGGCCGACGCCCAACTCGAGGCGCAGAAGATGTGCGAAGAGATCTGGCCCCACTTTGCCGCTTGGGTACCGGCGATCGCCGCTTGGTATGAAGAGAACCGCCTCAAAAAGGCCCGCTTAGCCCCGTAAAGTCCATGACGCAAGAAAGGGGGAGACAGCCTTGTCTCCCCCTTTCTTGCGTGTTTTTCGACTTCTGGCCGAGAACTCCGGCTACTCAGCTCTAGCGATATCTAAAGTTGCGATAGACCAAGCGAGAGTTGAGCCCGCGGCCCCGCAAGAAATTGACTACCGCACTGGCGTCGTTGCGATCGCTGCACTCCGCCGCACTGATAAATCGACCCTGGGGCGCATCCTCAAAGCGAGGGTTGATGACGCAGGTCAAACCACCTACACCCTGGCTGCTGCCACTAGGTAGCACCTGGCGCACCCGCTGGAGTTCATTGTCACCACCAAAGACGGCAGCCACAAAAGGCTCTAGGCCAGCCCCATCGGGCACGGTGGCGCCGCTGCCAAAACAAGCGGGGCGATCGGCCTGGGGAATATTAGTGATCAGAGGCGCAGAGTTGACTCTAGGTTCTGACAGTAGCACCCCGCCGTTGGCGGCAATCACCTCCAGCCGTGCCTGTCCATCACCGCTGACTCGAACGAAGTAGCGGGCCGCAGCACCGCCATAACTTTGACCGCCAAAGTAGTTGACCCAGCATCGGTAGGGGGCAATCTCAGTGGCTTCTGCGGTGGCAGTCAGACCATTGACCAGCGGCTGACCAGAGACTCTGTTGTAGACATTCAGCTTGGTTACGCCGTTGTCGTTAAACACCCGAACCGAGTGATTTTGGGTATCAAAGCCCACAAGCGTGCGGTTGAGCAGGTCGCCCTGTCCAGGGTTAGGGTTAGGGCCAGGGTTAGGGTTAGCTCCGGGAAGGAAGAAGTCTCGAACGCTGGTGCTGTTTTGGCTCAGCAATATGGCACTGGTGGAGACCTCAACGATTTCGAGGCGGGCCTGGTTGTTTCTTAGGTTGCCACTAGCCCGGTAGACAACGTTGCGGCCTCCGCGCGAGCCAAAGCTGTCATAGCTTATCCAGTCGCTACTGATAATTCCGTCGCGGCGGGTAACAGGAGCATTGAGTTGTTCAGACTGCCGAGTTTCTCTGTTGTAGACATTCATCCGCAGGGTTTGAGAATTCCTGGGAAAGACGCTAATGGTAAAGGTAGAGGTTTCAAAGTAGAGGGTGGCGTTGCCCGAGGTGTTCGGTTCCTGGGCCATCAACACTTCCAATCCAGCTTCGGCATCAGTGTTGGGCGTTAGCGCTGTGGGCTGAGCCGCACCGTACCCTGGCACCGATAGGCCAGTGACCAGAAAGACCGAGGTAATAAACAGCGCAAGCGACTTAAACAGCCGCTTTGACCAGCGGCTAAGGGGGACGTTGGGCCAGACTGGTTTCATGGAAATTAGCTCCCTATACTCCTCACTCGAGAAACCCGTTAGGCGACCAATTCGGGAACGTGTGGGTATAGAACCCCGGTTTCTCTGCAAATACGGCTGTAATTTTAGCTAACTTTCCCTAAAGCGCTCCTTATTTTTTGCTGCCCTCCAAAGCGCTGTGGTTCGCCCTGATCAGGCTAGGTCTAAATTCAATTGTCTCAGCTTAAAAAGAGGCGCCTCTACCAGAAAAACCGTTATTTTTCCTACTCCACTAAGGATCGCCAACCAGCATTCAGCATTAGGTCTCTATTGTCATAACCACCAGGAGAACGATCCGCCTCAGTCTGGCCTTACAGAAATCAACGGTGTTGCTAGGCCTCTTCTGACCTACGGGCTGACTCGTTGCCCGCCTGGTCCAAATATTCCTGTGCTTCCGATGGGCGGGACATGGGCAGGTACCCCGAACGAATGTGCAGATCGCGCTGGGGAAACGGCACCTCAATGTCGTGGTGGCGTAGGCTAGCCTCAATCACAAAGTACAGATCGCTTTTGATCACCAGCTGGCGGCTAGGCTGAGCAATCCATACCAGTAGCTCAAAGTTGAGGGCGCTGTCACCAAAGCCTAGGAAAAATACCTGGGGGGCAGGAGCCGTCAAAATTTCCTGATTTTTTTGGCTGGCTTCGAGCAGGGCAATTTTGACTTGCTGAGGGTCAGCGCTGTAAGACACCCCCACCGGCAGGCGAATGCGCGATACGGGGTTGCCGTGGCTCCAGTTGATCACCTCTGAATCTAAAAAACGGGAGTTGGGCACGATGATCGAGACATGGTCAAGGGTGCGAATTTCGGTGCTGCGCGAGCCAATGCGGGCAACAGTGCCTTTGACCTGACCAAAATCAACAAAGTCACCCACCTGCACCGGGCGCTCAAACACGAGCACGAGACCACTGACAAAGTCTTTAACTAGCCCTTGCAGGCCCAGGCCCACTCCAATACCAAGACCACTAGCGATCAGGGCAATGGAGCTGAGATCGATGCCCCAAAGCTGAAGCACCACCACGGTGCCCAGCAAAATTAGGGTGTATTTCGAGAGCACCGAGATCGCTTCTTGGGCGGCCAGGCTAATGCCGGTGACCTGCAGAACGCGCGATCGCATCAGATTGGTCAAGGTGCTGGCAATCACCACCAATGCCAGCAGGGTGGCCATGACCATCAGCAAATCAAACAGTGAGTAGGAGCGGCTGCCCAGCAGCAGGCTGCGGTCAAACAGGCCCTCCTGCAAACTACTCGACACTCGGTAGCTCACCCGGCGCGTGAGGGGAAACAGCTTGGCAATGTAGCTCACCGCCGTAAACCACACCGTCCCACGCACTAGCACCAGCGTTAGCCGAAACAACAGCTTCAGCCCCGTGCTGTGGTGCTCTGAATCGGTGGGCCAAAAGGATAGGCGTTCAAGCAGCGGCTTGAGCCAGCGGTGCCACAGCCACCCCGTCAGCAGATGCAGCACCAGAGCAGCAGCCAGGGCGGCCAGAGCTTTGACTAGCGCCTGGGTCAAAAAGCCTGACTGACGCTCGGCACGCGCCTGAGTGAGGGCAACAGCCAGGGCATCTGCCCAGCGATCAGCCTGCACCTGGGGTGTGCTGGCTCCACCCACGCCGACATCGGCGCTGGTGACCGTCATGATGTAGCGATCGCCCGCGAAAATAACTGTGTTACTCCCCCCTGTTTCCCCAGTGCTGCGGGTTTCGGTGCGCACCAGCACCGGGTTGGCATTTTCGATCAGCGATTCCAGGTTGATCTCAATAGCCAGGGCCCGCTCTACCGCAGTGAGATCCCCGGCCGCGGGTACCTCAAATAGAAAAAGGCCGTCTAGAAATACCGGCTCGGTGTCGACAGTCTGGGCCAATCCCGGCCCTACCATGGCCCCATGCAGCGCCAGCGCTAGCACGATTCCCCAGACCAGACGGCCTAGCCAACTCATCGGGTTGATTGCCGTGGGCATGCGTCTAGACCCGAAACACCGTAGACCAGCATAGCGGACCGGGGGGTGGGGAGTGGGAGGGTAAGGGGTAGGGAGTGGGAGGGTGAGGGGGTGGGGCTAACTAAGGGTTTTCTGGAGAAGGGGAGTCTTCGGGGATGGCTTCGTTGAGGGCACGGCGAGCGATGCGGGTGACGTAGAGCGTCACTGCTACCGTGGCCACTAGGCCCACAATGCGAAGGATCCATTGCACTGTGGCGGCTACGGGGGGTTGGCTGCTGTCGGCTCCTAGGGTGGCCAGGTTGCCTACCAGCGACCCTAGGTAGACGTACATGATTGTGCCAGGCAAAATGCCTACCGTACCCACCACGTAGTCTTTGAGGGAAATTTGGCTTATCCCTAGGGAGTAGTTGAGCAGGTTGAAGGGAAACCCCGGTGACAGCCGCAGCAGCAAGATGATCTTGCGGCCATCCCTGGCGATCGCATCGTCGACGGCCCGAAAGCGAGGGTTATTGGCGATTTTGCTGGCTACCCAGCCCCGCGCTACGTAGCGGCCTACCAAAAACGCCGCCGTGGCCCCCAGCATAGCCCCCACAAACACCAGGGCCGAGCCTTTGAGCACCCCAAACACCACGCCGGCCCCCAGGGTCACGATTGAGGCGGGCACAAAGGCAACGGTAATCACGACGTAGAGCAGGATGAAGACTAGGGGTGCGATCGCCCCTAGACCGTCAATCCAGGCCAGTGCCTGCACCAGCTGCTGCTGAAGCGACGCGAAAAACAACGGGTCTGCCCCGGATCCCTGAGCCAGAGCGAGGGCTGCCGGGGCACTCGCTAACGCAATACTCAACCAGAACATAAAGCGAAACACTCTCACTAACAGCGGGCGCGAATTAGGTCTGGAAGACCTGATCTTAAGGGAGATGAGGGAACGTCGTGCGGCTGGTACCGCCTGGAGGTGAAACCCAGATCTGTGATTTCAAGCAGCTTTAAGCATAAAAAAGACCCAGCGATCGCTGGGTCTAGATATGAGTCAGGTGCGAACCGCATTGCAGAAATGCATGGTTGGTTCACTTTCATCATGGTTGTGGGGGCGATCGCTGGGGTTAATGAGCGGTTAAGTTAGCCCAAGTCCCTGCTGAGTGACACCGGACTAAGTGGTCAACCTACTCAATGACCCAGCTGTCGAAGCTGACAATTTCAGCCTAGGCCTGAGGGTTCTCGGAAGGCAAAACTTCGTGGGTAGAACGTCCTAGCATGTTGGCTCGGCGATGCTGCTGCTGCTGACGGGTACGGGCCAATAGCTGCCGAGCCTGCTCTTGAGTAGATAACATAGCGAACACTCCAAAAATTCTGTATCTAAAGTTACCGAATACAATTCCAAGCATATCTTTTCTTTTGGGCAAAAAGTTAAAGCTACCCGCAGAAAACATCAAACTTTGGAAAATATCTGCCCATCGACAGACCGTCGCACCTCAGCCCTCCAACCAGCGGTAGCATCCTAGTATGAGAAGGCTAACGAGGAGCTCCAGGTGAAACAAGCACTAAAAATTTCTCGCGTCATGCTGTCGGTGTACTACGCCTATATGGTGGAATACAGGGCTGAGCTGGTGTTTTGGGTGCTGTCTGGCACCTTTCCACTGATTCTCATGGGCCTATGGGTCGAAGCGGCCCAAGGCAACCAATTCGACCTCAGCCCAACCGAGCTGGTGCAATATTTCTTGGCGGTGTTCTTGGTGCGGCAGTTCACCGTGGTCTGGGTGATCTGGGAATTTGAGCGGGAGGTGGTGGAAGGGCGGCTGTCGCCCTACCTGTTGCAGCCCATCGACCCGGCCTGGCGGCACTTTTTTAGCCACGTGTCGGAACGCTTTGCCCGACTGCCCTTTGCTTTCTTGCTGGTGGGGCTGTTTTTGCTGCTCTACCCCTACGCTGCCTGGTTGCCCAGTCTAGGCAATCTGCTTCTGGGTCTGCTGGCGATCGCCCTGGCCTTCTGCCTGCGGTTTCTCATGCAGTACACCTTTGCTCTGGCGGCCTTTTGGACGGAGCGGGCCAGCGCCCTAGAGCAGTTTTGGTTTTTGCTCTACACCTTCCTGTCGGGCATGATTGCCCCCCTCTCTCTCTTTCCTGACGCGGTGCGCGAGGTGGTGCTGTGGACGCCCTTTCCGTACCTGATTTATTTCCCGGCCAGTTTGCTGATTAACCGCCCGGATCATGTGGCCCAAGGGTTTGCGGCGATGGTACTCTGGTCGGCGCTGTTTTGGGGGCTCAACCGCTGGCTGTGGCGGCAGGGGCTGAAGCAATATTCTGGCATGGGGGCCTAATGGAGCGCTATTGGAAGGTGCTGCGACTGTTTTGGGGCACGGCGATCGCCGCCGAGCTAGAGTATCGCCTCAACTTTTTGGTCACTGCTCTAATTAGCCTGGGCGGGCTGGTGGGCAGCTTGTTTGGCTTGTTTTTGTTCTATCGCACCGGCTATGAGTTCGCTGGATGGAGTTGGGAAGCCGCCCTGCTGGTGCTGGGGCTGTTTACCGTGCTACAAGGCTTTGCCGCCACGGTGCTCATTCCTAACCTCAACAAAATCGTTAGTCAGGTGCAACAGGGCACCCTCGACTTTGTGCTGCTCAAGCCGATCAGCTCGCAGTTTTGGCTCTCAACCCGGGTGGTCTCGCCCTGGGGCCTGCCCGACGTGCTATTTGGCCTAGTGATGATTGGCTACGGCGGCACGCGCCTGGGCCTGGGCTGGGCCGACTATGCCCTGGCCATCTTGCCCCTGCTGTTCGGGGCGCTGACCCTCTATAGCCTGTGGTTTATGCTGGGTGCCACTAGCATTTGGTTTGTCAAAATCTACAACGTCACCGAGGTACTGCGGGGACTGCTAGAGGCAGGGCGATTTCCGATCGCAGCCTACCCGGTGGCCTACCGAGCGTTTTTTACCTTTGTGGTACCGGTGGCGTTTTTGACGACCGTACCAGCCCAGACCATGCTCAACCAGGGCGGGCGCGGCTGGCTGTTGGCTTCGGCGCTGCTGGCGATGGTACTCATGGTGGTGGCAAATCGGTTTTGGCGGTTTGCCCTACGCTTTTACACCAGCGCATCGAGCTAGGTCAGCTAAAGCCAGCGCCTGATCCAGCCCATGCCTAGAGCTACGGCACTACCCTGGCTGGCCTGGTGGCGGGCACTTTCAGTAATATATAGGGCTTGCAGCTGAATGGGTCGATGGTGCGATCGCCCGTTAGCCTGCACCAGCCAACGCTGGTATTGATCTAGCTCGTCACCCTCAAGCAGCAGATCTGGGTGGCGCCGCTGTCGTTCCCATTCCAAAGCTCTTAACAAGAGCTGGGTGTGGGCATGGTGGTAATCAGCGGCGTGGTGCAGAATCTGCAAGAGCTGACGCCCCCCGTCGGTCTGCGTCAGGGGCAACGACCTGTCCCGGAGGTCGACAGTCTCAAGGGTTTGCAAGGGCTCAGGCAAGTGATGAGCAGAGACAGTTTCAATCAGCACCGGCACAATGCGTTTGTTCAGGCTGAGGGCAAACAGCAGCCCCTGGAGACAAAAAACATCAGCCAGGGTGTAGGGCGACAGCACCAGCACATAGTTGTCGCAGGCCTCGGCCGCCCGCGAGATGATCGCCTCAGGGTCAGCGTCAGCAGGCCAGGGACAGGGGCATTGCCGGTAAGTAATCTGAGTCTGGGTCAGCAGCTGGCGCAATTCCCCTACCACCTCGGCTCCACCAGGACCAGCGATCGCTTCCCCAGGGGCGCGGCAACCGTCTTCGGCCGCGTAGGCCAAAAATACCTGAGCCGTTGGGTCAGTGGCAGACTGGCGATGGCCAGCAACATTGGCGTTGTTCAAAAGCTATACCTATGCTTGCAATGCACTCAAACCCTGTGCCCAGACTGGCCAATGAGCCATGCGTTGCCTGGGGTTGCTGCTCCAACTGCCCGCGCCTTGAGAATACCCAATTTTTTAAATTGGCTTGCTATCCTCGGATACACCTGTCTACTGAATCTGCAACCGTCTTTTACCCAGTTCAAGGTTAGGCCAGGGCATTGACCGCGCCCATTAACAGGCCGAGTCCCCGCCACAGACAGGCCTTAGGAAGCCAAAGCCACCAGCGCATCCAGCACGTCCTCAAAGGCTGGACGAGCCAGCACCTCAGCCTGCATGCAGGCAAACTGTAGTTGGCGCAGTCGCAACGTTATCTCAGAAGAGTCGGGACAGCGATCGAGCAAATCCTCCAGCAAGCAGCCAAAGGCCCGTACCTCTAAACGCTCTAGAGCCGGAGCGGCCTGCCCCGCCCGGTCGTAGAAGCTGGCCGCCCCAAAGTCGCTCAAGCGAGCGTCTCCCTCCTCGGTAACTAAAGTGTTGTGAGGATACAGATCGCCGTGGAGAATGCCGCGCCGATGCAGGTGAGCAGCGGCAGCGGCTACCCCAGTGGCAATGCTCATAGCCGCCTCCAAGGAAAAAGTGGCCTCTGGAGGATAGGTATCGCGGGTACAGCTCTCTAGGCTAGGAGGCCCGCCCATCACCTGGTAGCTGGGGTCAACCAGCGGCAGCACTAGTCCATGGTTCTGCTCGGGATGGGCGACAATTTGCCCTAGGGGAGCAACCAAGTTGGGGTGTGCCCCCGCCGCCAAGCAGGCCCGCATTTCGTCTTCGGGCAAACCATCGCTGGTGATCGCGCCTTTAAACAGCTTGAGGGCAACGGGCATTTCATCCTGACCCTGTCGCCAGGTGCCGCGCGAAATTACGCCGGAGGCTCCCTCCCCGAGAACATCGCCCACCGTCAGGTCGTCCCAAGCGATTTGGGGCAATGGCAGGGGTTCACTGCCCCAGCTTTGGCAGAAAGGGTTGCCAGCGTAGGCGAGCCAGCTCAGGCGGGGTAGAGTGAGCAGCTGAGGAGGCAAGGCCTCAAGCTGGTTGGCGGCGAGGCGCACTAGCTCCAAATTTTGACAGTTGGCTAAACTCTCTGGCAAAGCCCGCAGCTGGTTGCCGGCCAGCATCAGTTTCTGCAGCTTAGTGAGCTGGCCAATGGACTCGGGCAGCGACTCGATGCGGTTGTCGGTCAAGATCAGCCAGCGGGTGGCTTGGGGTAGCGCCCCAGCGGGCACGGTGGTGATTTGGTTGGACTTAAACCCAATCATCGACAGCTTGGGGCAGTGGGCCAGCACCTCAGGCAACACCTCAAAGGCATTGTTGCTAAAGAATGCCACTCGCAGATTGCGCAGCTGGGCAAAGCTGTCGGGCAGTGTAGTTAGGGCATTGTTCGACAGGTCGAGCACTTCAAGGCTGTCTGCCAGCTCAAGAATCTCTTCTGGAAAGGTCGTGAGCCCTGCCGCCAGGTTGAGCCGACGAGTGCCGGGGCGCAAATGCAACGGTTCGGGGCCGACACTCAAGGGTCGCCGCATTTCCAGATTGTGCATCAGTGTAGCCTCGGGTCGAGTGTCCACGCCTAATGTGGCATTTCTCCAAAGTTTCACGTATGAAAATTTGGTGTAGTTTATTGCCGAGGTTGGCGATTAGACGAACTGAGTAGATCCAAGCTTGAGGCAGTGCCCTAACGATCGCGGCCAATCCTACGCCAGATCAAGTAAACGGCCAGCCCGGCCCCCACGGTCAGCAGACTGCCCAAAACTAAAAACAGCAGACCCAACCAGCGAGCGGTTGCCTGGTCTTGCTCTAGGGATGCCAGGTAGGCCGCTTTGGTCTCATGCCCAATCTTGGCTTCGGCGACTACGGGGCGATCGCCCGCGACGCTCAAGGTGCCCAACACCAAAACCGGATCGTTGACCTCAAAGCCTTCGTAACTGCGATTGCGCCCTTCTTGCACCTGAGAAGTCGTCGATTGCAGACTATAGCCGGCCTCGATCTCCACCTCTTTTCCCGGAATCTGAACCACGAGCGTGGGGTTATAGCTGCGCTCATACTCCCATTTCCACTCGTCGTCGCGGCGCACCCGATGGTACTCGTTGTAGGCCACCAGGGGCGGGCGATCGCTGATGGGGTTGCGATCGCTCACCTGGCCCTCTATGACCACCGGCGCACCGCGTTCGTTGAGGGTAGTCGCCGTGGCTACGGGCAGCCGCGCCACCTCCTTAGCATGATTGGCAACCGCCCTAGGCACCACGGCCCAAAGCACTCCCCCGGTAATTAAAAAGGGAACGCCCACGGCGGCCAATATGCCCGGTAACAGCCAGCGCTCCCAGGTGCTCATGGCTCTTCTATGGAACGCCGGAGAGGTTTGTGCCGCCGCGCCAGCCGTAAGCCGTCCCCCCTGCCACTAGGGTTTGCAAGCTGCCCCCAACAAGAAAAAGCAGGCCCACCCAGCGGGCCTCTTGTCTCTCATGTTCTACTGTTACCAGATAAGCCTCTTTAGTCCCAAACGCGATCTCTGCCTCGCTGACCACGGGACGATCGCCAGCTACGCTCAAGGTTCCCAACACCACAACGGGATCGTTAACTTGAAAGCTACTGTGATAGACGCCGTCTACACTAGGAAAGATGCCTCCTACATAAGAAAGCGTAGATCGTATTCGATACCCCTCCGTCACTTTCACTTCTTTCCCTGGAATTTGCACCCAAAGGGTAGGAACGTAGATATGACTGGTCTCCCCCTCGTATAAGTCATAGGCAACCAGGGGTGGACGATCGCTGAAGCCCATGCGATCGCTTACACGGCCTTCTATCAGCGCCCTGGTTCCCCGCTCGTTGAGGGTATCAGCGGTCGCTACGGGCAACCGAGCCACTTCCTGGGCCTGATTGGCAATGCTTTGGGGCACCAATGTCAGTAATAAGCCTCCCCCCAGCAAACATAAGAACCCGCAGATAGCGAATACCCTCGATATCGTCCAGCGCTCATTTGGGCTCATTGCTTCTTCGAACCCGCAGCTAACGAGTATCCTCCGTACCAACCAGCGTTTATCTGAGCTCATTGCTTCTTCGCTCATTACTCCTTCTGTGGTCTGTCAGCCAAAATTCGTCTGCTCAAGTAAGGGGCACTATCTCAGGAGTTCTGCAAAGCCTGGGGCTCAGGGATCGCATCGAGGGCGGCTTTCTCCTTATCTAGCCGTCGTTTGCGGGCGTACAGCTGAATCGTGGCCGCCATAAACACTACCAGCCCCACCATCAGCCAGGTGGTCGCCCCCGTGGGGAAGTTGTTCTTAAAGATCACCAGCATGACGATCGCTACCAGCAGCAGAGTGGGAGCTTCGTTGAGCGCCCGCAGCTGTTGCCCCGACCACTTACATTCACCCCGGTGCAGCTGCCGCATCAACCGAGCGCAGTAGTGGTGATAGGCCAGCAGCACCGCCACCAGCCCCAGCTTGGCGTGCATCCAGCCATCCTTGAGGTATTCAGGCATGAGCACCAGTAACCCCACAGCCATAGCGACCGCCACCACCATGCCGGGAGTGGTAATGATGCCGTAGAGGCGCTTTTCCATAATGGTGTACTGGTTCTTGAGAATGCTGCGGGCCGGTTCTGGCTCGGCCTCGGCTTCGACGTGGTAAATAAACAGGCGCACCAGGTAAAACAACCCGGCGAACCACACCACCACGCCGACAATGTGAAACGCTTTGAACCAGTAGTAGGCCATAGTTATTCCTTCAGCCCAGCAGGAGCCTTGCTCTAGCGGGATGTTGCAAACCGTTAAGTACGCCTTTCATTGTCCTGCAAGGGTTTGCCCTTGAGAAGGCGGGTGCGACGGTTCTTAACGATTCTGGCTCTTAGCTTTGGATCTTAGAATTTGTCCCCATCCACCCATCTACTCACCCACCCATCCCTACTCCTACAGCCGCCGCAACACCTGAGCCAACAGCTCCCCCGGCAGCTTAGAGAGCACCGCCTGCTGACCGGGGATGCCGAAGATTTCAAAGTTGAGGTGGGCGTTGTAGACCAAGGCTGTGATCAGCACCTCCATTTGCTGGGGATTGTCGTACCAGCCTTGGTAGGTCAGCAGGTATTGGCTGAGGGCCGTTTCTAGATGATGCTGACGGGCTTCAGCCTGAGTTTCTGGCAGCGCCTGAGCCAGCTGATCGTGAACCACGCCGGCGCTGTGACAGGTGGCCCACAGGTCAAACCCAAGGGCAGGGGGTGGTGTTTCTTGCAGGGCAATTTGGGCGGCGGCCAGAGCGGTTTCGTAGGCGGCAACGGCTTGTTGCAGGGTAGCAATGCGCCGTTCGCCTGCCACAGCCGCCTGCTGAGCCAGATCCCAGTAGGCAGTGCCCAAGTTATTGGCGGTGGCCGCACAACCAGCCGGGGAAACGGCCACGGTGCGATGTTTGAGGGCGGCCTGGTAGGCGGCGATCGCCCGTTCGAGCAAAAATACCGGCTGTTGGTGCTGGGCCAAACTCCAGTAGGCAATGCCCAGGTTGTTTTGCACCATGGCATATTCCAGCGGCGCATCTTGGGCAGTGCGGTGGGCCAGAGCTTCACCGTAGGCGGCAATGGCCTGGGCCAGATGGTGCTGAGGCTGCTCACATTGGGACAGCCGCCAGTGAATCGCCCCCAAGCTGTTTTGCAGATTGGCGTAGTCGATGGGCGATCGCGCCGCCGGGCTGTGTACTAAAGCCTGCTGATACGCCGCCACCGCCTTTTCTAGACAGGGGGCTGGATCGTCCAGGTTCGCCAGTAGCCCATAGACAGTGCCCAGGTTGCCGTAGATGCGCCCCAAGGTGTCGGCGGGGATCGCTTTGGCGCCGCCCTGGAGGGCTTTTTCGTAGGTGCTGACGCTGCGGCGCAGCCAAGGCGCGGGGTCAGGAGTGCTCTCCTGCTGTCCTTGGAGCCAGTAGAGGCTGGCTAGGTCGTTGAGGGCGTCGCACCAGTCAGTGCTGCCCTCGGGCAAACCGGCGATCGCCCGGTCGTACACCGCCGTCGCAAAGTCCAGCACGCTGGCGGCGGGGGCTTCGACCGAGAGGCGATCGCGCCCCATCTGGCCTAGAGCTAGATACGTCCGCGCTAAGGTCAGCGGCCCCGCCTGCTGCTCAACCAATCCCTGAATGTAGCGCCATAGATTCGCCAGCTCCACATCTTGGGCCAGATCGGGGGGGAGCTGTAGATCTCCTGTAGGGTGCAGCGATGTTGGGCTGGATACAGGGACAGGAACCGGCTCAACGGTTGGCAGCATAGGTTCAGCCCGCTGTAAGGCCGCCAGGGTCTCTGCCGCCGTTGAGCCCACCGGCGGCATGACGATGCTTGAAAACGTTCCTTGCTCTACAACAGTGTAGTTCTGAGGATTCTGCGGCAGATCATGAGCCTTGTTGGGTGCAGCCTGAGAATCTGAGCTGAGCAGAATTGGCAGCTCTACGGTCGGCGGCACCTCTCGCTGTGCCACCGCTGCATCCTTGGAAGTACGATCCGTTGACGCAGGCGCAGGCTGCTCAAAGGTCGAAAGATCATCCCGCAGCACCCGCCAGAGATCGGGGAGATTAGCCGAGGGGCTTGTTGGCGCTGGCGGCACCGCTGGCTCGGCCGGAGCCGAGGGGGACGCACCGGGTTCACCCATGAACTCAAACAGACCGCTGCGCGATCGCCAAAACCCAGGCACCGACTGACGAATTTTGCCCAACCAGGGGCGCGGCACCCACACCACCAACCGACAGTCGAGCTGGGTCAGCAGCGCATCGACCCGAATCAGCGAAGCCAAAAACCGGTTTTGCACCGTAGGCGACTGGCGGGTGAGCTGGTCGATGCCCACAATTTGAAACACGGGTGTGGTCGGCGAGCTGCTCTGGAGCCGACGCTGCTGCTTCAGCCACAGCAAGACCTCGCGCACCAGGTCAGGGCGATCGCCGCTCAGCCGCAGGGTCACCAGCGTGAATTGACGCGCCCGTACCTCCGCTGCTAAGGGCACTGTCTCGGGCAGGGGACTAAAGTTAGCCTCCAGGCGCTGGGCCAGCTGCTCTTGCAGAGCTAGGTCATCGCACACCGCAATCAGCAATTGCCGCCGCAGGTTGAGTTGCAGAGCCAGTCGCAGCTCCTGATAGGCTTCCTGGTTGTGCCCCAGGTAGGTTTGAGAATTCAAAGACACAGCAGCGGTCACGGTGGTTAAGATGCAAGCGGCATGATAAAACTAGTTGCTATGAACTAGTGCGATAGCCAGAGACTAGCCCCAAGCGCGATCGCCCCGCCCCCTTCCATTACACTTCACCCCACGCCAATCGTTTCAGGACGACAGCATCATTTTCAGTCCCCATGAGCGCAACCCAGACTACCCCTCTGGCTCCAAATCCTCTTGAGTTAGCTATCCTGAGCCAGCTCAAGGCCGCTGGCGGCACCTGCGATGCCCTCACCGCGCTGCCCGTCGAGAGAAAAAGTTCTATGCGCCAGCGGGTCAAAGCCTGTCAACAGCTTCAGGCCAGGGGCTGGCTGACCTACGACCACGACATCGCCCAATTTGGCCTCACCCTCACCAGCAAAACTCTGCTCAAGCTCGATCTGTCGGTATGGCCCGTCACCCCCGACGAGCTGCTGATTCTGCGATCGGGCTTGGGCGGCAGAATTCGCCCCGGACAGATTCATCGGCGGGTGTCGGTGGGCGATCGCCAGCGATTGCTAGAGAGACTGGCAGCACAGGGGTTGATTGTGGTGTATGAGCGGGCTGTGGTCAATCTGCGCCTCACTCCCGAGGGCGATCGCTATTTGAAATGAATTAAGAGCAAGGCTGTGCCGTAGACATGGGCACCCGGCAGCGCTCAAAGTCCATCTTCGAGAACCTGCCACTAAAGATGCTGTTCGGGTCCTCCAAAGACTGGCGCTTCCCATTCATAGCATTTTGGGAATCTCCCCATCTCCCTCGCCTCCCCGCCCCACACCCCGCCTTCCACGGTTCGGTATCCCCTCCTTCAGAGAAATGGCTTGAGCAAGCACTATAGATGATATAGCTGTCAAGCCGGAGCAAAGACAATATGGGTAAAGTAGTTGGAATCGACCTAGGCACCACTAACTCTGTGGTTGCCGTCATGGAAGGGGGAAAGCCCACTGTTATCGCTAACGCCGAAGGCTTTCGCACTACCCCCTCGGTCGTCGCCTACGCTAAGAACGGCGATCGCCTCGTTGGCCAAATCGCCAAGCGCCAAGCGGTCATGAACACCGAGAACACCTTTTACTCGGTCAAGCGCTTCATCGGTCGTCGCTTTGACGAAGTCACCACCGAGTCAACCGAAGTCGCTTACAAAGTCATGAACGTAGGCAACAACGTCAAAATTGACTGCCCCCAAGCAGGCCAGCAATTTTCACCCGAAGAAATTTCGGCTCAAATTCTGCGCAAACTGGCCGACGATGCCGGTAAGTATTTGGGTGAAAAAGTCACCCAGGCCGTGATCACCGTGCCGGCCTACTTCAACGACTCTCAGCGCCAGGCCACCAAAGACGCCGGTAAAATCGCCGGTCTAGAGGTGCTGCGCATCATCAACGAGCCGACCGCCGCTTCGCTGGCCTACGGTCTCGATCGCAAGAGCAACGAAACCATCCTGGTCTTTGACCTTGGCGGTGGTACCTTCGACGTCTCCATTCTCGAAGTGGGCGACGGCGTGTTTGAAGTACTGGCTACATCTGGCGACACCCACCTGGGCGGCGACGACTTCGACAAGAAGATTGTTGACTACCTAGCCGGTGAGTTCCAAAAGATGGAAGGCATCGAGCTGCGCAAAGACAAGCAGGCCCTGCAGCGCCTGACTGAGGCCGCTGAAAAAGCCAAAATTGAGCTGTCGAGTGTAACTCAAGCCGAAATCAACCTGCCCTTTATCACCGCGACCCAGGATGGCCCCAAGCACCTGGAAATGACCCTCACCCGAGCCAAGTTCGAGGAGCTGTGCGCCGATCTGATCGATCGCTGCCGCATCCCCGTCGAGCAGGCTCTTAAGGATGCCAAGATTGCCAAGACCGCCATTGACGAAGTGGTGCTGGTGGGCGGTTCCACCCGCATTCCTGCCATCAAGGACGTAGTCAAGCGCACCCTCGACAAAGAGCCCAACGAAACCGTCAACCCTGACGAGGTCGTGGCCGTAGGTGCTGCTATTCAAGGTGGCGTGCTGGCTGGGGAAGTCAAAGACATCCTGCTGCTCGACGTCACTCCCCTGTCTCTCGGTGTGGAAACCCTAGGCGGTGTGATGACCAAACTCATCCCCCGCAACACCACCATTCCCACCAAGAAGTCGGAGGTGTTCTCCACCGCCCAAGATGGGCAAACCAACGTGGAGATCAAGGTGCTCCAGGGCGAGCGCGAAATGGCGAATGACAACAAGAGCCTGGGTACCTTCCAGCTCTCTGGCATTCCCCCTGCGCCCCGTGGCGTGCCCCAGATCGAGGTGATCTTTGACATTGACGCCAACGGCATTCTCAATGTCACCGCCAAAGACAAGGGCACCGGCAAAGAGCAGACCATCACCATCTCGGGTGCCTCAAGGCTGGATGAGTCTGAGATCGAGCGCATGGTCAAGGATGCCGAAGCCAACTCCGCCGCTGACAAAGAGCGCCGCGAGCGCATCGACCTCAAGAACCAGGCTGACTCACTCTCCTACCAGGCTGAGAAGCAGCTGGCTGATATGGGTGACAAAGTGCCCGCCGCTGATAAGGAAAAAGCCGAGGAGCAGATCAAGGCGCTTAGAACCGCCATTGAAGCCGAGGACTTTGACACCATCAAAACCCTTACGGGCGAACTGCAACAGACCCTCTATGGCATCAGCACCAACCTATATCAACAGGCCGGTGGCGATGCGGCTGGCGCAACCCCTGGCCCCGACGCTACCCCTGGCGATAGCTCCGGTGGCGATGATGTGATCGATGCCGAGTTCTCTGAACCGGGCTCGAACTAACCGGGCACCCTGCCCTAGCCCACAGCCTTGCTTCGGCTAGCTAAAAGGTGGAGAGCGATCGCTCTCCACCTTTTTTTGCTTTAAACCAGCGCACTTTAGAGCTTTGTAGGCAATCAGAAATATCGCCCTGAAACGACAATGACTACAGCAGCAGTTCTAAAGAAACTCCCACGCGGCTGTCTTGGCCAAAACGGGAGTTTTGCCGCTGAAAATCAGTGCCTAGCCTTAGCTGACGGGTCACGGCATAGCCGATCGCCAGGCTCGTAATTCCCACTTCCTCCCCGGTGCCGGGTGCCACCCATCGCTGGCTCAGGGCCAAGTCGGCCCCACCGCCCCGCGACGGCACCAGCATCAGGCGCAGGCCCACATCGAGCCCATCGGTTTGGTAGGCCGGGGTGCTGAGGGAGCGATAGCCCACCGTAGGCGCAAGGTTGAAATAGCCACCTAGAGGCAGCAGATAATAACGCGCCTCACCCCCGTAAGATTCGCGCTGGCTATTCCAGCTGCGGCTGTAGTCAACACTGGCGGCGAGGCCTGTGCCCGGCACAAAAACATCTTCTACCGCTACCCCAAAGCCGCCAACCTGGCCAGTAGAGGGAAACTGGGCGTAGCCGACCCGCAGTCTAGTGCGAAAGCTGGGCCGATGACGAATCTCGTTGGCCACATCGGGCACATCCTCCAGCCAGCGCTGGAGCGTCGGGCTGCCTTCAATCACAGCCGGGTCGAGGTCAAGGGGAGGGGCCGCTACCTCGGGCTCAAGGGCTAGAGTCTCTGGGATAGCACTAACCGTTGGCAGCGTTGCCTCAAAGGAAACCGTACAAGATTCTACAAACTCGACGGTTTCAGGGCAGATGGCCAAGCCAGAGGCTGTCGAGTTGTAGGGAGTTTCAAGGCTAGGCGTTGCGGGCGCGACCTCTTCAGCGACATTGGCTCGCTCCTCAAGGGCCATGGCGCTCTGCCCAACCCCAAGCACTGCTAGACAGCCCCCCAGTTGCAACAGTCGAATTGTTGTTGACACCACTTGGCGGCTCCTAGCTCACACAATAAATCCTATGCATCTTACCGCCTTCGTCCAGCTACACTGCTACCCGGTGGACAGGCAAAAAAAGCGGCCTCACTCAAAGAGCAAAACCGCTGGGGGAAACGAGGATAGCGTTCCGGTAAATGGCGAGTGTCCTCTAGCGCACCTGACCGCGGACGGCAATGGTGTCAATGGGCTTGAGGAAGTAAAGCTGCACCAGCTGCCAACCAATGGTGGCAATGTGGGGTAGCTTTTGCAGCAGCTGCACAGGCTTGGGCTGGTTAGAGGCCGAAACCTTAGCCAGTTTGTCGTTCGCTGCCGCTGCCACATCCAACCGCTTGAAGAAGCTGGGGTGGTTGACGTTTAGCGTCACCGGGAAGACGCGCCCAGCGGTTTCGTTGGTCTTCTCAATTACCTCAATGTCGTAATCGCGAGCATTGAGACCTAGGGAAGCGTAGAAGCCGCTGCGCTGAAGGTCGTTGAGGTACATGGTGGCAAACACCGACAGCAGGAAGAAGCGGCACCACAGCTTGGCCTTCCAGTCGTTGAGGATTTCGGGCTGAGCCTTCATCAGGGCCGAGAAGAAGTCGCCGTGGCGGTTTTCGTCTTGGCACCAGTTCTCAAAAAAGCGGAAGATGGGGTAAATCTCGTTCTCAGGGTGAGACTCGAGGTGGCGGAAGATGGTGATATAGCGCCAGTAGCCAATCTTCTCGGATAGGTAGGTGGCGTAGAAGATGAACTTGGGCTTAAAGAAGGTGTAGTCTTTGCTCTTGGTCAAAAAGCCCAGGTCTAACTGTAGGTTGAAGTCAGACATGGCCTTGTTGAGAAAGCCCGCGTGGCGCGCTTCATCGCGCGACATCAGCTCAAAGCACTCAGCCAGCACAGGGTTTTTGCCCTTGAGGCGGCGGCCCAGTTCTTTATAGAGCAAAAAGCCCGAGAATTCAGCGGTGCAGGAGCGCTCTAGAAATTCCACAAACATTTGCCGGGTCTCGCCACTGATCGAGTCCCAGGACTTGTCAAAGACATCACTGCGCACGAAGTGGTGGCGGTTGTAGTCAGCCCGAAACTCTTCGAGGATGGCGAGTAGCTCGTCTTCGTTGACCGAGATGTCCATGGCGGCCATCTCGTCAAAGTCGGTGGTGTAAAACCGAGGGGTGAGAATGGTGTCTTTGGCGGGAGACTTTACCCCTGGGCGAATCTCTTGAAATTCAGGCTTTTTAAGGGAATCTACCATGAGTCCTTCAATGGCGCGGTGAACGTGGGCCGGTCTATCTCCCGGCAGCGATGCTAGGGGAAGCAGTCGTTGAAACTCTAGATGCTCTGGACTAATCACATCCTGAGAGCAGAGACTGTCCAACGAATCGCTAAATGTCAGTGTATCAGGGCTTTCAGGACAGTCGGCAACGCTTTAAGTTTTGCAACAAAACCTTTCGGTAAATAACGCCAGCGGGAAAGCCTTTCGTGCAAATTCGTTAAGGGGCAGGGTTTCTGGCGCGGCGTCTGGGCAAGCTGATAGCCAGAGCTGACAGTCATTGACGGGAGAGCAGTATGGCGATCGCAGGCATTATCTTCATTATCGCTGGGGCCGTTCTCGGGTGGGTGCAAAAACGTCAGCAGGGCCGCTGTCGCCAGCTCAAACTGGCTCGTGCCTGTCAGGCAACCGACCTAGAGGCCGCGGCTACTGCCGTCTCAAAAGAAATTGGCGGCGGCGACTGGCGCGACTATGTGTGGCTGTGGGGCACCATCAAAACGACTACACCCCTCACCTCAGAATTTAAGGCAGTTCCCTGCGTGTGCTACAGCAGCACCGTAGTGCGCGAGTACGAAGAAACCGTGCGCCAGAAAGACAGTGACGGCAAAGTCACTACCAGCACTCAGCGGGGCTCAGAAACCATCAGCGAGCACAGTCAGCGCATTCCCTTCGACCTGGTAGATCCATCGGGGCAGGTGCGAGTGGATCCTGAAGAGGCCAAGATCGAGCCAGTGGAAGTGCTAGACGAATTTCGGCCGGGCAACCCGGCGGGGGGCATGCTCTCCTTTGGCCCGTTTTCGCTAGCGCTGGGGGAAGACAGTATCAGCGGCCCCCGCCGCACCTTGGGCTACCGCTATCGAGAGACCGTTTTGCCGCTCGATCGCCCTCTGCTAGTGGTGGGGATGGCGAGCGATCGCACCGGCACCATCGTCATTGAAAAACCCGCCCAGGACTACCAACCCTACATCATCACGCTGAAATCCCACGAGGCCATTACTAAGAGCGTTGATCAAAGTGCCAAAATCGCTTTCTGGTCGATGGTGGGGTGCTTTGGGGTGGGGGTAGTGCTGCTATTGGCGGCGATCGTGGGGTGAACTTCTTCGAGAGCGATGATGCGGTACTGCGCTGGGTTGAATAGCTCAGTTGTCTTTGCCGTCAACCAATACCCAACACCGGCAATAAGGGCGCTATTCCCTAGGAACGCGTGGCTTAGCGACGCCTGCCCTGAATTGGTTCATCTTCTGGAATGCCTTGTTCCAGCTTGTATTGAGTGATTAGCTGGTTCATCTTGTAGCGCATCTTGAGGTGAGTTTCGACCCCTTCGTAGGTGTAGCGGTCGAAGCCGCCTTGGTCGATCAGCTGCTTGAGATAGCTGACGCGATCGCCTGGATTGGGGTGCGAGGCAAACCAGGTCACGCCCTGGTTGCCGAACTCGTTTTCGAGGGTAATCATCAGATTGTGCAGCCCGTCAGCGGCGTAGCGGCTGGTGGCTAGCAGCTTAGTACCCAAAATGTCTGACTGGCGCTCCATGTCGCGGGAGTAGCTCGACACCACCAGCCCAGCAGCGATGTTGGCCACCTCAGGAATGGGAATAAACGAGGCTAGGCTAGCGGTAAGGTTGCCCTGGGTCACCATCTGAAAACTGTGGGAAAGCACCGCGTGGGCCAGTTCATGGCCGACCAAACCAGCCAGTTCGGCTTCGGAGTGGCTTTTGGTGATCGCTCCAGCATTCAAGAAAATTTTGCCGCCGGGCAGGGCAAAGGCGTTGAGGCTGTCATCCATGATGACCTCAAACGTATAGTCAAACTCGTCGCGGCCGGCCAGGGCGGCTAGCCGCTGGCCCATGTCATTCACGTAGGCGCGAATCTCAGGATCATCGACAATGGGCAGCTGTCGCTTCACCTGCTCGGCCACCTGATTGCCCAAACCGCTTTCGCCCTGCATGAGCAAAATGCCAGAATTGAGCGCGCTAAATGGCCCCAGCAGCCCTCCGGTGAGAATGTATCCGGCCGCCCCAGTGACAATATTTGATATCAAATTGCGGGTCAGGGTTTGGTTCGTCTCGCCGCGAAAGCGATCGAGGTTCTGCCGGGCCAGGGTGCTCATGGCTTCGGCTTCGGGGTGCTCGGGGTTGAGAACAGCGAACTGGTTGGCGGTAATGGCAGCTTCAATCCACTGTTCGCGGGCCATCTGCACCTCGGCCTGAGCCTTGAGCAACTCGGGATTGTAGGGATAGCGAGCGATCGCCTCATCCAGCACCCGAGCCGCCTCGTCGGCCCGGTCGTTTTGCACGAGGTAGCTGGCGTAGAGGGCCTGACCCGGCAAAAACTCGGGGTAGTTTTTCACCAGCAGTTCTAAGGGCACCAGCACTCGATTGGGGAATTCGGACTCGGCCCCGGCTTGGGCCTCGCGCCAGTAGACCTGCCCAGCCGGAGGTAGCTCAGCGGGGTCGGTGAGGGGGGCGATCGCCAGCTCTGACCCTGGTTCTGCCAGCCATTCTGGGTCTTTGGCCGCCCGGTAGAGGAGTTCAGCATCGGCGAGATTGCCGGCCTGGTAGAGGCGATCGGCCTCGATCAAGATCTCGCTGCGCTTGGCCACCTCGGGCGAAAGGCCAGACAGCAGCAGCGCCCGGCCCACGGTTGAATCGGCATCAATATCTGTGGCCGCTGGGATAGCCTCAGAGCCAGCCCCAGGAATCTCGGGAATATCGGGTTCCTTAGGCGGCAGCTTTAGAGTGCCGTCGGGCTGCTCTGGAAATGGAGTAGGCAGCGTATTTTCGGGCCGTGCGACCGGATCCACAGGCAGCGCATCCTCGGCGTTGGCCAACACCGTTGCCGCTGGCGCCGCCGCTCGGGTAGGCTCTGCCGCAAACCCTGGAATCCCCTGGCTCAGCAGCACTGCCCCTAAAAAACTGGCCAGTAATGCCGTCACAAACCGCTGCGATCGCCCCATGACATCTCCCTAAAGCTGATTTCTCTACAACAAGTGGGGCCATGCTCCCTGCGTGATGGGTAGGACAAGACCCAGGGCTGTGCCTGCATGGCGCTATCCCTGCAACCCGGTTCCTGCCTGACACCTATTTATTCTGGACTTATTCTGAGCCAATGCTTTGCCAAGCCAGAATCTGTGCTCCTATAATTTTGTTAAATAAATGTAACGGCGGAGCCCATGACCTTAGACACGATTCAACCCTGGCTCAACTTTGTTCACCCCATAACCATGTGGCTGCTGCTGGCGATTACCCTCTACGCCCTTTACCTGGGAGTTCAGTCGCGTCGCACCCGCCTGGGCGATGCCGAAACCCGCAAAGAGTTGATCAAAGGCAAGTTTGCCCTCAAGCACCACAAGGTCGGCTCTCTGCTGCTGGCCTGGATGGTGATGGGCACCGTGGGTGGCATGGGGGCTACCTACTTAGAGGCCGGCAAGCTGTTTGTGGGGCCTCACCTGTTAGCAGGCCTGGGTATGGCAACCCTGATTGCTATCTCTGCCGCCCTAGTGCCGTTTATGCAGAAGGGTAGTGAGACGGCTCGTCTCACCCACATCACCCTCAACATGGTGCTAGTCGGGCTATTTAGCTGGCAAGCCTTTACTGGCATGAAAATCGTGCAGCGGCTGCTGACTGACCTTCAGGCCTCAGCCGGATCCTAGTCCGCAGGGTGACCTAGGCAAGTTATAAGCAATCAATTCTCCAGCGATCGCAGCTCAAAAGAGACCCCTAGGCTGCGATCGCTTTGTGTTGCCGGTTAAACCATCCCCAGGTCTAGCCTAGGCCCGGCCATCGTAGACACCGCCGCCCGATTACCGGCCCCAGTTCGACCAGAAGTGGTGGCCCCGGTAGCTCTCGGGCAGGGGCAGGTTGTGGCTGTGGTGAAAGTCGTCTTGCACCTTGCGGGTGAGGCGCTTAGAGACCTGGCGCACCACCTGGTTAAGCAGGCGATCGCCCGAAGATTTAAGCAGCGATCGCGGCACCGAGTTGAGCAGGCGTGGCATGTGAATCTTGACCGCTAGGCTCAGATCCCAATCAACCTGAGTGAGATTGGTGGCGGGAGGGGTGGCATTAGGGCCATCCTGCAAGCGCATCACCGCATGAAAATCGACGTCGTAGCCGGGAGGCACGTACCCCGGCACCGGAATCGTATCAATGCGGTAGACCTGATGGTCGAGGGGCGACAAATAGAGACCTACTTTAGGCTCTACTTCATAGCCCAGCACCGAGAAGCGCCCTACCACCAGTCCATAGCCGTGGTCTGAGAGCGCCTCTACCTGCATTGGGTGAGCGCAGCGGGTAAACCACCCCCGGTGGCTGTTGAGGTAGCGACCAACGGTGTCGCTATCGGCGGCCATGTCCATTTTGCCAGCGTAGTACCCCTCTAACAGCAGAGCCCCGTCTAGGGGTACCTGAGCATGGGGGGCTTGGCCGACCGCATGGTCAGCGGTGGTCGGGGAAATTTGGTCGTTGACCACCGCTTCCTCAACGCCAACCTCCTCATCCCCCGGCAAGGGCGAGGCGTTGGAGTTTTGGGCAGATGGCATAAATTCAAGAGTCACTGTGCAACCACTTGCTTAAACGACATCAGACAATGTAATTGAGCCAAAGGTTGCGTCCCAGGCTTAACCCATCGTAAGGCTTTAGTATCTCAAGTGTGTCCCTCAGAACTGTCACGCCTATCACGGTTTCATGTAACCAGCCCTAGGGTTGGTTTCTTTTCACATCACCTTTCGTAAAATTGGGCCAGTTCTACAACTATCGGGGAAGTAGCTGTGAAAGCATTTGTTGCCGGGGCGACTGGAGCCACAGGTTCAAAAATTGTGAACCAGCTCGTGAGTCGCGGCGTGCCCGTAGTGGCCTTTGTGCGCGATGCCGCCGCTGCCCGAGACAAGCTACCCATTGAGGTCACCCTGATGGAGGGCAGCGTCAGCGATAAGGAGAGCATTCGCAAAGCGATCGCAGGCTGCACCGTACTGCTATCTGCTACCGGCGCTCGCCCCGGCTTTGACCCTACTGGCCCCTACCAGGTTGACTACGAAGGCAACAAAAATCTGATCGATGTGGCCAAAGAAACCGGCATCGAGCACTTTGTCATGGTGTCGTCGCTCTGCGCCTCCCGCTTCTTCCACCCCCTCAATTTGTTCTTTCTCATTCTTTACTGGAAGCATCAGGCTGAGGCCTACCTGCAGGCCAGCGGTCTCACCTACACCATCGTTCGCCCCGGCGGCCTCAAGGACGACGACACCGACACCCGCCCCCTAGTTATGGCCTCGGCAGACACGCTGTCTGAGGGCAGCGTGCCCCGGTCAAAGGTAGCTGAGGTCTGTGTAGAAGCACTGTATCAGCCTCAGTCACGCAACAAAATTGTGGAAATTGTTGCCCAAGACAATGCCAATCCTCAGCCCTACGAAGCCATGTTTGCCGGGGTAGCGTAGGCCTGGTGTGATCAAATCAATCTCGAACAGTCAGCTACACGGGCGTTTTTGAAACCTCACTCAACCTCAACCACGCCCTGTACTCTCTGTGTATTAGCTCGTCAAATGCAAGCCTTTGCTGTGCAAGCTCTGTTCTATCTGTTGCATATCTTGTAAGCTTTTTCCCGTGGCAATGCCATAGATTTCGGTATAGATTTTTCCATACTTCACCTTTTCTAGCGCCGACAAGATAAGAAAATCTTTGCGCTCTAGCTCTGACTTTAGTGTGAGCAAAATTGAATCAAGCGTTCCTTCCATCCGATAATCGCTCGAATATTTTGCGATCGCTTTACCATGCTTCAACAACAAATGGCGCTGAAGACAAAGCGGTGTGGAACCGTTAATGCGAAAGTTAGCGTCGATCGCATAAAGTTTTCCATCCCTATCTTCCAGAACATCAAAACCAATAATACCGAAATATCCTTGCTGATAGGCATACTCTCCGATCGCCGAAATCATTGGAAAGAATTTGCTCATATCATTTGTGTAATCGACTAACCCACCTAAATAATTTCCTTCGGAACTTACTAGCTGCTGTGTCACACCAATTAGAGTAATCTTTCCAGCTTTATTAACATAGAGCTGCACACAATAGTTACCAACTTCATGCTTAACAAATTCTGAAACAATAATGGTTTCTAATAGATTGATCCTCATATACTTCTTGAGTTCTTCCAAGCAGTAGTTAAGATCGCTATTGCTGCGAATGATATAAGTACCCTCGCCCGAAAGACCATGCGATGTCTTAATTAGGTAGGGGTACTCTGATGGAAGTTGAATTTGATTTAGATCAACCTGACTTAAATCGTAGGTTTGGTAAATTGGGCAGAGCACTCCTAACTTGGCGAGGGTGGCTTTGCTCAACAAACGATAGTGCGTATCGGGGTTGACGGCATGTTTCTCGGGCAGTAATCGATCGAACGGGAAAAGCGTAATCGCTTGACTGAGGTGGTTGCTCTGGTTGAAGTCATCTAAATATGTTGAGCAATCCATCATCTCTAGTTGTCGATCGCCAAAGCCAAAATGCTCTTGCCAATACCTCACTAAGAGGTTTTGCGGTGGGTTAATGACTACCCCAGGAAGCGTGTCTCCCAGTACAGCTAGATTTTTCCAAGGTTCTTTTTGGCAAATTTTGTCAAATGACGTTTTGGTAGCTTCACTGCTGCCGTCTTGCAGAAAATACTTCTGGACGTTAGGATAAGCTGCCCATTTTGCAGTTGCGGGATAATTTAAGATCAGGGCATAGGATTCATTTTCAATATCCTGGGCGAAGAGATCAGAAAAAGAATTGCCTTGGAAGAATTCAAAGTCAGTTTGAGAAAACATGGCAGTTTAAGCGATCGCAAATAATTATTCCTTTTGGGTAAAAACGGCTGGCTGCTGCAAAGCTTCAGTCATGTAGGCAACCGCCATATTGTCTGAGTTGTATGCCCACCCGATGCGTCCCTGGCTATCAAGCAAGATACAGCCTGCCTCACCTTTTACACGAGCTTTGAGGGTGTTGATCGCGTGTTGGGCTGCTTGGTCTGGATGAGTTTCTTCAGCTAAGGCATCGATTGCCGTCTTCGCAAGTACCACCGGAATAATTGATTCGCCATCCCCAGTAGTTGAGCAAGCTCCCAGTTGATTATCCGCATATAAACCAGCGCCAACTAAAGCAGAATCGCCCACACGTCCTTGGGATTGGCCAGTCGTACCACCTGTGGAAGTACCTGCAGCAAGATTGCCACTGCTGTCAAGTGCCACACAGCCCACAGTATTTGGACGATCTAAGACGTTAGCTTCTTCTTTCCATTCCTGATACTGTTCTTCGCTGACCAGGTCATCTTTATCACACACCTCTAGCCCGTGCTCGAGGGCAAATCGTTCACCACTTTCAGCCACTAGGAATCGAGGCTTGTCTTCCATAATCTTGCGGGCAACGGAGATGGGATGACGAACTCCCTGCACGGCTGCAACGGCTCCCCAATCTAACGTTGCTCCATCCATCATGGCGGCATCGTCTTCGACTTCGCCTTCACTATTCATGGTTGAACCGAAGCCGGCATTGAATGTTTGGTCAGACTCTAATACCTGAATAGCAGCTTCAACGGCTGCAGCTGCACTACCACCGCTACGAAGTATCTTCCACCCCGCCTCTACTGCTGCTCGACACCCAGCGTGATTTGCTTCCAGTTTGTCTTCTGAAATGGTTTTAGCTCCACCGTGAACAACGATAACTGGCTTAACCTGATTCATTTGTTCCTACTCATAATCTAGAGGAGAGAATGACTACGATCGCAGTGATGAAGCAATGACAAAATAATCGGTTTTGACCTGCAATTTGGCAGAGCAAGCGATCGCTCAAACTCTTTGCTTTACAGCATAAGGGTTACTTTTTCTAGAAGGCTCTATCTCAGGATTAATCGTACAAATGATTGATTAAGATTTTTCCAAATGACTCTGACTGAGTCTTTTCACGAAAGCCAAGATCGTACATAGCAGCTACAGTCCTTAACTGCTTAAGCTGCTTAGAATTATTCGCCGCCAATCACACAAAAGTACGCTCTTCTCTAAACCGTTCGACCCGAGCGATGACCCCACAGGACTCAAAGACTTCGAGACTGATCAGAGTCTTGCCTAAATTTTCATCAGCGGATTAGCCAAATGCCGTTAGGTTTTGTGGAATAGGCTCCTGCCTGTCCTGACCGAACGACCAAGAGGGCTATCCCACAAAACTACGAACACCCGTGAAGCAATCCTTTAGGCTCAAACTTTCCAGGTTTTGAAATATCCCTGGGAGCTGTAGCCATTCTCAACCTATTTGCTGCTCCATGTCGGCGATCTCTAGGCGGGTTTTGATCACCGTGTCTGGGTTGAGGCTGATGGAGTCGATGCCCTGCTCTACTAGGAAGCGGGCAAACTCGGGGTAGTCGCTGGGGCCCTGACCACAAATGCCAATTTTGCGGCCGTGCTCCTTAGCGGTTTGAATCGCCATCTTCACCATGCGCTTGACCCCGGTGCTGCGCTCGTCGAACAGATGGGCCACCAGGGCCGAGTCGCGATCGATCCCCAGGGTAAGCTGCGTGAGGTCGTTCGAGCCAATGGAAAAGCCATCGAACACCTGGCTGAACTCGTCAGCCAAGATTACGTTATTAGGCAGTTCGCACATCACGTAGACCTTCAGATCATTTTCGCCACGCACTAGGCCGTGTCGGGCCATTTCCTCAAGCACCCGGCGGCCCTCTTCGGGAGTGCGGCAGAAGGGTACCATCAAAATCACATTGGTGAGGCCCATATCATCGCGCACCCGCTTGAGGGCCTGGCACTCAAGGGCAAAACCGTCACGGTAGCGCTCGTCGTAGTAGCGAGAGGCACCGCGCCAGCCCAGCATTGGGTTTTCTTCGTCAGGTTCAAAGGTGCTGCCACCCAGCAGATGGGCGTACTCGTTGCTCTTAAAGTCGGACAGTCGCACCACCACCGGTTTGGGATAAAAGGCAGCAGCCAAGGTACCGACACCCTGGGCTAGCTTATCGGTGAAGTAATCGGGTTTGTGGTCGTAATGAGCCGTCAACTGCTGAATTTCACGCTTTTCAGAGCCGTTGGCGAGGCTGTCAAAGTTGAGCAGGGCCAGCGGGTGCACTTTAATGTGGTTGGCGATGATAAATTCCAGCCGAGCTAGGCCAACACCGTCGTTGGGCAGGGCGGCTAGGGTAAAGGCCTTCTCGGGGTTGCCTACGTTCATCATGATCTTGGTGCGGGTTTCGGGCAGGCTATCGAGCTTGGTAGTCTCGACCCTAAAGGGCAGCTCGCCTCGGTAGATCACCCCTTCTTCGCCCTCGGCGCAGGAGACAGTGACGAAGTCACCCATCTCGAGCATTTGAGTGGCGTTGTCGCAGCCGACGATCGCCGGAATACCCAGCTCTCGCGCAATGATGGCGGCGTGGCAGGTACGCCCGCCCTGGTCAGTGACGATCGCACTGGCCTGCTTCATAATCGGCTCCCAGTCGGGGTCGGTGCGAGCCGTGACCAGCACTTCCCCAGGGCGGAACTCGGCAATTTGGGACACCTCTAAAATCACGCAGGCCTCGCCCTGGCCAATCAGATCGCCTACGGCGCGCCCACGGGCCACCGGCTCCGCACCCTCGGGCACGTCGAGAATGTACGATCGCAGCTCATTCTGCGATTTCTGCGATTGCACCGTTTCAGGCCGGGCCTGCACGATAAACAGCTCCCCCGTATGGCCATCCTTGGCCCACTCAATATCCATGGGGCTGTGGACGCCGCGCAGTTGGCTGTAGTGCTCTTCGATAGTGCAGGCCCACTGGGCGAGCTGAAGAATGTCGTCTTCTTCGATGGCAAAACGCTCTTGGTCGGCCAGGGGCACCGGCTCGTTTTTGGTCAGCTCGGTGCCGGTAGTGTTATAGACCATGCGCAGGGCTTTGGTGCCCAAGCGCTTGCTGAGAATAGGTTTGTGGCCAGATTTGAGGGTGGGTTTAAACACCACATATTCGTCGGGGTTGACGGTGCCCTGCACCACATTTTCGCCCAGGCCGTAGGCGGCGGTCAGCAGCACCGCGTTTTGGAAGCCGGTCTCGGTATCGATGGAGAACATCACCCCCGAGGTGGCGAGATCGGAGCGCACCATGCGCTGAATGCACACCGATAGGGCCACATCGAAGTGGTCGAAGTGTTTGGTGGTGCGATAGGAAATGGCGCGATCGGTAAACAGCGAGGCGTAGCATTTCTTGCAGGCAATTAGCACTGCCTGGTCACCGTAGACGTTCAGGTAGGTCTCTTGCTGGCCCGCAAAGCTGGCGTCGGGCAAATCTTCGGCGGTGGCGCTAGAGCGCACAGCCACATCAACCTCAGTGTAGGCGTGGTCTTGCAGGCAGGACTCATCACCAAAGCAGAGGCTCTGCCCTGCCTCCTCACACATCTGGTGGTAAGCCGTGAGAATGGCAGCCTTCAGGTCGTCGGGGAAGGTGGCGTTGAGAATCAGCGATCGCGCCTTTCTGCCCCGTCGCCGCAGCTCGCTCACATCGTTCACGTCGAAACCGCCTAGCACCTGGCGCAGCTGAGCATCTAGCCCAGTTTTCTCAATGAAGTAGCGGTAGGCGTAGGAGGTGGTGGCAAACCCCGTTGGCACTCTCACGCCCTTGGGCGTGAGCTGCTGAATCATTTCTCCAAGGGAGGCATTTTTGCCGCCCACAAGGTGCACATCCTCTAGCCGTACCTGGTCGAGCCAGAGCACCAACTGTTGATCACGCTGCACCAAAGAATGCTGAACTACAGACGTAGCTACCATGTCGCCACCTCAAAGAAGTACTCGCAAAGGCTGTGCGACCGAAACGCTCCACTCGTAAGGACTGCTGAAATTTCTAAGTAGCTGGAGACCGGCGATTTTGCCCAGATCAGGCTTCGCCAACGCGCCGCACATCTCCATGCTAAAAATCTGGGGATCAGCCCACAACCTTATCTAACTTTTCGTGTCTCTAACGCAATAGATGTATACAACCTTGGCTGTAGAGCGGGTCAGGCAGACCATTGGCACCGCTGTTACAGTAATTCATACCCCCAGCCGCAGGTTAACCATGGACAGTCGCGAGCTTGCCCAATTTATCGAGGCTAGAGATGGCATCTCTAAACCCTGGCTGCTAGTGCTGCTGCGCTTGAAAAAGCTAGAAGAGCGCAAAGACACCACTCCCCCTGAACTCTACATGGAGGAGCTTCAAGCGCTGCACAAGGAGCTGATGGGCTTGGGAGAGTGGTGGGTTGGCAACGAAGACGAGCTTTTTAACCCCTAGGGGGGTCTAATTCGACATTGCGGCCTTTTACCATAAAGCTCCTGGCGACCAATAGCAGGTCGATCTGGCGAGAATACCCCTACGCCTTAGACTATTAAGAAGCGTTGCAAATGATGTCGTGACCAATATTCTTTCCCGTCCTCGCCTGCGTCAGGTCGAGGCTCTGCCTCTACGGACCCTCTGGGTTGATATGCTCACCGTGTTCTGGGGCGACTGGCTCGATTTGCGGGTGCGCATCCCACAGGTGGCAGCATCGGGGCTGGTGTCACCGCTGATCTACATCCTGGCCTTTGGCTTGGGCCTGGGCAGCGCCATCGACCAGGTGACTACTCCCTCAGCAGGCGAGAACTATCTAGAGTTTATTTTGCCGGGTATGGTGGCGCTGTCGTCAATGGTGATTAGCTTTGGTGGCACCACGTTTTCGATCTGCGGCGATCGCCTGTTTACCAAAACTTTTGAGGAAATGCTGCTCTACCCGGTGCGTCCCTTGGCGCTGCACTTGGGCAAAATGCTGGCGGGCATCGTGCGCGGGCTGATGACGGCGGGCTCGGTGATTCTGGTAGCGATTCTCTTCACTGGGCGGTTCTGGAGCTTTGTGAATCCCCTGTTTTTGCTGCTGGTGGTGCTCAATTGCGCCGTGTTTGCCGGTCTGGGAGTCATTGTCGGGCTCAACGTCAAATCCCTCGAAAGCGTTGGCTTATTCAACAACTTTTTGATTGTGCCGATGTCGTTTTTGGGCGGCACGTTCTTTGACCCCGGCACTCTGCCTATGGCGCTGAAGGCGATCGTTTACCTGCTACCGCTTACCTATACAACAATCGGCCTGCGGGCAGCCGCCTACAAGCCCTTAGGCGAATTTCCCTGGTACTCAATCCCCATTCTGCTAGCGGTGGCAGGGGTGCTGGCGGCGATCGGAGCACGCCAATTTTCAACCCAGCAAGATTAGGGCTGCTGTTTTGGTCTTCAGCTTCCGGACAGGGGCATTCTCAACAGGAAGAGGTTAATACAGCCGTGGGAAGGGTGTCTATAAATGCCGGGAATGCGACGGGCCGACAGACGTAATTCAAACGACGACAACGCGATTCAGCACCCGCAGGCGAAGCGGGCTGAGCCGATACCGTACAACGAGCTTCGGCAGATTCTCATTAACGTGCGATCGCAACGGGATGAGGCTAAGGATCAAGTTGTCGAGAAAGAGCGACAGCTAGAGGAAAGCCAAACGCTTTATCGAGAGCAAGGGGAAAAGCTGCAATCGACGATTGTTCTCTTTCGGGAAACCCAAGAGCAGGCGAGTTCGTATCTGACGCTTTATACCGAGGAGAAAGCCAAAAGTAGCGAGCTTGAGGTCAAGTACAACGAAGCTCACCAAGAGTCTCAGAACTACCTGGCGCTGTACAAGCAGGTTGAGCAAGAGCTGAAATTTGAGCGGCGTTCTAAGGCAGGAATTAAAGGATGGGAGACCCGACGCAAGCGGGAAAACGAGCGGTTGAAGGAAGAGATTGGCCAAATGGCGATCGTCCTGCGCGAGTCGCTGACCAAAAAGGATCAAGCTATTCAGAGCTTGGAAGATGTAGCATCCCGGATGGATCGAATTCAGAGGTTAGTAGATTCAGTTGATGGTGAGGTGGCCAATAATCCAGTAGGAATGCTGCAAAAGTTTCAGCGGATATGGACTGCTGTTAGGGAAATCCTGGCGGAGTAAAGAACAGGTAATCCATGAGCAACGATTCAGCTTCAATAATTCCGGCTTCACAACCTGCGACCCTGGGCGATCGCCTCCGCAACATTGCCGAAACCTTACGGCAGGAAACGGATACGCAGATTAAAGCTACCTCCCGGATACTGGGTGCGGCAGCCCAGATAGCCCAGAACCACGATCGGCTCATTGGTGAGGTAGTGGAGATGGTCGAAGAGGATTTGAGTCAAAGGGATCAGAGCGAGGCTCCAACTACTTATGAAGTTGCGGATCTAAAGCAGGAATTTAAGACTCTCAAAGCCGCTAAGGCTCATTTCGATATCAAGGCGAATAGCTGGGATTCTTTGGCAGCAAAACTGAATGAGGTCAACGAGATTTCTGGCAGCAGCGAAACCTGGATTCCAAATTCTGACCACAGCAGCCAAGTACTAGAGCGGCTCGATCGCATCGAGCTGGAGATTAGATCCCTTCAGGGAAGTATGGATCAGGTATTGGGACTGCTGCTGCAGATGATAAAGCAGAGCTAAGCGTCTTGCCTGAGTAATGTCTGGCATTGGTCGCAAAGTTCTCTATTGCAGGCCGCTTACTTCTCTAATTACTCTTTGGCTTTTAGCAATGCGATCGATCGCGAGAGGCGAGCCTGGGTCTGAATCATCAGCGGCCCGCTTAGCCGCAGCCGCCCCAGGGTGAGAAATATCAGTCCCAGCAGCAGATTGACCCCAGCTACGGCCCCGATTGCCTGAAGCCAGCTCAGCCCTAGAGATTGAGCAAACGCCACGCTGGCGACAACGCCGAGCACAACCGCTGTGGTAACTAGACCAATGCCGATGCCCAGCAGAATAAACCCACTGATCAACCGTCGGCTTTCGTAGTTAGCCTCTTGCACCGCCACGTTGAGGTGGGTATCGATCAGCACCGTCATCAGACGCCACAGTCGTCGAAAGTAACCTTCGATTTGGTCAAAGGTGGAGTCAGAGCTAGCCACGCTTGCCTCCCAAGATCAGACCCAACACAAAGCCAAGGCCCAGGGCGATTAGCAGGCTTTGCCCCAAGTTGCTGCGAGCGCGTTTCTCAAGCTCGGGGAGCATTTCAGCCTTCAGCTCTTGGATTAGGTTTTCGGTGCGCGATTCGAGGTCATCGAGCAGATTGTCAATGCTGGTTTTACTTACCCCCAAGGGCTCAGTAGCGTCTAGGACAGTAGATTTTAGGGCAGACGATATTCCATTGATGGAAGACTTGCGAGAGACATTGCTCAAAACCGGTGGATCCACTTCGACCAAGTCAGCTAGCTCATTCAGATGGCGGCGAATGCGAGTTTTGGTATTATCCATTTCGCTGCTGATATAATCCACGGCCAGCTCTAGGTCACCTTTGGTGGCCAGCAGATTATCTTCAGTTAGTTGAGGCCATTCCGATAAAATCAACGGCACCATGGCGTCGAATTGATGCTTAAAGGCTTTTTTAGCGTGAGTGATGGTATTTTTTTTAGCCATAGCTCAAGACGATTCCCATAGGGATAAGGTTGGGCAGGGTAGCTGAGCTAGTGGCAAAGGGTTTAGGAAACCCGTCGTTTGCGGCCTCGCCGTCGAAACACTAGGTACAGCAGCACACCTACTACCAGCAGTACCAGAATCGGCACTGCGATCGCCAGTACCGAAAGGATAGTCGAGCTGGCCAGCTCGGTCGTCGAAACCGCGATGTTGCCTACCGGGCCACCCGCCGCTGTGGAAGCTAGCCGAGCTAAGCCCGTAAACGCCTGGGTGCTGCTGGCCACGCCGCCACCGGCAATCAGGGCCAAGCTCCACTGCAAAAAGGGGTTCATGTCGCCACCTGTGACGGCAGCCGTGAGTATGGTGCCTGCGATCGCCGCTGCTGGCAGCTCCACCGCATCCATCAAATTATCGACGACTGGCACAAAATAAATCAGCACCTCTAGGGCCGTAGCGGCGGCAAAGGCCAAAATAGCAGGGGTTGTTCCCATCCAAGCCATGTTGGGGGACAGGGCCAGATAGCCCTGTTGGGAAGCTATCCCCGCCACCAAAAACGGCACCAAAATTCTAAACCCGGCGGCGGTGCTGAGGCCAATGCCAATGGCAATGTGCAGCAGTACATCCATGTTTCCCCAGGGTTAAACGCCAGTAGACCCAGTGTATGGGGAGATTGCAGGAAATGCGCCGGGTCAGCGCTAACCTTTAAGCGGCCTGTTGCCTAGCCTGTGGATCGGTCAATCGTCTCCGACGGGGAGGACAGGCTCTACGAAGTTTTGATCTAGGGAAAACACCTGCCCATCAATAAACAATCGGGTGATGCCTTTCGCCTGCAGATAGGAACTGGTGGTTTGCAGCAGACTGCCATCGGGCACTTTGACCACCCGCTGGTTGCGGCGCGAGAAGCGACGGGCCACATTGTGGTTCTCAAACACCGGTAACGTACGGGCATCTCCTTCTTCTTCGGGAATTTGGCCCAGCTCCGCGAAGGTACGTAGGGGCAACACGACCAGCTCCGACGAGGTGCGCTCTACAACGACGTAGCACAGGGGCGGCAGAGCCGCCGCCGTGAGAGGAAAAATTTCTAGGGTTTCGAGGTTAGCGGCAGCGCCATTACCGCTGTCCCAGGGGTAGACGTTGTCGTCATCATCGTCATCGTCGTCATCGTAGTCGTCGTCTAGGCCAACGGTGTCGTCATCC